>NZ_JBEZWE010000008.1:0-247736 GCF_040637405.1 Streptomyces sp. NPDC029526
CCACCCCCCAGGTCATCCCATCGACAGGGGGACACAGTCATGCCGGGCCCGGAGGCCAGCGGCCCTCTTGCAGGACCGCGGAAAACATAACGGGGGCACACGACCTCGTTCCGTCCTCCGCCGCCTCCGCCGTGACGCGCGGCCCCCGCCGCCGCCCGAGGTGGCAGCGGCCGTGGAGGCCACCACGCGTCGGGACGGTTGTCGCCGAGCCGTCCCCGGGCCACGATGTCCCCAGCACGTCGCCCCCACGGGAGGCCAAGGTGACCGATTCCTGGGTGGCCCTCGAACCGGGGGCCGACCCCGCCGAGCGTGTCCGCGCGCTGCACCGGGCGCACGCGGCCTTCACCGAGGCCGGGACGGTGCCGCGCCCGGTACGCGGAGTGGTCGCCGAGTCCTGGCGGCGGTCGGCACGCGCGGGGGTCCAGCCGGACGGCGGTGCCGCCATCGAACTGGCCGACGGCGACCTCGGGACCTACCGTGCCGAGCATCCTCTGGCCCATGTCATGCCGCTCATGCGGGAGTTGCTCGGATCGTTCGCCTCCGACGGGCGTCATCTGCTGGCGGTGTGCGACGCGCACGGGCGGCTGCTGTGGGTGGAGGGCCACGCGACGACGCTGCGGCAGGCGGAGCGGATGAACTTCGTGGCGGGCGCCCGGTGGTCGGAGAGCGCGGTGGGCACCAACGCGCCGGGCACGGCGGTCGCCGTGGGGCGTCCGGTGCAGGTCTTCGCGGCCGAGCACTTCGTGCGGCGCGCGCAGCCGTGGACGTGCGCGGCGGCGCCCGTGCACGATCCGCGGACGGGACGGCTGCTCGGTGCCGTGGACATCACCGGCGGGGACGGGTTGGCGCATCCGCACAGCCTGGGCTTCGTGCAGGCGGTGGCGCGGGCCGCGGAGTCCCAGCTCGCGCTGCTGGCACCCCGGCGTCCGTCGACGGGTGGCCCGGAGCTGGCGGTGCTGGGCCGTGACCGGGCCGTGCTGACGACGGGCGGGCGCACCCTGCGGCTCAGCCGCCGGCACAGCGAGATCCTCGTCCTCCTCGCCACGCACCCCGGCGGTCTCACCGGCGACGAACTGCTCTGCGCCCTGTACGAGGACGAGTCGGTGACCCCCGTGACGCTGCGGGTGGAGCTGGCACGGCTGCGCCACGTGCTGGACTCCCACGGCGTCGGCCACGGCGGCTCCGGGGCTCCGGAAGGGCTGCTCGCCTCGCGTCCCTACCGGCTCACCGCGCGTCCGGAGTCGGATCTCGCCGTCGTGGAACGCCGACTCGCGTCGGGTGCGGTCACCGGAGCCCTGACCGCCTACCCGGGCCCCCTGCTGCCTGCGTCCCGGGCACCGGCGGTCGTACGGCTCAGGCGGCGCCTGCACGACGGACTGCGAGCCGCTCTGGTCAGCGGCGCCGACCCCGATCTGCTGGCCGACTGGGTCCACGCCCCCTGGGGTGCGGACGACCTGGACGTGTGGCGGGCGCTGGCGACGGCCCGCCCCACGGCGGCGCACCGGGCCCGACTCGCCGCTCTGGAAGCGGAGTTGGCCGCACCGAGCGGTCCGTACCGCTCACGGTCCGATGCGGGCGGTCGGTACCGCTCGCGGTTCGAGGGGAGAGGGTGAGCGGGCCCGGTCGGGTGCGGTCGTCGGCCGGGGGTCGCGCCCCGGAGCGGGGTGGGGTCCCCTCCGTTCCTGCCCGTGGACACGCTGCGGTGTGAGGCTCCCGCCACGCAACGTGCCTGCAACGTCCGTCTCCCTACGCTCCGGCGCAGAGCTGTCCAACGGCGGGCAGCGCTGCTGAAGGAGGCCAGTTCCGCATGACCCGATACGCGGCGCCCGGGAGTGAGGGCGCGATCGTCTCCTACCAGTCCCGTTACGACCACTACATCGGCGGGGAGTACGTGCCGCCGGTGCGGGGCCAGTACTTCGAGAACCCGAGTCCCGTCAACGGGCAGCCGTTCGCCGAGGTGGCGCGCGGCACCGCCGAGGACGTCGAGGCGGCCCTGGACGCGGCCCACGCGGCGGCGCCCGGCTGGGGCCGCACGGCGGCGACCGAGCGGTCGGACATCCTGCTGAAGATCGCCGACCGCATGGAGGCCAACCTGGAGGCGCTCGCGGTCGCGGAGAGCTGGGAGAACGGCAAACCCGTACGGGAGACGCTGGCGGCCGACATCCCGCTGGCCATCGACCACTTCCGCTACTTCGCCGGCGCGGTGCGCGCTCAGGAGGGCTCGCTCAGCGAGGTCGACGACGACACGGTGGCCTACCACTTCCACGAGCCTCTGGGTGTGGTGGCGCAGATCATCCCGTGGAACTTCCCCATCCTGATGGCGACCTGGAAGCTGGCGCCCGCGCTGGCGGCGGGCAACGCGGTCGTTCTGAAGCCGGCGGAGCAGACGCCGGTCTCCATCCACTTCTGGCTGAGCCTCGTGGCCGACCTGTTGCCGCCGGGCGTGCTGAACATCGTCAACGGCTTCGGCCCGGAGGCGGGCAAGCCGCTCGCGTCGAGCCCGCGGGTGGCCAAGATCGCTTTCACGGGTGAGACGTCCACGGGCCGGCTGATCATGCAGTACGCGGCCGAGAACCTGAAGCCGGTCACGCTGGAGCTCGGCGGAAAGTCGCCGAACATCTTCTTCGACGACATCTGGGAGAAGGACGACGACCTGCGCGACAAGGCCCTCGAAGGGTTCACCATGTTCGCCCTCAACCAGGGCGAGGTGTGCACCTGCCCGTCGCGGGGGCTGATCCAGCGCGGCAACTACCCCGACTTCATCGCGGCGGCCGTCGCCCGTACGGAACTGATCAAGCCGGGCCACCCGCTGGACACCGACACGATGATCGGTGCCCAGGCGTCCAGCGAACAGCTGGCCAAGATCCTCTCCTACATCGACATCGGCCGCGACGAAGGGGCCAAGGTGCTCACCGGGGGTGAACGCGCCGAGTACGACGGCGACTTGAAGGGCGGCTACTACGTGCAGCCGACCATCTTCGAGGGTGACAACCGGATGCGGGTCTTCCAGGAGGAGATCTTCGGCCCCGTCGTCTCGGTGGCCTCGTTCGACGACTTCGACGACGCCATCAAGATCGCCAACGACACCTCGTACGGTCTCGGCGCGGGCGTGTGGACCCGCGACATCAACACCGCCTACCGCGCCGGCCGCGCCATCCAGGCGGGCCGGGTCTGGACGAACTGCTACCACGCCTACCCCGCGCACGCGGCGTTCGGGGGCTACAAGCAGTCCGGGATCGGCCGGGAGACGCACAAGATGATGCTGGACCACTACCAGCAGACGAAGAACCTGCTGGTGTCGTACTCGCCGAAGAAGCTGGGCTTCTTCTAGAGCCGCAGCAGGCACCGTCTGCCCCGTCGCGGCACGGGACACGAGGGGCGGGCGCCCGACCGGTACTCCACCCGTCAGGCGCCCTGCGCCCTGTGCCGCCGGCAGCCAACCGTGGCGGTGGCGCACGGGTCCTTGGCACCGCCCGCCCCCGTCCGGGGCCGGCCGGCCGCCGACCGGTCACGGATGTCCGGCCGCCTGACGGATTCCCTGAGCCGAGGCTGCCGCTGACGCACCGACGCACCGACGCACCGCGCACCGACGCACCGACGAGGCGACGAGGCGACGCGGGTCCGGTGCAGCGGGAGGAGGAACGCCTGGCGGCGGCACGGACGGGCCACCCGGGCATCGCCGTCCCCTGACCGGGCCGGGCGGGCCGGTGGCGCACGGTGGTCCGAAGGGCCACGCGCCGTACGGCGGGCCGGGCCGGGCTCCACCCTGAGGCAGAGCGGTGGCTGCCCTGCTCAGGAGTATCCCGCCGCTCGGAGGGGTACTCGCCCGGTTCTCGACCGGACCCGGTGCGCCGGCGCACGCGACGACCCGAGGAAGGGGAGCACACCATGCCGCAGCACTTCTCCGTCGGTGATCATGTGCGGTGGAACTCCGAGGCGGGTCATGTCGAGGGCGTCATCGTCAAGAAGCACACCCGCGACGTGACGTTCAAGGGGCGCACCCGGCGCTGTTCGGAGGAGAATCCGCAGTACGAGATCAAGAGCGACAAGACCGACCACGTCGCGATGCACAAGGGTGACGCGCTGACGAAGGTGTAGGGGGTGCGGGTGGATGACGCATCCCGTACACACCGTGGGGCACTCCACGCGGACGTTCGACGAGGTGCTGGAGATGTTGCGCGCCCATGACATCACCTGTCTGGTGGACGTGCGCTCGTTCCCGGCGTCCCGGAAGCACCCCCAGTGGAACCAGGCGGCCCTGACCGAGGCCCTGCCGTCCGACATCGGGTACCGGTGGATCCGGCGGCTCGGCGGCCGGAGGCACACTCCGAAGGGTGTCCCCACCGAGAACGGCGGCTGGCGGGTCAAGGCGTTCCGCGACTACGCCGACTACATGGCGGGTGAGGAGTTCGCCGCGGGGCTGCGCGAGCTGATGGAGCTGGCGGAGGCCGGCAGGCCGGCGATCATGTGCAGTGAGGCGGTGCCGTGGCGGTGCCACCGGCGGCTCATCACCGACGCGCTGCTCGTCGCGGGAGTGGAGGTCGTGCACATCATGTCGCGCACGGCGTCCAGGCCGGCCTCCCTCAACGAACTGGCGCGGGTGCGTGACGGGCGGCTCACGTATCCGCCCCCCGACTGACATCCGGCGTGGCCGGCCCGAGCACGGCTGCCGGGCGTCGTGCTCAGATCACGGTGGTGGCCCGTCGCACGGGGAGCATGGTCTCCACCGGGGTGTTCGCGAGGTGGTCGAGGACGAGCCGGTTCAGCAGGGCCGGCTTCTCGAGCGGGACGGTGTGGGAGCTCCCGGGGACGACGGCCAACTGTGAGCCGGGGATCGCGCGGTAGAGGGCGATGGTGTGCTCCAGGGTGACCAGGTCGTCGTCGCCGACCAGGACGAGCGTCGGCGCCGTGATGCGGGCCAGGTCGCCGGCGGTGAGCAGGGGCTGGGTGCGCCACATGTCGAGGACCTTGCGGGCCACCTCCGGCCAGTGGTCGGGGCCGTCCGGGCTCACGGCCTCGTAGAGCTCCCGGAAGAAGGCAACGTCCGGGCTCTCGGGGCGCATCCGGTCCAGCATGCCGGGGTCCGCCCAGCACTCGCCGCCGGGACGGAAGTTCGCCCCGACGACCACCATGGTGCGGACCAGGTCGGGCCGCGCGAGGGCGACCAGCAGGGCGACGATGCCGCCGTCGCTCCAGCCGACCAGGTGCGCGGGCCCGCCGACGACCGTCTCGACGAAGGAGACCGTGTCGTCGGCCATGTCCTGGTACGACAGGGGCCCCGGCACGTCGGGGGTGTGCCCGTGGCCCCGGCGTTCGGGGAGGTAGAGGCGGTGGACGGCGGCCAGGTCGGCGCGCTGGGCGCCCCAGGTCTCGTTGGTGCAGAACCCGCCGTGCAGCAGGACGAGCGGTTCGCCGCTCCCCTCCGTCTCGTACCAGGTCCTGACACCGGGAAGCCGGACGTATTCGCCCATCGCAGACCCTTCCGACGTGGTGCGTGCCCGCGTCGTCAAGTCTCCGCCGTGGGTCCGGCCTCCCGCAACGCGAGCGGCTGGCGGTGGCGCGCCCGGCCGTGCGGGCGGACGCGTCACCGCTGCCCTGCCGCGCCGCGCCCCGGGTGTGCTCCCGGGGTGCGGTCTCGCCTACGAGGTCTGGGCCCTGTCGTAGAGGGCGCGTGCCACGTCCCCGAAGTAGGGGCCGAACATCCGGTTGGGCAGGAAGGTGTAGCCGAAGCTGTTCACCGACACCTGCAGACCGGTCCCGGTCGCCTCGTCGAAGCCGGTGAACCAGGGGCCGCCACTGGAGCCGCCGGTCATGTTGCAGCCGAGGCTGTGGTCCTGGGAGAAGAGGAAGTCCCGGGAGCTGTTGCCGCTGCAGTGGATGAGTTCCGAGCCGTCGTACGGGGAGGCCGCGGGGAAGCCGAAGGCGTACATCGGCTTGTTGTAGCCTCCGTTGAACTGGAGGCCTTGGGCGCCGACCACCGAGGTGAGGGTGCGCCCGTCCAGCGGGGCGACGACGGCGGCTCCGACGTCGTGGTTGATGTCCTCGCTCGCTTCCCACTGCGGGGTGGTCAGCGTCTTCGTGGCGGTCCACCGACCGTACGGCGCCTCACCGTTGTCGTAGCCGGGCACGAAGACCCAGTTGGTGTGCCAGCTGCCCTGGTACTTCACACAGTGGCCGGCCGTGATGACCGTGCTGGCGTTCTGGCTGGTGACGGCGTTGCCGGAGCAGGAGGCCGTGCGCCCCTGGAAGGTGAAGAACACCCGCCCGGACGTCCGGACCACCGCTCCCCCGCCCGTCCAGGGTGCTCCGGCCTGCGGGAAGGCGGCGGGGGCGGCGCCGGGCACGACGGTGGTGGTCCCGCCGCGGGGCGCGGGCTTCAGGCTCTTGGCCGCGTCGGGCGTGAGGTGGAGGTCGAGCGGAGCGGCGTCGCGCATGCGCTCCGGCGTCCAGTAGGAGCGCGACGCCTGCTGCTGGGCGAGCGGGACGGAGTGGGTGACGGCGGACGGCGGTGCCTCGGCCGGGTGCGGGGCTGCGGCACCCGCGGCGCCGGCGCCGGAGAGTCCGGCGGCCAACAGGGCCCCGAGGGCCACCAGGATGCCCGCGGCGGTGCGGTTGCGTCTCACGCATGCCTCCTTCTGCCGTGCCGGAATCCGTGCGGGCTCCGGCCGGGTGGGGGAACGAAGAGCGGTGCGGATGGACGTGCGTGTCGCAGAGTGCCACGGAACGGCCCACTTGTCAGGGTCGCGACAATCAGCTGTCCGATTGTGAACCACCCGGTTCCGAGCGCGAGTTGACTTTCACCGCTCGTCCGAGGCGGTCTTGCCGTACGGCCTCCCGCGTCCGTGGCGCCCTCTATCGTGGGGCGATGCCCACACGACCCATCGAACGGCCGGCCGACCTCGACGCGGTGCGCGACTCCTACGACCGGGCGGCCGACAACTACGCCCACATGGTGCTGACTACAGGCATCGGCGACATCCGCACGCATCCTTGGCTCAAGGCGTCGATCGACGCCTTCGCCGACAGCGTGGACGGCCTCGGCCCCGTCCTGGACGTCGGGTGCGGCCCCGGAACCGTCACCGCCTACCTCGACGGACGCGGGCTCGACGTGACCGGGGTGGACCTCTCACCACGCATGATCGAGAACGCCCGGCGGCTGCACCCGCAGTGCCGCTTCGCCGTCGCCTCGGCGACCGAACTCGACCTCGCCGAGGCGTCGCTCGGGGGCGTGCTCGGGTGGTGGTCGCTGTTCAACCTCCCGCGCCACGTGCTCCCGCAGGTCCTCGACCGTTTCGCCCATGCCCTCGTACCGGGCGGCTGCTTCATCATCGCCACCCACGTCGGGGACGAGGACGTGGTGCGCACCGAGGCCTACGGCGGGGTGCCCGTCCGCTGGACGACCCACAAGTGGCGGCCGGAACCCCTGGCGGAGCTGATCGAGCAGGCCGGCCTCCGCCCCGTGGCCGAACTGCGGCTCCCGGCCGACGAACACACCGGGCCGGGCGTGGTCGTGATGGCGCGGCGCCCCGGCTGAGGAACCGGGGATCCGAACGCCCGGGGCGGCGGACCGCGTCCCGGGTGAGGCCCTGCCTCCGGGAAGCCACGCGCCGGAACCGCGCCCGCGGCGAGAAGCCTGCCGCCCCGGAGTGACGTCCCGGTACCGCGTCCGGGCGCGGGCGCTGCCGCCCCGGGCGACGTGCGGACCGTGCCCGGCGGTACTGCCACCCGGGGGCGACGTTCGGCGACCCGCGTCTCCGGCGGGGCCTGCCCGGCGGCAAGCCCGCCCGGGAGCCTGCCGGCCGGGGCGCGCGGCGCTCGGCCGTGTCCTGGCGGGACGGAACGCGCGGCGGCCCCGAGTCCTGGCCTGTGACCCGACGCGGGCCGTCCCGCCGAGCCCGGTCCTCCGGGCCCGCCCGGCCGGAACGTCGCCTCCGACCGCAGGGCTACGCGACCGCCACCACGCGGAACGCGATGCACACGACCGGGGTGTCGTCCTCCACGGGTGTGCCCTCGTCGTCCCAGAAGCGGCGGTGGACGGTGCGCCAGTCCTCCAGCGACGTGTCGCCCTCGCCCTCGGCCCGGGCGTGCTCCCAGGGGACGTCGGCGAAGGAGCACCGGGTCACCGAGGTGACCTCCAGCGTGGCGACGGCCCTGCCGTCGTTGCTGAGCAGGGCCAGGCGCTCCCCGGTGTACTCCAGGCCCTCGGCCTCCTCGGCGTACTCCGCCATCAGTCCGGTGGTGGCGGTCTTGCGCCCCTCCAGGACCAGGGAGTTGAGCCGGTCGCGCATCCCACCGGGTGTGCCGAGCTCCAGGGCCCGCATGCCGTCGACCCGTGGCCACATGGCCCTCACCTCACTCCTCGTCCGCGCGTCGGCGCGGGTTGACGGACTCCGACGGATCATGGTGACACGCGGTCGTCGCGGTGCCCGACCGGCCGGCCTCACCGTCCGCAGCACGTCCACGGGTTCGTCGACTCCGGGCACGCAGGTCACCATGGCCATGGACTCCAGCACACACCAGGGGGCCTGCCGCCCGCACCCTCCTTTCGGCTCGGTGCCTGCCAGGACCGACGCCGGAAACCCCGGTCCCGGGAAGGGTGGGCCGTCGGCCGGGGCCCGGTGAAGCCTCCGGGCCGGTGCCTCAGTGGCCGGTGCAGCCTCCGGGCCGGCACCTCAGTGGCCGGCCGCCGCCTTCACCAGGGCGATGGCCACGCCGAGGGCGGCGTCGACCAGGCCGGCGAGGAGGGCCGGGACGGGGCCCGCTCCCATCCGCAGCCCTCCGACGCAGCCCCAGAGGAACAGGGAGGCGACGCCCACGCCCGCCGCCGTGAGCAGCGCGGCGTCCAGCGACATGACGTCCAGGGACGCCAGGGCGATGGTGACGGCCGGACCGACCGCGCAGGACAGCAGCGGGCTGCTGACGTAGAGCATGCGGCGCAGTTCGCCACCGGTGGCGTAGCCGCGGTGGACGGTGCGGTGGGCCTGCTGGTCCGCGACGAACGCCGCGAGCCACAGGGCGAGGGCCGTGGTCAGGACGGTGGCGATGGCGCCCCTGGGGCCGGCGTCGCTGACGGACAGGCCGATCACGACCGCGATCATGGTGATCGTCGCGTAGATGCGTTCCTTGAGGCGGCCGGTGACGGCCGCCACGTCGGTGACGGCCGCCTTCTCCGCCGCTCCGGCCGTTCCGTGACCCGCGGCCGGCCGCGGGTCCTCCGGGCGCTCGTCGTCGGTCATCCGCCGGCCCCGCTCCGCGCTCCGGGAGGGGGTGTCCCTCCGTCCGGGCCGGCTGCGGCGGCTGCCCGGGGCATGGCGAGGTGGGCCAGGTCTCCGGGGGGCGGGCTCTCGTGCGGCCAGAGGGGTGCGGGCATGCCGTCGGCGACCGCGGCGGGGGCGTCGGTGAGGTTCATCCGCTCACGGAGGCGCCCGTAGAAGTCCGTCGGACCGAGGCGGGCGACCCGCAGGCGGCGGGGGGCCGCGTACACGCCGATCCAGTCGCCGGGGCCGAGCACGCCGCGGAGCTGGCCGTCGATGCTGACGGCGGCCGGCCCCGAGCGTTCCAGGACCCGCAGGCCGACGGGCTCGTCCGGGGCGGCCAGCACCGAGCGGTTGAAGGTCATGTGGGCGGCGACCGGGGTGAAGACCAGCATCTCGGCGCGCGGGGAGACCACCGGCCCGCCGGCGGCGAAGCTGTACGCGGTCGAGCCCGTGGGGGTGGCCACCAGGAGCGCGTCCGCGGAGTACGAGGCCAGCAGCCGGCCGGCGATGTAGACGCCGACGGAGACCTGCCGGTCCCGGGCGAGTTTCTCCAGGACCACGTCGTTGAGCGCCGCCACGTCGAGCGGAACGCCCCACTCCCCGCTCGTCTCGCAGTCGGGGCGGACGCCGGTCGGCGGCAGCAGCGGGCCCCGGCCGTACCTCATGAGGGCCCCGATGTCCGAGGGCACCTCCAGGCGGCGGGAGGCGCGCATGGTCAGCAGCATGCGGTGTTCCACGTCGACGTGACCGCCGTGCACGGCGTCCAGGGCCTCCCGCACGGCCGTCATCGGCACCTCGGTCAGGAAGCCCACGCGGCCGAGGTCGACGCCGAGCACCAGCGCGTCGATGGCGGCGGCGAGGCGCGCCCCGCGCAGGAAGGTGCCGTCGCCGCCCAGGGTGACGACGAGGTCGGGGTCGCCCGCCGTGGCGACCTCCTCACGGGCGCTGTGGCGTGCGCCCTCGGTCCACACGTCGATGTCCGTGCAGTCGACGCCGTGCGCGGCGCACCAGGCGCGGACCGTGCGGGCCGCCTCGGCGGCCTCGGGGCGTCCGCCGTGGACGACCATGCCGACCCGGGTCACCGTCATCTCGCCTCCCGTACGTACCGCGCGACGCGGCTCCGTCCGCCGTACCGCCGTCCGGTGCGGAGCCCGCGGGACTCGCCGGACGGGCCGGGTGCCGTCCGGCGCCGTGGCGCCTCACCGTGCGTGCGCCATCCTGGTCGGCAGGGGACGGGCGGGAGCGTGCGCCACGCCGCCGGGCGTCCTGGTCACCCGCTGCCGGCGCACATGCGGGACGGCCCGGTACCGCGCGTGCGGTACCGGGCCGTCCGGTGGGCGGAGCGGCCGGTCAGCCCTGGCGGGCCTTGAAGCGCGGCTCCTTCTTGTCGATGACGTACGTGACGCCCCGGCGGCGCACCACCTGGGCTCCGGGCCTGGACTTCAGTGAACGCAGGGATGCGCGCACCTTCATGGTGACTCCTCGACGAGCGGTCGGGCGGTCTCCGTCACGGGGCGGTGACGGAGACCGCGTGGGGGGGTGGGTCGTCACCGCTCCTCGCGGAAGAGGACGTGCCCGCCCGCGACCGGGTCGTACTTGCGCAGGACGAGCCGGTCCGGGTCGTTCAGCCGGTTCTTGCGGGTCACGTAGGTGACGCCGGTGCCGGCGGTCGACCTCAGCTTGACGACCGGCCGTGTGGTGCTGCGTGCCATGGGTGCTCCTTCCGCCACCGCCCGAGCGCATTGACTCGAACATGTCAGGCATGGTGGACCACGGCGTCGGCGGACGCCGTGTTCCGCTGGTGCGCGGCCGTGGAGGGCGGTCGCCTGCGCGGCGAACGGCTCTGCGGGGCTTCAGCCGGACGATCGTCCCCGCAGGCAAGGGGTGAGGCCCGGGGACACTGTCCCCTCCACGGCCACGCTCTCCCCAACACGCCACCGGTCGCCGTTGTTCCCGGTGGGGTCGGGGCGCTGCGAGGGCCCGGGGCGGCCGGGGCCGAGGACCCGGACCCGGCGGGACCGGGCGGCGCGGGACGGCAGGGAGCGGGGCGCCCGAAGCCCCCCAGGACGGAGCGGACAGGCATGTCCCCCTCGCGGGTCGCGCCTCCCCCTTCGGCCTGCCGCATGCCGCCGAAGGCACCGGAATCCGGCCACGTACTACCACTCGGGCGTGCCGAGGGGCTGCTCGGTCCAGATGATCTTTCCCTGGGGTGTGTAGCGGGTGCCCCAGCGCCCGGCGATCTGGGCCACGATCATCAGTCCCCGGCCGCCCTCGTCGGTGGTGCGGGCGTGGCGCGGGCGCGGGGAGGCGTTGCCGGTGTCGGAGACCTCGCAGATGAGGGTGTCGTCGCGGATCAGCCGGAGGGAGACGGGCGGGGCGGCGTAGCGGATGGCGTTGGTGACGAGTTCGCTGACGATGAGTTCCGTGGTGAACGCCAGGTGGTCCAGGTTCCAGTCGGACAGCTGGCGGACGACGAGACCGCGGGCGTCGGCGACGGCGGCCGGGTCGCTGGGCAGGTCCCAGGAGACGACCCGGTCCGGGGCCAGCGCCCGGGTGCGGGCCAGGAGCAGGGCGGCGTCGTCCGACGGCTGACCGGTCAGCAGGGCGTCGACGGCTCCCCGGCCGATCTCCTCCAGTTCCGGTCCGGGCGCGGTGAGGGCCTCGCTCAGGCGGGCGAGGCCGGCGTCGACGTCGCGGTCGCGGGTGCCGACCAGGCCGTCCGTGAAGAAGGCCAGGAGGGTGCCCTCCGCCAGGCACAGCTCGGTCGACTCGAAGGGCAGGTATCCGAGGCCGAGCGGCGGGCCGGCGGGCAGGTCCATGATCCCGGCGGTGCCGTCCGGAGCGACGACGAGGGGCGGGAGGTGGCCGGCCCGGGCCGCGGTGCAGCTCCGGCTGACCGGGTCGTACACGGCGTAGAGGCAGGTGGCGCCCATGAAGGCGGCTCCCGCGTCCGGATCGGGACCGTCCGCGGTGGTCTTCCCGCCGTCCGGGCGCATCAGCCCGTCGACGAGGTCGTCGAGGTGGGCGAGCAGTTCGTCGGGGGCGAGGTCGAGGTTGGCGAGCGTGCGCACCGCGGTGCGCAGCTGTCCCATGGTGGCCGCCGCGTTCAGGCCGTGGCCGACGACGTCCCCGACGACGAGGGCGACCCGGGTCCCGGAGAGCGGGATGACGTCGAACCAGTCACCGCCGACCCCGCTGGGCGCGTCGGCCGGCTGGTACCAGGAGGCGACCGTGAGGGCGGATCCGCCGGTGAGGCCGCGCGGGAGCAGGGAGCGCTGCATGGAGCGGGCCGCGGTGCGTTCGCGGGTGAAGCGGCGGGCGTTGTCGACGCAGAGGGCGGCACGGGAGACGAGTTCCTCCGCGAGGCGGATGTCGTCGTCCTGGAAGGTGCCGGAGCGGCTGGACCGCGCGAAGGTCGCGACGCCCAGGGTGGTGCCGCGGGCGCGCAGCGGGATCACCATGAGGGAGCGGAAGTCGAACTTGATGAGGGACGCCCCGAGGGTGGGGTCCTGGGTCACCCAGGGACTGCCGACCCGGTCGAGGCTGCGTTCCACCAGGGTCCTGCCGTCCAGCAGGCACCGGGTCACCGGGGAGATCCGGGCCCGCCGGACCGCCTCTCCCACGGCCAGGGTGGCCTCCGGGCAGCCCTCGCGCACCGACGCCTGGCCGGCCCGGCGGATGACGGGTGTCATGCCCACCGGTCCGGGCGCGGGTTCCTCGCCGCGCATCACCGAGTCGAGCAGGTCGACGGCGACGAAGTCGGCGATGGCCGGCACGGCCTCGTCGGCCAGCTCCTGCGCGGTGCGGGTCACGTCCAGGGTGCTGCCGATGCGGGCGCCCGCGTGGTTGAGGAGGGCGAGGCGTTCCTGGGCGCGGTGCCGTTCGGTGGCGTCGATGACCATGTAGAGGATGCCGACGGTGCGGCCGTGGCGGTCCCGCATGGGGAAGAACGACACCGAGGAGGCGCGTTCCCGGCCGGAGTCGTCGGTCCTGGCCCGGATCTCGTAGTCCGTGACGGGGTGGCCGGTGTGCATGACCCGGCGCATCCGCTCTTCCAGGGGTGCGGCCTCCTCGGACGGGAGGATGTCGGCGGCCCGCCGCCCCAGGCGCCGGTCCAGGGGGATCACCCGGTCGAGGGCGGTATTGACCCAGACGTAGCGCAGGTCGGTGTCCAGGACGGCCATGCCGATGGGCGCGTGCATGACGAAGGGGTTGGCCATCAGCTGGCTCACCCCGCCGCCGGGCACGCGCCAGAAGGCCCGTCCGGGCGGTCTGCCGACGTAACGGCCGAAGAGGAGGGCGGCGAGGGTGGCGACGAGGACACCGGGCACCATCTCGTACAGACCCGATTCGAGCGGCCCGAGCAGCGGGTTGACCGACTCCCACAGCAGCACGGTGGTGGCCCCGGCGACGATGCCCGCCATGGCGCCCGCCCAGGTCATGCGGGGCCAGTACAGGGAGAGCAGCACGACCGGCCCGAACGCGGCACCGAACCCGGCCCAGGCGTGGGCGACGATGCTCAGCACCCCGTCGCCGCGCAGCGCGACGAGGTAGGCGACGAGGATCACCAGGACGACGGCACCGCGCCCGATGCGGACCAGGGACCGGTCGGAGGCGCGCCGGTCGAGGAACGCCCGGTAGAAGTCCTCGGTCAGGGCCACGGACGACACCAGGAGCTGGCTGTCGGCGGTGGAGATGATCGCGGCGAGGACGGCGATCAGCATGATCCCGGCGACCCAGGGGTCCAGCAGGGCGCGGCACAGGGCGATGTAGACGGTTTCGGGGTCGGTGAGCGGCACGCCGAGTTCCCCGATGCCCGCGAGGCCCACGAGGGTGGCCGCGGCGAGCACGACGACGACCCAGCCGGTGCCGATGCGCCGGGCCGCCGGGATGTCCCGCACGCTGCGGATGCCCATGAAGCGGGCCAGGATGTGCGGTTGGCCGAAGTAGCCGAGGCCCCAGGCGAGCAGCGAGACGATCGCCAGCGCGCCGAGGGTCCCGTCGGAGGTCCACTGGCCGCCGTCGTAGGCCACGCGGACGCCCAGTCGGGTCAGGCCGGGTTCCGCGCGGTCGAGGTCGTCGCCGAGTTCGCCGAAGCCGCCGAGGGAGGCGACGGCGGTCAGGGAGACCACGACCAGGGCGACGGCCATGAGTGTGGCCTGCAGGACGTGCGTGAGGCTGATCGCGAGGAAGCCGCCGAGGCAGGAGTAGAGGACGATGAGCAGAGCGGTCAGGGTCACGCCGACGCCGAAGCGGACGTCGAAGATGGTCTCGAAGAGCAGTCCCCCCGCGACCAGGCCACTGGCGACGTACACGGTGAAGAACACCAGGATGACGGCGGCCGAGACCATGCGGAGCATGCGGGTGCGGTCCTCGAACCGCTCCTCCAGGTAGGCGGGCAGGCTGACGGCGTTCTCCGCGCGCTCGGTGTAGGTGCGGAGCCGGGGGGCGACGAAGAGCCAGTTCAGGTAGGTGCCCAGGACCAGGCCGACCGCCAGCCAGACGGCGCCGACGCCCGCCGCGTACACGGCGCCCGGAAGGGCGAGGAACAGCCAGCCGGACATGTCGCTGGCCCCGGCCGACAGGGCCGAGACGAAGGGTCCGAGGCGACGCCCGCCGATGGCGAAGTCGGGGAAGGTGCGGGTGCGGTGGTAGGCCCAGAGGCCGGTGCCGATCAGCGCGCCCGCGTACAGCACGAACACCGTGACCGTCGGAGCACTCGTGGGGAACATGAACGTCCTCGTCGGCGAGGTTGACGATCAGGGGTGCGCCGTCTGCTCCACCCGATCAATCGGACTCGGCACCTTGTCCCAAATGTACTCACGCATGTCGCTCCCCAGCATCCGGCCGCACGGTGGCCGCGTCGTGCGGAGCGCGGCGAAGCCCCGAGGGCGCCGCGCTCCCGGCCCGGGGCGCGGCCCGACCGGCCGGGGCCCGGCGAACGACCGGCCGGGTCCCGGCGAACGACTGGCCGGGTCCCGGCGACCGACTGCCCGGCCCGTGCAGCGGGGGTCGTGTGAGTCCTGTGCCGGGGGCGCGGGGAGGGAGGGAGGAAGGGGGCAGCGATGCCCGGGAGGAGGCCGGGCAGCATCTCCGTGCGCCGCGCCCGCGCCCGTCGCCGACCCGCGCCTGCGCTGGCCCGCGCCCGCGCCCCGCGCCTGCGCAGTCCCGTGCGCCGTTCACGCCGGGATCGTCGGCCCGTTGCTCACGCGGTGGTGCGGCCGGAAGCCGGCGCTCACGCGGTGGTGCGGCCGGAGGCCAGCAGCGCCGCCACGGTGGCGGCTGCGGTGCGGTGCCAGTGGCCGCCCCGGCGGAGCATGGCGTGGTCGCCGCCCGGCACGAGCCGCATCTCGGCGCGCGCGCCGGCCTCGCGCGCCCGCCGGACGAACGCCGCCGAGTCCCGGGGGTCGGTGACCCGGTCGCGGTCCCCGTGCAGCACGATCAGGTCCTTGTCCCGCAGCTGCGCCACCGGCTCGCCGTCCGGGCACCACGGCGCGAGGGCCACGACTCCGCGGACCTCGCGGGCCGCCGCGGCACGCAGGGCGGCCCGGCCGCCCATGGAGTGCCCGACCAGCACGACCGGGACGTCCCCGGCGAGAGCGGCCAGCTCCCGCAGCGCCCGGTGGGTGTCGTGGAGAGGGTCGGCGTCGGCACCGTTCCACCCGCGGACGCGGTAGCGCACCTCCGCCAGCAGGACGTCGTCCGGCACGACCGCGGCGACGGCCCGCACGAACGGCCGCATCCGCAGGGGTGCCGGGTACCAGGACCGGGAGGGGGCGCGGCCTACGGCGCTGCCGCCGTGCAGGAAGAGGACCGCCGACCGGGAAGCGCGGGGGACGCGCCGGGGACGCAGTGCGGCGGCGGGCGGCCGTGCGGTCCCGTTCCCTGCCATAGGCCTTCTCCTCATGGGTGCGAGCGGTCGGACGTGGTCCCCGGCGCGGGCTGCGAGGACCGCGGACGGGCGTCCGGGTGTGCTCCCGCTGCGGGACCCGCGTCCCGGCGTGACGGGCGGGACGCCGAGAGCCCGGTGGCCCGGTGACCAGGTGGCCCGGGAGCCCGGTGGCCCTGTGACCCGGTGGCCCGGTGGCCCGTCCGCGGCGTGCGCCGCGGACGCCTTCGTATCACGCGGGCCTGTGGCGGCCGTGACTCCGGTCCTCAGACCCGCCAGTAGCCGCGGCGCAGCAGGACCGCGAGCGGCACGATCTCGATGCGCCCCAGGAACATCAGCGCGGTGAGGATCACCTTCGACAGCCCGCCCAGCGCGGCGTAGGAACCGAACGGACCCGTCTCGCCGAAGGAAGGGCCCACGTTGCCGAGGCAGGAGGCCGCCGCGCCGAGTGCCGTGAACGCTCCGGTGCCCGGCGGGCTGGGTTCGGCGTCGAGGGCGAGTCCGAGTGTGCCGAGCGCGAAGACGAGCAGGTAGAGGACGGCGAACGCGAGCACCGAACGCAGGGCGGCGTCGTCGACGACCCGGCCGCTGACCCGTAGCGGGACGACCGCGTCAGGGTGCACGGCCCGGTCGAGCTCGCGGCGGGCGAAGCGGAACATCACGAGGTGACGGACCACCTTCACCGAACCGGTCGCCGACCCCGCGCAGGCCCCGACGAACATCAGGACCAGCAGGGTGAACATCGCGAGCGTCCCCCAGGTCGACCAGTCCAGGGTCGCGAAGCCCGTGGTGGTCGCCACGGACACCGTCTGGAACGCGGCGTGCCGGACGCCACCGACCCCGTCCACCAGCCCTTCGGCGAAGAGTTCGACGGCCAGCAGGGCGGTCGCGGCCGCCAGCAGCCCCAGGTACAGGCGCAGTTCCTCGTCTCGGGCCGCTGCCCGCACCTGGCGCAGCGCGGCGAGCCGGTACAGCCGCAGCAGGTTCATCCCGGCGACCACCATCAGCGCGCACAGCACCCACTGCGTCACCGGGGCGAGCCCCCGGGCGGAGTCCGCGTCCGGTGTGAACCCCCCGAGGGAGACGGCGGAGGTCGCGTAGGCGAACGCGTCGAAGACGCTCATCCCCCGGTCCAGTCCGGACCAGCTGAGCGCGGCCAGGACGAGGAAGCCGGCCGCCGTCACCGCGACGTACACCTTCCAGAGCCGCTGGGCGGTCCCGCGGACGGTCTCGTCGAGCGACTCGACGGCGACCGGGCCCGGCAGTTCGGAGCGCAGCAGATCACGGCCCCCGATGCGCAGCCGGGGCAGCACCGCGAGGGCGAGCACGATGATGCCCATGCCCCCCAGCCAGTGGGTGAGCTGGCGCCAGAACAGCATGTCGGGTCCCAGTGCGTGCACGTCGGTGAGGACGGTCGCGCCGGTGGCGGTGAAGCCCGACATGGCCTCGAAATAGGCGTCGAGCGGATGACCGAGCTGCGGCACGCGCCCGAACACGAAGGGCAGCGCGCCGAAGGCGGGGACGAGCAGCCACACGGCGACGACGACCAGGAAGCCCTCCCGGACGCCCAGAGCGGGACGCCGACCGGTGGCCCGCTTGAAGGCCAGCCCGGTCACGGCGGTGGCCGCTCCGGCGCCGAGGAAGGGCCACGGGGGCCGGCCGGTGACGAGCGCGGCGACCGCGGGGGCGGCGAAGGCGAGGGAGAACCACAGCAGCAGGGCGCCGACCACGCCCAGCGCGGTCCGCACGTCGGTGCCGGAACGGCGTCGTGCTCGCGCCGCCGGACGGGCCCGCCTCACAGGTCGCGCTCGAGCGCGACGACGTGTTCGGGCTCGGCGAGGACGATGACCCGGTCGCCGGGCCGCAGTTCGTCCCCGCCGTGGGGGAAGACCGCCTCTCCGTCACGGATGAGCGCGCCGACACCGGCCCCGGGGAGCGTGTCGACGGGGCGGTGCGCGTGACGGCTGCCGGGGCGGACGGTGATGTCGAGCACCTCGAAGCGGTCGTCCTCCAGCATCGCGAGCTGGCGGGTGCGCCGGCCGAAGGTGTAGCGCGCCATCTTCTCGGCGGTCTCGTCCCCCGGGTCGACGGTCACGTCGACACCCGCCGCCTCGAAGACGTCCGCCGCGGCCGGATCGTCCAGGACGGTGAGCGTCAGTCCGACCCCGTGGAGCTTGGCGAGCACCCCGGCGTGCAGGTTCCGGGAGTCGTCGCCCTGGGCGAGGACGGCGGCGCCGGCCGCACCGATGCGTTCGCCGCGCAGGAACTCGGGGTCGAGGCCGTCGGCGTGGTAGACCCGTGCCCGGTCCAGTGCGGCGGCGGCCGCCTCGGCTCGGGCCGCGTCGTGCTCGACGATCCGCACGACGAGGCCCTGGTCCAGCAGCATCCGGGCGATCGCGGTCCCCACGCGTCCGGCCCCGAAGACCACCACGTCGCCGATGGGTTCGGCCCCGGACACCGCGCGGCTCCACGCCCGCGCGCCCGCCGGGGAGGTCATGACGACGAGGAGGTCACCGGGCCGGACGGTCTCCTTCCCGGAGGGTCCGATCAGGACGCGGTCCCGTACGACGGCGACCACCCGGGACTCCTCGGGCAGGTCCGCCTCGCGCAGCGGGCGGCCGGCGAACGGCGGCGGATCCGTCTCGGGAACGTGGACGCCGATCACGGCCACCTTTCCGTCGGCGAAGAAGTCCACGTGCCGGGCACCGGGCACCTGGAGCACCCGGGAGACGGCCCGGGCGGTCTCGAACGCCGTCGACACCAGCAGGTCCACGTCGAGGTCGCCCGCGTGCCAGGCGGCCAGGTAGTCCGTGCCGGTGGCCCGGACGACGGTGCGGGCCGACGACAGCTTCCGGGCGAGCATGGCGGTTACCAGGTTGACCTCGTCACGGGAGGTGCAGGCCAGGACGAGTTCCGCGTCGGCCACTCCGGCGTCCAGCAGCGTCTCGCGCCGGGTGCCGCTGCCGTGCGTGACGCGCACGTCGTAGGCGTGCGAGAGGGCGTCCAGGCGCGCCCGGTCGATGTCGACCACTCGGCAGTCGTGCGTCTCGGCGAGCGACTTGACCACGGTGTGCCCGACCTGCCCCGCACCGACCACGACGACTCGCATACCGGCATCGTGGCACGCACCGACGTGACCTGCGACGACCGGCCCGCGCGACACCCCGGCGGATGCCGTGCGGGTGCCTCCCGGGTTGCTGTCCGTCCACCGGGGGCGCCGGTGCCTCCGGACCCGCCGGTGCGGGGCTGTGCGGGTCCCGCCGGTCCGAGCGGTCCGGGCGGTCCGGAGCCGGGAGCACCCCGTCCGTTTGACACCCGGTGCAGGGCTGCGAGTCTGGAAGGCGGGGGCGACGACCTCGTGAGGAGACCCGACATGGGACGGCGACCGGCTTGGCACTCGGTGGCACGGCAGCTTCCGCTCCGGCTCTCGGCCGGCGCGTTCTTCCTGAACTCCGGGCTGGCCAAACGCGGGGCGGACGAGGCCACCGCCGAGGGCCTGCACCAGTTCGCGTCCGGCACCTATCCGGCCCTGGGGAAGTACGACTCCGGCCAGTTCGTGCGGGCGCTCTCCGCGAGCGAGATCGCCATCGCCGGCGCCCTGTTGCTGCCGGTGGTCCCGGCGGCCGTGGCGGGAACGGCGGTGACCGCGTTCTCGGTGGGCACGCTGGGGCTCTACCTGCGGACGCCGGGGATGCGGCAGGACGGCAGCCTGCGCCCCACCGAGCAGGGGCTCTCCCTGGCCAAGGACGTGTGGATCCTGGGCATCGGCCTCTCCCTGATGGCCGAAGGGCTCAGGCGCTGCCGCTGACGGGCCGTCGGCACCCCCGGGGCATCTGGTCCGCCGACGGGCTCTGATCGACGCGGAGCACGGCACCGCGGTCGGCGTGGCCTGCGTCGGGCCGGGCCTGCGGGAGCTGCTGTGGTCGGTGACGGGGGCCACCGCTCCACCGACACCTCCCCGGCGATGTGGCGCGCGGTTCCGGCGTTCTCGACGATCAGCGAGGTGGTGGCCGCGCGCGCCGGGCCATGGGGACCGGCACGGCGGGGGCGGGGTGGACCCGCTCGCCCCGGCAGGGGTCATTCGGGGATACGTCCGGTCCAGTCAAGTCCGGTCCGGTCCAGTGCGGTCCGGTCCGGTCCGCTCCGGTTCTCCCGGCGCACCGGCGTACCGGCGACGGAGCGGTTCTCTGCGGGCGTGGGTGTGGAAGCCACGGCCGGACGTCCTGCCCGGGAGTTCCCCCGGTCGCACAGCCGGGCGGCGAGGCGAGGAGGCCGCGCACCGGCTGCCACGGCGGTGTCCTGTGAGGCTTGCACCTCTGACGACCGCGGCGGCCCCGCTGCGGGGCGCCGGGCGGGACGGTCCGTCCGGCGAAGACCCGCGCTCCCAAGCCCATGGGGTCGGAACGGGTCAGGGAGTCGGGTTCGGAAGCCGTGCGCCTGTGTGATGACAGGGCGGGTCGCCGGAATCCCCGGGTCCCTGTGCGGACTGCCTCGTACGCGGTGCACGGCTCCTCCTGGAGTGGCCCGTTCCGCACGTCCGACGTGTAACACTGCGTGCGGCACGATCTCTTGAGCGCCGCAGAACGCTCATGCACCGCGATGACACCGATGCGTACCGACCGACAGACCGAGAGGTGGATCGATGACAGCCATTGCCGAGCCCGGGGCCGTCACCTTAAGCTGCTCCGACCCCGAAGCGCTCGCGGACTTCTACGCGGCAGCGACCGGCTGGCAGAAAATCTTCAGCAGTGAGTCGGCGGCCTACCTCTCCGGCCGCAACGGCATGCGGATGGGTTTCGTCCGGATCGACGGGTTCGAGCCCCCGTCCTGGCCCGAGGCCCGCAACCGCGTGCACCTCGATTTCAGTGTCGCGGATCTGGAGAAGGCCGAAGCCGAACTGCTGGCGCTCGGTGCCGACAAGCCCGAGCAGCAGCCCGGCGAGGGCAAGTGGACGGTGCTGCTCGACCCGGCCGGCTACCCGTTCTGCATCACCTCGATGGCCTGACACGCTTCCCGACGGCCCGCGGCCCCCGGCGACGGCACCGGCTCGTCCGGGGGCGCGCCCTCGGTACCGGCGCACACCGGGGCCATGTCGACGTCCGTGGGTTCCACGGGGAACCGCGCACTCGACGTCGGGGCCGTCCTCTCGCGTTCCGATGGGATTCAGCATGAGTGAACCGACCCTCACGTTCCAGGATCAGGCCCAGTGGGAGCAGTGGCTGGAGGAGAACCACGACAGCGCGGCAGGGGTGGGGGTGAGAATCGCGAAGAAGGCCAGCGGCCTGCCGAGCATCACCTACGCGGAAGCCCTCGATGCCGCCGTCTGCTTCGGCTGGATCGACAGCCGGCGCGACAAGGTCGACGACCTGTACTGGCAGCAGCGTTTCACCCCGCGCACCAAGAAGAGTCCCTGGTCCCAGGTGAACCGGGAGCGGGCCGAACGGCTGGCCGCGGAGGGGCGGATCCGGCCGGCGGGCCAACGGGAGATCGACGCCGCCAAGGCCGACGGGCGGTGGGAGGCGGCCTACGCCTCCCAGAGCAAGGTGACCGTACCGGACGACCTGCAGGAGGCACTTCTGGAAGTGCCCGGGGCGGCGGAGTTCTTCGCCACCCTGAACAGCAAGAACCGTTACGCGATCCTGTACCGGGTGCAGAGCGCCAAGAAACCCGAGACACGCGCCAAGCGGATCGAGAAGTTCGTCACCATGATGGCCAACCGCGAGTTGATCTATCCGTGACGGCCACAGTCCGGTCAGGCCACGGCCCTTCCGGACCACGGCCCTGCGGGGCGGCCGGGTCGTCCGCACCGACCGCGACGGCCAGCGAGGTCGGGCATTCCGCGCTCCGCCCGAAAACCGGGTGCGGGCGCCGGCGCCGGCTTGGAAGCATGCGGGCATGTCCCTGCGCTTCGAGTCCCTGGTCGTCCGGCACACCCTCCGCGTCCCCGCTCCGTCGGGGCCCGTCGGGGACGGCACCGTCGTGGTGCGGCAGTTCGACGCCGCGTTGATGTCCGTGGGCTTCAAGCTGTCGGCGCGCCTGTTCGGGCGGCTGGCCGGCCTGTCCGAGGGGACGGTCACGGACCTCGCCGTACGGGTCCTCGGCACCGTGCGCGAGATGGTCGGCGACCATGTGCGGCACAACGCGTACTTCATCGACTTCCCCGCCAACGTCCCGGACACCGCGGATTTCTGGCGGGAGTGCGTCGCCGGGGCGCTCGCCGACGACACGACCCGGGCGGGCACGGTGAAGCAGTTGGACGCGGGCGTGGTCGACCTGCTCACCCTGCCGTCGTACGGCACGTACCCGCACGCGTACACGGACCTGCTCGCCCGGCACGACGAGCTGGTCGCCGCGGCGGGCGACCGGGTGACCGTGCTGCACCACGGGGAGCGACTGGAGGACGAAGTCACGTCCCTGTACCTGGCGTTGGCGGGCAGCACCACGCCGCTCGGGGAGGAGGGCCTGCGGGATCTGCGGGAGCTCGCGGGGCACTGCGTGGCGGGACCGCAGCCGGAGCGGATTCCGGTGCGCGAGAACCGTGCCGTGGTCAACCAGGCCCGCCTCCTGGCGGGGGCGGATCTGCTGCTCGACACGGTGACCGACGTCCTCCGGCTGGTCTGCGCGCTCAACGGCGCCGACGTGGGTCTCCAGGAGCCCGTGCGGTTGCGGTCGCTGCCACGCCCGGTGCGCCGGGCGCTGCTGGCGGGCCTCGACGCGGTGGTCGCCGCCTCGCCGGCCAAGGCGGCCGACGTGCACGCGCACCGGGAAATGTGGAAGCGGCTCGGTGAGCGGCTGCACCCGCACGAATACCCGCAGTGGCCGCACGCGGCGGACGTGTTCGCCGTCGCGCGTGGGGAGAAGGAGGCCCGGTCCCTGGAGAGCCGCGCCGAGGAGCTGTTCGCCCGGGGAGACGTCGCCGGTGCGGCCCGGCTGCTGCGGACGGCGCCCGGCAGGCTGCTGCGTTCCCTGGACCGGCTGGTGCGCACCGCGGCCACGGCGGACGACCGTGACGCGGTGGTGTCCGCCGTCGAGCGGGTCCTCCCGGAGGTCTCCGGCCGCGTTCTGCTGTCCGTGGTCGAGCACTTGCGCAACCGTGCCCGGGAGACGGGAGCCGGGCGGGTGTTCGTGAACCGTCTCGGGCGGGGCCGTGTCGCCGACGACACCCGCCGGCCGGTGCCGGGCCCCGTGCGCGAGCGGCTGCTCGCGCTGCTCGACGCGGAGCTGCGCCGTCGGGTGGGCGGTGCGGGGCGCGTGCTGGTCGATCCGGACGTCCTGGACGTGGCACTGCCGCTCAGCGGCCGCGCGAGCACGGCCGGGCTGGGGGTGC
The DNA here is from genome assembly GCF_040637405.1 of Streptomyces sp. NPDC029526. Taxonomy (NCBI): domain Bacteria; kingdom Bacillati; phylum Actinomycetota; class Actinomycetes; order Kitasatosporales; family Streptomycetaceae; genus Streptomyces; species Streptomyces sp. NPDC029526. The sequence goes on from NZ_JBEZWE010000008.1 coordinate 23,474, forward strand.
TGCCGCGCGGTTCGGTGTCCGCGGTGGACGGTGAGCTGCTGCGCTTCTTCGTGTACTGGCGGGAAACCGCGGCCACCACCGACTTCGACCTGTCGGCGCTGTTGCTCGACGGGCGCTACGCGACCGTCTCCTGGCTGTCGTACACAAACCTGCGGGACGTCGGGGGCAGGCACTCCGGTGACCTCACCAGCGCGCCCGAGGGTGCCTCCGAGTTCATCGACCTGCGGCTGGGCGCGGTACGGGGTGCGTTCGTGGTGCCACAGGTGAACATCTTCAGCGGGGAGGGCTTCGAGGAGGTGGCGGAGTCGTTCTTCGGGTTCATGCTGCGTGAGGGAGAGCAGAAGGGGCGCCCGTTCGAGCCGCGGACGGTGCGCGCCAGGTCCGAGCTGCGCGGTCCCGGCCGGGTCGCCCTGCCGCTGGTGTTCGTGCGCGGCGCCGACGGCCGTTGGCACGCGAAGTGGCTGCACCTGTATCTGCGGGGGGATCCGTCCCACAACCGGGTCGAGGGCAACCGCCTGACGGTCGCGACGCTGGTGCGCGCCATCGTCGAGCGGGAGCAGCTGACGGTCCGCTACCTCACGGGCCTGATGTCGGGGGGCGCGACGACCGTGGACGTCCGGGACGGCGGCCCCCTCCCCGAGGGTCCGGTCACCTACATCGGTCTGGAGCGCCCCGAGGGGCTGCATCCGGACTCGCGCGTCGTGACCCCCGAAAATCTGCGCGACCTGATCCCGGCCTGAGTGTTAGCGTGACCGTGGCGAGGCCATGAGGGGGCTTCCTTCTCAACTTCTATGAACCAGTCCCCTCGCTCTCCTCGCCGTTCCTCTGCGGCCGGTGGCCGCTCCGCAGCACGCGGGGCGGCCACCGGTTCTTCGTTGCCGGGCGCTCCGGGCCCGGGTCGCAGCCCCGGCCGCGCCGGGCGACGATGGAAGCCGGGCCGGTGGGGGGCCGGCTCCCGGGAGGCACCGTGACGCACAGCCGGGCGACGGATGTACTGATCGTGGGTGCGGGCCCCGTCGGCCTGAGCGCGGCGGCCGAACTGCGCCGGCACGGCGTGACCTGTCGGCTGATCGACCGGCTGCCGGCCCGCCGCCCGTACGCCAAGGCGGTCGGGATCCAGCCGCGCACCCTGGAGATCTGGGACCGCACGGGCCTGGTCCGCGCCGTGCTGGAGAGCGCCGTACCGCTGCGCGGTCAGCTGGTCTACGTCGACGGCCGGGAGCGGGCACGCATCGACCTCACCCTGCCGCCGGAGGTACCGTACGGCTTCGCCGCCCTGCCGCAGTACGAGACCGAACGGCTGCTGGAGGAGTGCGTCGCCGGCCTGGGCACGCGCATCGAACGCGGCACGGAGCTGGTGTCGTTCGAGCAGGACGACCAGGGCGTCACCGCCCGGCTGCGCACGGCCTCCGGCGCCGAGGAGGAAGTGCGGGTGGGGCATCTGGTCGGGTGCGACGGCGCGCACAGCGCGGTCCGCAAGGGCCTCGGGATCTCCTTCGAAGGCGGCGCGCTCCCGGACGCGTACATGCTCGCCGACGTCGAGGCGGACTGGGACATGCCGCCGGGGTACGGCATCCGTTCGTCTCGCGGGGGTGAGAACGGTTCCGCGGATGTGCTGGTGTGCATCCCGCTGCCCGGGACCCGCCGGTACCGCATGTCCATGCTGGTCCCGCCGTCGCCCGCTCGGGGGCCCGGGGGTGCGGAGCGTCCTGGGGACGGGGACGGTGGTGTGGCGCACGGCCTGGAGGCGGGCACTCCTCCCCTCCTGTCCGACATCCAGGACGTGGTCGACCGGCTGGCACCCCGGCCCGCCCGCCTGACGTCGATGCGCTGGTCGTCCGTCTTCCGCATCAGCCATCGCATCGTCGACCGGTACGGCGAGGGCCGGGTGTTCCTCGCGGGCGATGCCGCCCACATCCACCCGCCCACCGGTGCCCAGGGCATGAACACGGGCATCCAGGACGCCTGCAACCTCGCGTGGAAGCTCGCCCTGGTGGTGCGGGGGGAAGCGGGCCCGGCCCTGCTCGCGACGTACGACGCCGAGCGGCGTCCCGTCGGCGAGGAGGTCGTGGGCCGCACCGTACGACACGCCACGCAGGGCATCGACACCGATCCCGACGATCCGCGCACGGTACTGCTCCGCGAGGCGCAGTTGCTGGTCAGTCACCGTGGCGGGCCGTTGGCCGCGGCGCCGTACGGGCCCGCCGACGCGCCCCAGCCAGGTGACCGGGCCCCCGACTGCGCCGGGCTGACCGCGCCGGTCTCCGGGCCCGCGCTGCGCCTGCTGGACGTGCTGCGCGGTCGCCCCGGCCACGCGCTGCTGCTGTACGGGGCGGACAAGGCCCGCCTGGCGGACGCGCTGCGAGCGGCCCGGGCGACGGGGGCGGTGGCGCCGTCCCGGGCGGACCGGGCCGGAGATGCGTCCGCCGACGACGTGCCGGGGCCGCACGGGGGCGGCCCCGGCATGGTGGCCGTGGTCGTCCTCGCCCGGGAGGCGGCGGACGGCTGCTGGGAAGGCATGGAAGCCGCCGTCTACCGCGACTCCGCCGGGAAGTTCGACCGCCTGTACCGCCCCGGTCCGGAGGCCGGGCTCGTGGTGCGTCCCGACGGCCAGCTCGGGGCCCGGTTCGGGCTTCGTGAGACGGCCACAGCGCTGACCGAGTATCTCGGGGCACTGTCCGCGAGCCCGCTGGACGCCCTCACTGTCTGACCGCGCGGTCCCGGCCCACCGAGGAGCGGACGGGCGTGCGTGCGTGCGTGCGGGAGAGCGTGCGTGCGCGAGGGCGTGCGTGCGGGAGGGCGCGTCCGCTGCACGGGCTCCCGTACGGGTGGACCGGGTCTCGCGCCGGTCCCGCGCGGGACCGCGGCGGTGACCCGGGTGCGTGCCCGTGCCGCTCTCGGGGTCGCCGCCGGGAATTCCGCCCGCTCTGCCTGAACGCTCCGGACCCCGCGTGCGTAGGGAGGAGGGGACGACGCGCCCCGCCGGGCTCCCGCCTGCCCGAAGTGCCCGGAAACCGAGCGACATCCACGAGGAGCACCGATGAACACCGCACGCCTCAGCGACTGGCTGACGGCCCGTCAACCCCTCGTCCTGGGTCTGTTCCGCATCGTCCTGGGCGTGCTGTTCACCAGCGAGGGCGCGGCCACCCTGTTCGGCGTGCTGGACCGCAAGGCCAGTCCGGTGGGCGAGTGGCCGTTCTGGTACGCCGGGGTGATCGAGCTGGTGTGCGGTGCCCTGATCCTCCTCGGCGTCGGGACGCGCGCGGCGGCCTTCCTCAGCTCCGGGATCATGGCCTTCGCCTACTTCACCGAGCATCAGAAGGACGGGCTGTTCCCCCTGCAGAACGGCGGTCTCGCGCCCGCGCTGTTCTGCTGGGGCTTCCTGCTGCTGGTGTTCTTCGGACCGGGCGCACTGGCCCTGGCGGGCGGCGGGCGTGACCGGGCGGACCTCCCGGCGGGGACCCCGCTCCCCCAGCAGCCGGTGCGGGACTGACGGGGTAAGGGGAGCGTGCCCCGGGGCGGACGGCGCCCCGGACCCGCAGTGCGGCGGCACCCGGGCGGCCCGGTCCAGCCGACCGTGCCGCCGTTGCCCCTCCGGGTCCGGAGGTCCGGCAGGTCCGGCAGGTCCGGAGGGTCCGGTCGTCGCCCCTCCCGGCCCGGCCACCGCCCTTCCGGGGCACAGCGGCACCCCCCGGAGGTACCCTGGCGCCATGGAATGTCTCGCCGCTGGGCGCACGCGTCGCTGAGGGCCTGCTCGCCGCCGGTTGTCCGGCCGCGCGCGGGCCGGCAGAGGTCCCCCGTCTGCCAGGGCCTCGAGCCCTCAGCCCGAGAGGCGCACGTCCATGCACATCCGCGCATTCCACCGGCACGACCTCGTGCCGCTCACCGAACTCACCATCGACACCTTCCGCCCGTTCTACGAGGACTCGTTCCGGCCGCTGGTCGGCGAGGTCGTCTTCGCCAACCAGCACGGTGACTGGCGGGGGGACTACCGTCGGCTGGTTGCCGGTCTGCACGCTCCCGAACAGCACGCCCACGTCGCCGTCGCCGAGGCCGGGGACGGCTGCGCGGGCTACGTGGCGTGGAGCGTCGACCCGAGCCGCAGGAACGGCAGCATCACTCTGCTCGCCGTGTCCGCCCAGCACCGCCGCCTCCACCTGGGCACCGCCCTGTGCGAGCACGCCTTCGCGGCGATGCGTGCCCAGGGGGCCGAGGTGGTGGAGATCGGCACGGGCGGCGACCCGTTCCACGCTCCCGCCAGAGCCCTGTACGAGGCCCTGGGGTGCACACGGCTCCCGACCGCCGTCTACTACCGGCAGTTGTAGCCGGTGACGCCCGGGGTCCCGGGCGGGACCCCGGGCGTCCGGCCGGGACCGGCGGCGAGCGCCGGGCTCCGGCCCTCAGCGGGCCGCGGCGAGCCGGCTGCGCAGCTCCTCCTCGGTGACGTCCTCGACGTGGGTGAGGAAGACCCACAGGTGGCCGAAGGGATCCCCGAGGATCGCGGTGCGGTCACCGTGGAACATGTCCGTCGGCGGTTGGAGCAGTTCCGCCCCGGCCGCCACCGCGCGCCGCGCCAGCTCGTCGACGTCCGGGACGAAGACGTGCAGGGTGACGGACGTGCCACCGAGCGCGGGGGGCGCCGACCAGACGGCGGTGCCCACCCCGTCGGCACCGGCGTCGCCCAGCATGAGGACCGACGGCCCGATGGAGATCTCGGCATGCAGGATGCCGCCGCCCGGCGCCTGGAGCCGGAAGTCCTCGCGGGCGCCGAACGCCCGCCGGTAGAAGTCGATCGCCGCGTCGGCGTCTTCCACCATGATGTGCGGGATCACGGCGTGCCGGTAGTGGTCGGGGATCTCGGTACGGTTGTCGCTCACCGCGTGCCTCCTGATCACGAGGGCCGCAGAGGGATTTCCGCGGCCCGGTCAGGACCGTAGGAACTCGACCTCGGTCGAGGTCAAGCGCCGCCGGGGCCCCGCACCCTTCCGGGACCGCCGTCCGGTGCCGTCAGCGGTTCCCGGAGTCCGCCGGGCCGAACGGGGCTCCGTCGCCGAAGGCCAGGCGGGCGAAGCGTTCGCCGATGAGGCGGTGGGCGGCGGGGGCGGGGTGGAGCGCGTCGGGCAGCGGCTGGGCGGCCTCGTCGGCCTCGCCGTACAGGTCGCGGCCGTCGAGGTAGTGGATCCGGGGGTCGTCCTCGGCCCGCTGACAGACGATCCGGGCCAGTTCCTCGCGTATCACCGCCAGGGTCAGCTTCCCCGCCGAGGTCTCCCGGGGGTCGCCGGTGGCCCGGAACCTCAGGCGCCCCTCGCTCATAGCGTCCAGGTCGGGGGCGGTGGGGCCCGGGGTCGTCTCGTGGAGGGCGCAGTGCACCGGTGAGACGACCAGCAGCGGGGCGGTGGGGTGCCCGTCACGGAGGGTGTCGAGGAAGCCGTGGACGGCCGGGCCGAAGGCGCGCAGCCGCATCAGGTCCGCGTTGACGACGTTGATGCCGATCTTGACGCTGATCAGGTCGGCGGGCGTGTCGCGCATCGCGCGGGCGGTGAACGGGTCGAGCAGCGCGCTGCCCCCGAAGCCCAGGTTGACCAGATCCGCTCCGGCATGGGCGGCGGCCACGGCCGGCCAGGTGCCGGTGGGTGTGGCGGCGTTGGAGCCCTGGCTGATCGAACTGCCGTGGTGCAGCCAGACCTTGCGTCCGCCGGCCGGCACCGGACGGGCCGGTGCGTCCGTGCGCAACCCGACGAGCAGGGTGGCCTCGTCGTGCGGCAGCCAGATCTCGAGGTCCTTCTCCTCGTCCGTCAGGCCGGCGAAGCGCACGGTCCGTACCGGTCCCTGCCGGGTTCCGGCGGCTCCGGTCACCATGTCGAGGGTGAGCGTGTCGCCGTCGGGGACGGTGGCGGAGTCCACGAGCCGCCCGTCGACGAGCAGTTCGTACACCCCGTCGGGGCGCGGCGGCGCTCCGGTGTAGACCCGCTTGGTGGCCACGACGTCCAGTTCGACGACGGTGGCGCGGGTGCGGAGGGCGAGCCGCACGCCGGAGGGTTGTGATTCGGCCATGGCCAGCTGTCCGTCGGGTATCCGGCGGCGCGCGCTCGCGGGCAGGCGGTGGGGCAGGAGGCCCCGGTCGGTGCGTTCCAGTTCGAGGGCGCCGCGGACGATGTCGGTCGTGAGGGGTACGGGGGGCCGGTCGTGCCGGGTGGTCATGGTGCTGGTACCTCTTCGGTTCGTTCGGGGGGCGCACTGGGCGCGCGGGGTGGTGTGAAGGCGGTCTGACGTGGTGTGACGGGTGTGACGGGGTCAGGTGCCGGTGCTCCAGGTGCGCAGCAGGAGGTCGAGCGCGTCGAGGATCTCGGTCCAGCTCTCCTGGGAATCGGGAGCGCTGTGGCTGAATCCGCCCGCCGCCTCCAGTCCGACGAAGCCGCTGAAGACGCTGCCGAGCAGGCGCACGGCGTGGGTCTGCCGGGGTTCTTCCAGGGCGTATCCGCGCAGGAGCGCGCGGGCCATGGCGGCGTGCCGCACACCGGCGCTGCCCGCGGCCTCCTGGGGCGTGAGGGGGAAGGAGGTGGCGGCGAAGCGGCCGGGGTGTTCCCGGGCGTAGTCGCGGTAGGCGTCGGCGAACGCGATCAGGGCGTCCCGGCCCGCACGGCCCGCCATCGCTTCGGAGACCCGGTCGGCCAGTTCCTCCAGCGCCAGGAGCGCGATCCGCACCTTGAGGTCGTGCGCGTTCTTGACGTGCGCGTACAGGCTCGCGGTACGGACGCCGAAGCGCCGGGCCAGTTCGGAGGGCGTGGTGCACTCGAAGCCGATCTCGTCGGCCATCTCGGCTCCCGCCCTGACCAGGCGTTCCGTCGTCAGTCCCACTCGGGTCACGAGGTCCCTCTCTGTCTGCCTCAGCCAGGCGGCCGGGCGAGCGGGCCGCACGGCCCGGCCCCACCCTGTCCCTACATGCATTATGCATATGCCTAATAGGATTAGGCAAGGGAGCAGGCGACCCGGGTGCGGGCGCCGAGCGGCGACACACCCCCTCACGCCCACCCGGAGACCCTCACACCCGGCCGCCGCCCAGTGACGCGAGACACCACCGGTTGATCTCTTTGCCGTAACAAAAGGGGTCAAAATTGCATTCGCAATGAGCAAATACGCACTGTCGCGAGGGAGGGCGAATCACATCACAAGGGGCATACTGCCGCTCGAAATATGTTAGGAACTTGCACAATTCAGACGAGTTCCCAGCGTACAGCCCTGCCGCCCTTCCAGAAGCCTGACCTCCCGCTGGCCTGAAAGAGCTGTTACGGTGCCGACGGTTTGCGGGCCCAAAGCCCGCATCTTTTTGTGAACGTCCCTTGTACAGCGCTGAGCTGCCGGGTCGGTCCCCCCGCTGCACGGCGCGCGGGACGGTGCCGCCGCCTGCCCGTGGAAGACGCAGGTGCGCGGTCGACCCGGGGCTCCTGAAGTCGAAGGAGGTGGCGTGTGTGGGCGAAATGGACACAGCTCAGTTCAACGCCCTGGTCGTCGTCGGTCTGCTGGTCCTCTTCTACGGAGGCACCTTCCTCATCTCGACCCGCATCGGGAAGAAGGAGGAGAACGCCGACGGCTACATGACGGCGGGGAACAACCTCGGATTCGGGATCTCCGCCGCCAGCATGACGGCGACCTGGATCTGGGCCTCCTCCATGTACGCGTCCGCCACGTCCGGTTACACCTACGGCATCTCCGGCCCGATCCATTACGGGTTGTGGGGCGCCCTGATGATCCTCTTCATCTACCCCTTCGGCCGCCGCATCCGGGCCGTGGCACCCAAGGCGCACACCCTCGCCGAGGTGCTCTACGTGCGGCACGGCCGCTCCAGTCAGCTGATGCTCGCCGGCTCGAACATCGTCGGCAGCCTGATCAGCCTGATGTCGAACTTCATCGCCGGCGGCGTGCTCATCTCGATGCTGTCGCCGTTCACCTTCACCCAGGGCGTCTTCGCCGTCGCGGCCGGGGTGCTGCTCTACACCCTGTGGTCCGGCTTCCGCGCCTCGGTGCTCACCGACTTCGTGCAGGTCGTCGCGATGCTCGGCGCCGTCGCCGTCATCGTCCCGTTCATCTTCTTCGCCGCGGACTTCCCCGCCGCGTTCGAGACCGGCGCGAGCAACCTGACCGCCGAGCAGGGCAGCTTCTTCTCCAGCACGGCCTTCATGGAACAGGGCGCCCCGTACATCGCCGCCGTGCTCGCCTACGCGATCGGCAACCAGACCATCGCGCAGCGCCTGTTCGCCGTGAAGGAGAGCCTGATCAAGCCGACCTTCATCACGGCGACCGTCGGGTACGGCGCCATGGTGATCGGCGTCGGCATGCTCGGCGTGCTCGCCCTCTACCTGGGCATCGAGCCGGCCGGCGGGGACCCGAACAACATCATCCCGGGCATGGCCGCCGAGTACCTGCCGCCCGTGCTGCTGGCCGTGTTCTTCATCATGATCGTCGGCGCGCTGTCGTCCACCGCCGACTCCGACCTCGCGGCCCTCTCCTCGATCATGATGGCCGACGTCTACGGCCAGAACGTGGCCGGCAAGGAGAAGGCCAACCCGGCGACGATGCTGCTGGTCGGCCGCATCACCATGGTGCTGGCCACCGCGACCGCCGTCGCCTTCGCCAGCCTCCAGCTGAACATCCTGGACCTGCTGGTCTTCGTCGGTGCGCTGTGGGGCGCCCTGGTGTTCCCGGTCCTGGCCAGCTTCTACTGGGGCAAGGTCACCGGACGCGCCTTCACCACGTCGGTCCTGGCCGCGCTCGCGATGTTCCTGCCCGTCCGCTTCGGCTGGATCCCGCTCGACAACGCGCTGGGCATCGTCGTGGACGTCCTCGCGGTCATCGGCGTCGGCGTGGTCCTGGGCCTGATGGTGTTCGGCTTCTTCGGCGCCCGCCCGGCCCGCGTCGTGGGAGTGGCGGCCGTCGTCGTGACGGCGCCGTTCGCCATCGGCGAGCTGCACGAGTACGCGACGCTCAGCGGTTCGCTGGTCGCCTACTCGGTGTCGACCATCATCTGCTGGTCCATGTCGGTGCGGCAGCGTGAGGACTTCGACTTCGCCGTCATCGCGCAGCGCACCGGTGACTTCGACGACGGCTCCGCCACGGCCGCGGCACCCGTCCCGGCCGGGAGCGGCGCCGCGGTGCCCGCGGGGCGTGCGGCGGAGGACGGCGACAGCGACAGTGACGGCGACCCCGAACCGGCCGCCACCGGCAGCAAGTGATTGACGAAGGAGGCACCGTGTCCACCGCAGTTCTCACCGCGTACGTCCTGATGTGGCCCGTCCTGGTGGCGATCGTGCTGTTCGTGATCAGCCGCGGGTTCTTCCGTGAGTGGGCCGAGGCCCGCCGCAACGGCGAGGACCTCATCTGACCTCACTGACCCCACCGTGAGAGCCCGGTTCCGGCTGCTCTCACCCGTCGCCCCGTTCCCGGCCGGTGCCCCCGGCCGGGGACGGGGCGTTCCGCGTTGCCAGGCGTGGGCGTGGGCGGGAACGGGCCGGGCAGGGGCGGCACGGGGGCCGGCCCGGCCGTGGCAACGCGGTGTGCCCGTCAGGTGCGCAGGAAGTCCGCCAGGCCCTCGATGAGGCGGTCGACGTCATCGGCGTGGTTGTAGGGGGCCAGACCGACGCGGAGGCCGCCGGCGTCCCCGAGACCGAGCCGGCGGGAGGCCTCGACGGCGTAGAAGGAGCCGGCGGGCGCGTGGACACCGCGTTCCGCCAGGAACCGGTAGGCGTCCGGGGCACTGTGCCGGTCGAAGGTCAGCAGGAGGGTGGGCGTGCGCTCGGCGGCGCGGGAGTGCACCGTGACACCGTCGAGGGTGCCGAGACCCTTCTCTATGAGGGTCCGCAAGGTCTCCTCGTGCCGCTCCAGAGCCCGGTAGCCGGCCGTCAGCCGCTCGCGCCGGGTGCCCGTGGCGGCGGAGTCGAAGCCGGCCAGGAAGTCGACGGCGGCGCGCGTGCCGGCGAGGAACTCGTAGGGCAGCGTGCCCAGTTCGAAGCGCTCGGGCACGGCGTCGCTGGACGGCAGCAGCTTGTCGGGGCGCAGCGTCTCCAGCAGGGCGGGCCGGGCGGCCAGCACCCCGTGGTGGGGGCCGAGGAACTTGTACGGCGAGCAGGTGAAGAAGTCCGCGCCCAGCGCTTCCACGTCGACCAGGCGATGGGCGGTGTAGTGCACGCCGTCGACATGGAGCAGGGCGCCCGCCTCGTGCACCGCGCGGGCGATCTCGGCGATCCGCGGGCAGGTGCCGATCAGGTTGGACGCCGCGGTCACGGCGACCAGGCGGGTGCGCCCGGAGAGCACGGAACGGATGGCGTCCGGCGTCAGCTCCCCGGTCACCGGGTCGAAGTGGGCGCGGCGCACGGTGACGTCGGCCTGCTCGGCGGCGTGGATCCAGGGGCGGATGTTGGAGTCGTGGTCGAGGCTGGTCACCACCACCTCGTCCCCCGGTGACCAGGTCCGGGCGAGGGTGCGGGAGAAGTCGTAGGTGAGCTGGGTGGCGCTGCGGCCGAACACGATGCCGGCCGGGTCCGCGCCGAGCAGGTCGGCCATCGCCCGCCGGGCTTCGACGACGATCGCCTCGGCGTTGCGTTCCCCGGCGACCCACGGGCCCCGGTTCGACAGCGGGGCGGACAGGGCGTCGGAGACGGCCTGGATGACGGGGCGGGGCGTCTGGGTGCCGCCGGGTCCGTCGAAGTGCGCGATCCCCTCCCGAAGCGCGGGGAACTGGGCGCGGAGTGCGTCGATGTCGTACGTCACGGTGACTTCCGTTCGTTGGCTCGCGCGCGCGGGGGCGGCTGCGGCGGATGGGCGGCGGCGGTCGTGGTCGAGGGCAGAGGTTGGTGGTCTGTGCCTGGTGATCTGTGCTCGATGGTCTGTGCCCGGTGGTCTGTGCTCGGCGGTGTGTGCTCGGTGGCGTGTGCTCGGTCGGGGTGGAGGCGGGCCGGCCGGGCCTCGGACGGTGGCCGGGGACCGGGGCCGGAGGTCGGGAACGACGGTGGCCGGGACCGGGGACGGGCGGCGTGCCGGGTCCGGATGTCGACGTGGCCGTCACCCTCGCCCGGCTCCGGTCGAGGATGTCACCCGGTGCCGGTCACCGTGCTGGTGGGGGACTCGTCGACGTGGAGCGTGAAGACGTCCGGGCGGGCGTAATGGCCGACGGGGTCGAAGTCGAAGCGGGCGCGGACCAGGTCGTCGAGGTCGAGTTCGGCGGTCAGGATGCCCTCGCCGTCGCGCAGCGGCCCGGCCAGGACCTCGCCGAGCGGGGAGACGATGACGGAACCGCCGCCGATGAGCACCGTGTCCGGTTCGTCGCCCTGGACGGGTCGGACGTCGTCGGGGAGCCCGTCGCGGCGTAGGTACTGGGAGGCGCCGAGGACGAAGCAGCGGCCCTCCAGGGCGATGTGCCGCATGGTGGCCTGCCAGGCGTCCCGGTCGTCGACGGTCGGCGCGCACCACAGGTCGACGCCCTTGGCGTACATCGCGGTGCGGAACAGCGGCATGTAGTTCTCCCAGCAGATGGCCGTGCCGAGGCGGCCGTTGCCGGTGTCCGCGACCGGGAGGGTGGAGCCGTCGCCCTGGCCCCACAGGTAGCGCTCGGCGGCGGTGGGCATCAGTTTGCGGTGCAGACCGAGGTAGCCGTCGGGGCCGAAGAGGAGGGCGACGCAGTACAGGGTGCCGCCGCTGCGTTCGACCGCGCCGATCACCGCGTGGCAGCCCAGCTCCCGGGTGACGGCGGCCAGCGTTTCGACCTCCGGGCCCGGAACCTCGATGGCGGCCGCGTGGTAGCGGCGGAACAGGTCGCGCCCGGCGGGAGTGCGGCTGCCGACCGTGATGCCGAAGTCCAGTCCCTTGGGGTAGCCGCCGAGGAACGCCTCGGGCAGGACGACCACCTCGGCTCCCCGGCCGGTGACGGCCTCCCGGAGCAGTTCCTCGGCCCTGGCCAACGCGGCCGGGGTGTCGAACAGCGGGGCGGACGCCTGGACGACGGCGGCGGTGACCCTCCGGCGGGGCGCGGTGCGATCGGGGCGGCGGGGCTCGACCTCAGCGGCTGTCATGCGCCGACCGTAGGAAGTGGGGCGCTCATCCGGCAAACTCGTCCTCGCGATGATCGACATCTATGAGACCGAATTCCGCAAGGCGGACCTGAATCTGCTGGTGGTCTTCGCGGCGTTGCTACGCGAACGCAGTGTCACCCGGGCCGCAGCCGCCCTGCATCTGAGCCAGGGAGCCACCAGTGCCGCCCTCGGCCGCCTTCGGACGCTGTTCGGTGACGAGTTGTTCACCCGCACCCGGGGCGGTGTCGAGCCGACGCCCCGCGCCCTGGAGCTGGCGCGCCGCATCGAGCCCGCCCTCACCCTGATCCACGGCGCGGTGACGGACCGGGACCGCTTCGACCCCGCGACGGCGCGGCGGTCGTTCACCCTGGGCATGTCCGACGACCTGGAGACGGCGCTCCTCCCCCGGCTGCTGGCCGCCACCGGCTCGTCGCCCGGCATCCGGCTCGCGGTGCGGCAGACCACGCGGAACACCGTCGGCGGCATGATCGACCGGGGTGAGATCGACCTCGGCGTGGCCGCCGCGTCCGCGCACAGCGCCGATCACCGCAGCAGCGACCTCTTCGAGTCCGGCTACACGTGTCTGTTCTCCCCGCGGCTGCTCCCGCTGCGCACGCCCCTCGGCCTCGACGACTATCTGGCCCATCCGCACCTGCTGATCTCCTACGACGGACGGCGCGGCATCGTGGACGACCTGCTGGAGGCCCGGGGGCTGACCCGCCGGGTGATCGCGTCCACCACGCACTTCGCCGGGGCCGCCCTCCAGTTGCCCGCACTGCCCGCGCTGGCCACCCTCCCCACCCACGCGGCCACCGCGTACGCCCAGGCCCTGGGCCTGGCCACCTCTCCCCCACCGCTGCCGATGCCCACCTACACGGTGAGCGCGATCTGGCACGCCACCCGCACCGACGACCCGGGCCTGCTCTGGCTGCGCGGCCTCGTGGAGCAGGCGGCGCACGCCCTGCGGCATCCCTGAGCCGGGATCCGGGAGGCGGGAACCGGGAGCCGAAAGGCGTGGGGCGGGAGCCGGCCGGACGGCGGGACGGCGGGACGGTGAGAGCCGGCCGGACGGCGAAAGGGCGGTGCGGCAGGACGGTGGGCCCGGCGAGGCCGACGACCCGGTGCCCACGCGAAAGCCATGCGCATGCCCATGGGGTAAGCGCACGGGAAAATATGGCGCCAGCGCGGCGATGCCGTGACGCTCGCGTCCCAGCACCGCCGCCCTCGACGGGTGGCACCGCGTCCGATCGGCGCCGCCCACCGGACCGGCGCGAAAACCGGATGATCCGGTGCGCCGGAGCAGCTAGCCTGGTCGGCATGGCACGAGGAATCTGGTCGCAGAAGGTCCGATCCGCCCGCTGACGGCGGCGCCTTCTCCTCTCAATCGACTGCGCGCTCGCCGTTCCGGTCCACGCCGGGCGGCCGACGTGTGCTGCCCGGCTCCCCTGCGAGCCGCGGAGCCTCCCTTGCATTCCACCCCCAGTTCCCGAGCCGTGTCCTTCCCCGCCCTCCCCGTCGGGGCGGGCGGCAGCGCCCACGTCCGGGCCGAGCGCATCACCGTCACGCGCGCCTCCCGGCGGGTCCTCACCGACGTGTCCGTGACCGTGTCGGCACGGTCGCGGATCGCGGTCGTCGGCGAGAACGGCCGGGGCAAGACCACCCTGCTGCACGTCCTCGCCGGTCTGCTCACGCCCGACGAGGGCACCGTGCACCGTGCGGGCACCGTCGGCCTGGCCCGCCAGGAACTCGCCGCGCTCGACGGTGAGACGGTCGGCACGCTCACCTCGGCGGCCCTGGCGGCCTCGCACGCGGCCCTGGCCGCGCTGGACGCGGCGACCACCGCCCTGGCCGACGGCGACCCGGCGGCCGGCGACGCGTACGCGGCGGCCCTGGAGGAGGCCACCCGGCTGGACGCCTGGGACGCCGAACGCCGCGTCGACGTGGCGTTGGAGGCGCTCGGCGCCTGCACCGACCGCGCCCGACCGCTGTCGACGCTGTCGGTGGGACACCGCTACCGCGTCCGGCTGGCCTGCCTGCTGGGCGCCCACCACGACATCCTGCTGCTCGACGAGCCGACCAACCATCTCGACGCCGACGGACTGGACTTCCTCACCCGAAGACTGCGCGGGCACGACGGCGGCCTCGCCGTCGTGAGCCACGACCGGGCCCTGCTCCGGGACGTCGCCGACCGGTTCCTGGACCTCGATCCGACCCGCGACGGCCTGCCCCGCCTGTACCCCGGCGGGTACGACGCCTGGCAGGACGCCCGGCGCCGGGAGCGGGAGCGGTGGGAGCAGGAGTACGAACAGCAGCAGGCCGAGCACGAGCGGCTCCAGGAGGCAGTGTCCACGGCGCGCGACCGCCTCGCCACGGGCTGGCGGCCGGCCAAGGGCACCGGCAAACACCAACGGCAGTCCCGCGCACCGGGCGTGGTGCAGGCACTGCACCGGCAGCAGGCCGCACTCCGGGCGCACCGGATCGATGTACCGCAGCCGCCCCCGGCGCTGAAGTGGCCGCGGCTGGATGTGCGCGCGGGCTCGTCCCTGGTCAGGGCGGAGGGGGTCGCCGTCGACGGCCGGCTGCCGGGGCCGGTGGACATCGTCCTGGACGGTGGTGACCGGCTGTTGGTCACCGGAGGGAACGGGGCCGGGAAGTCCACCCTGCTCGCGGTGCTGGGCGGTGCGCTCCCGCCCAGCACGGGGCAGGTGCGCGCCGCGAGGGACGCCCGGGTGGCCCGGGTCGCGCAGGAGACCTCCGCACACGACCCCGGGCTCCCCGCGCGGGAGGTGTACGCACGGCATGTGGGGCGGCTGGTGAGCGACGGCCTGATCCGTGCGGCGGACACCGTCCCCCTGGGCGCGCTCGGCCTGCTGGACGCCGGGGCGGCCGACACCCCGGTGGGCAGGATGTCCCAGGGGCAGCTCAGACGCCTGGACCTGGCGCTGGCGCTCGCCGTACGACCGGGGCTCCTGCTGCTGGACGAGCCGACGAACCACCTGTCGCCGGTACTCGTCGACGAGTTGACCCGGGCTCTGCGGGAGACCGCCGCGGCGGTCGTCGTCGCCACCCACGACCGGCAGTTGCTGCGCGACCTCGCGGACTGGCCGCGCCTGGCACTCGGCACGCAGACGCCCGCATCCGCGTCGGCAGCGCCGTCGGCCCAGAGCCACAGCCACAGCCACAGCCACTGAGACACGCGACCACGCGGGCACAGACACGGGCACAGCGCCCCGAACCCGGTCAGCGTCGCGTCACGGCTCGTCGACCGTCGTCGTGACCGGCGTGCCGAGTTCGACGGTGCGGCTGACCGTGCACAGGCGCTCGTGGGAGGTCCTGACGGCACGCGGCAGGACGGCGCGGGCGCGTTCCGCGCCGTCCCCGTCCGGGAAGGCGACGGTGAAAGCGACCTTCAGGCCGGTCATGCGGTTGCCGAGTTCGTCGCTGATCTTGTCGCCGGACACGGTGACGGTGAACTCGCTCGGCTCGATGTGCCGGCTGGTCGCGGCGTCGACGTCCGCGGCGGTGCAGCCACCGATCGCGGCGAGCAGGAGTTCGACGGGGCTGAATCCGGTGGTCGGTGCGTCGCCCGGGACGGTGAACTCGATCGTCCCGCCACGGGGGTTGGTCGCCGTGAAACGGCCGGTCGCGGTGCGCCGGACGACGACGGACCGCTCTGTGTTCTCGCTCATGCGGCAGACGGTAACCGCCCGGTGCCCGCAGAGTGGGCTATCCGCTCCCGCGCGGTGCCGCGCGCCGGGCGTGCGCCGGGCGGTATCTCGGCGCGCAACTCGACCTGATCGAACGCTTGTTGGCCGGTCCGGCAGTCGATCGCACGGCGCACAGGAGCCCTTTTCGGCCAGCCGGAGCCCCGAGCGACCCCGACTTCTCGGAGCAAATCCCCGGCGTTCGGGGGCCACCGTCACCAAGCCGGTACAAGACGTGAGCACGAGGGGTATGGTCCGTAGCCGAAGGCCACCAGTGGACCCGGCATGCGCTGGGTCCTCTGCTCGTGCACGCCCTCGTTCCGTTCCTGGGAGATCCATGTCGCACGCCCTCGCCGCTGTCCGCACCGCAGTGTTCCCGGCCCCCGGGGACCGGGGCCGGCGGCCCCTCGGGACGGCGCTGCGCACGCGCGCGGAGGGGTGCCGCCGTGCCCCCTCGATACGGATCGCGGTACACGGGCCGGATCTGGCTTGTTAGGACCCCCGACCGCGATCGGGCGACGCCCCCGGCAACGGCGCCGGAAGGCGGTCGACCCGGCCACCCCGGCCCCGCACACCCGTCCGGTGCCGCACTCCCCCGGGTGGTCCGGGACCGCGCCGCCGTCCGCGACCGCACGTCCACCGGTCGCCGCGCACCCCGGTCACCGACTCGGAGCCGGGCCGTCCCGCTCCGCCCCTCCCCCCGCACCCCGACGGCTTGCTGATCCGTGAGGACCTGATGACTGAACTGTTATGGACCGCCACCGCGTTGCTGACGGTGACCGGCGTCGGGGGCATCTGGCACTTCCGGCGCCGGCGCGAGGAGGACCGGCGCCGGGCCGACTCACTCCAGCGGCACGCCGATCTGCTCACCCAGCAACTCCTCGCCACCGAACAGTGCCTGGACCGGATCACGACGACCGTGCTCCCCTCGGCCCTCGCACCGGGGCCGGACCGCACGCCCCACGACACCGGCCTGATCATCCCGGCGCCCTTGCACGGGACACCGCTCGCCGAACGGCTGCGGGCGCTCCCCGGAGCGGTGACCTCGGCCGTGGAGGAGGTCCGGGCCCAGGAACGCACGGCCGCCGCCCGGGACGCCGAACTCGTCAAGCAGGAGACGGAACGTCAGATCGCGCAGGTGCGCGACGAGTCCGTGGGCGTGGCCCGGGCCGCGGTGCGCGGCTTCGCCAACAACGTGGTGGCGCGCGCGGCGCGGCTCGGCCGGACGGTCAGCCGGGGAGTGCGGCGCCACATCTCCGACGAGGCGTACGCGACGCTGGTGGAGATCGACCACCTCGCCCAGCAGATGCTGCTCACGGCGTCCGGGTACGCGGTGCTCGCCGGGGACAAGCTCTCCCGCCGCTGGCCCGCCACCTCGCTCACCGACATCGTCCGGTCGGCCATGGGCCGGATCGAGGGCTACGAGCGGGTCGAGCATCCCGAGATGGGGTCGGTGGTCGTCGAGGGCCGTGCGGTCGAGGCGGTCGTGCACGCCCTCGCCGTGCTGCTGGACAACGCCCTGCGCTACTCGCCGCCCGCCGCCAAGGTGCACGTCTCCCTCCAACAGGGCCACCACGCCTGCTTCCTGGTCGTGGACGACGCCGGACTGCGCATGGACGACGAGCGGCTGCTGTGGGCCAGCAACGTGATGTCCGGTGAACAGCGCGACGACATCACCCGCCTGGGCGCCCACCCCCAGACCGGGCTGCGCGTGGCGTCGCTGCTGGCCGAGGAGTACGGCTTCCGCGTCGAGTTGACCGCGCCGAACATCTACCAGGGCACCCGCGCCATGCTCGTGCTGCCGAAGAACCTGCTCACCACGCCGGCGCCCGACGCCCCCGTGGCCGCCGCGAAGCCGTCGGTGCCGTCGGTGCCGTCCGTGCCGGGGCCCGCCTCCGAGCCCCGGCCCGAGCGCGGACCCGAGGCGGAGCCCGCCGCACCGGCCACCACCGCCAGCGGGCTGACCGTCCGCAGGCGGTCGGCGGTGCCCGGCCCGGCGCGTCGCGCCGCCGCGGAGCCCGCGCCGGCCGAACCCGGCCGTCCCGCGATCGCCGCGGCCTGGGCCGAGGGCACCCGCCGCGGCCGTCAGGACCATCCGTCCCCGCCCCCCGAAGATCCCGAGGCGACCCCCGCACACGACGCACACGACGAAGGACACTGACCGTGCGAGACACACATTCCAACAGCCTGGGCTGGCTGCTCGACCAGGAACTCGGCACCGTCGAAGGCGTGCGGTACGCCGTCCTCATGAGCAGCGACGGCCTTCTGAAGGCCCGCACCGAGACGATCGGACAGGACGACGGGGAGAAGTTCGCCGCGCTGACGGCGGCGCTGCGGGCCGCGGGGAAGGCCTGGGACGAGTTCACCGGCGGCGACGGCATGCGGCAGCTGCTGATCGAGTCGGTCGGCTGCATCGGTCTGACGACCACCGCGGCCCGGAACACCATGCTCTCGGTGTGCACCACCGGCCCGGACGCCGACGTGGGACTGATCTCGCACCACATGGTGCGGCTGGCGACCCGCGTCGGGCACGAGA
This sequence comes from Streptomyces sp. NPDC029526, assembly GCF_040637405.1. NCBI lineage: Bacteria > Bacillati > Actinomycetota > Actinomycetes > Kitasatosporales > Streptomycetaceae > Streptomyces > Streptomyces sp. NPDC029526. The sequence continues at coordinate 41,776 of NZ_JBEZWE010000008.1, forward strand.
TGGCCACCGCGGAGCGACAGCCGGCGGTGGACGGCGGCTCCCGGGCATGACGGGGCCGCGGCGTGACCCGGACATGGTCAGGCCCTACGTCCGGACCGGCGGGCAGATCCGGGCCCGCGCCGACGTGCGTCCGGAGAGCGTGGTCGTGGCCGCGAACGGCCCCACGGACACGCTGGGTCCGGACGCCCGCCGGTTGATGCGTCTGTTCGCGGGTTCCCGCGGCGGTCTGGCCGTCGCCGACATCGCCGCCGCGCTGGAGCTCCCGCCCTCGACGGTCCGGATCCTCGTGTCGTCGCTGATGGACTCCGGCCATCTGGCCGCTCCCGTCGCGGAGCCCGGCCACCAGCCCGACTTCGACCTGCTGCAGGAGGTGCTCCGTGGACTTCGCTCCATGGTCTGACCCGCCCGTCACCTACGTCCCGGCCTCGGTGACGCGGTCGGCCAAGATCGTGGTGGCGGGGGGTTTCGGGGTCGGCAAGACGACGCTCATCGGCAGCGTCTCCGAGGTGACGCCCCTGCGGATGGAGGAGCCCATCACGCAGGCCAGCGTCGGGGTGGACGATCTGCGGGGCACTCCGCACAAGACGACGACCACCGTGGCGATGGACTTCGGCCGGATCCACATGGCGGACGGCCGGCTCGCCCTGTACCTCTTCGGGCTGCCCGGGCAGTCCCGGTTCCAGCCGCTGTGGGAGGACCTGGCCGAGGGCGCGCTGGGCTGTCTGGTGCTGGCCGACACCCGGGACCTGGACGCCTCCCACGACGCGCTCACGCTGCTGGACCACGCGGGCATCCCGTACGCCGTCGCCATCAACGCCTTCCCGGGCGCGCCGACCTACCCGGACGACGAGGTCCGCCAGGCGCTCGCCCTGGACGGCGTGACGCCGCTGACGGTCTGCGACGCGCGGGACCGCACCTCCTCCCTGCACGCCCTGATCAAGCTCACCGAGTACCTCACCGCACGACGGTCGGCCCAACCCCTGGAGACCCTCCGATGACGATGCCCTCCGCCGGTGCCGGACCGGCGAGCCCACCGGACCGGTTCCCCCTGTACGCCCCGGAGTTCGCCGCCGACCCGCACGCCTGCTACCGGCGCATGCGCACCGACCACGGTCCGCTGGTCCCCGTGGACCTGGCCCCTGGGGTTCCCGCCACCCTGGTCATCGGCTACTACCAGGCGCGGCGCATCCTCAACGACCCGCTGCACTTCCCCGCCGACCCGAGGGTCTGGGAGAAGTCGGTCCCGGCGTCGTGCCCGGTGCGGCCGATGATGGAGTGGCGCCCCAACGCGCTGCGCTCGGGCGGCGCCGAGCACGCCCGCTACCGGGGCGCGAACACCGCGGCCATCGACCAGGTCGACCAGCACGCGCTGCGCGCCCTGGTGGAGAAGGTGGCGGACGAGGCCATCGACCAGTTCCGCGCCCGCGGCGAGGCCGACCTGCTCACCGAGTACTCCTTCCCGATCGCCTTCCGCGTCCTGAGCGCCCTGCTGGGCTGCCCGGACGAGATCGGACTGCGCGTCGCCGACGGCATGGCGCGGATCTTCGACGCCACGGACGCCGCCGAGGGCAACCGGATCCTCGCGCAGGCCGTCGCCGACCTGGTGACGCTGCGCCGGGAGCAGCCGGGCGACGACATCACCTCCCGGCTGGTCATGCACCCGGCCGGGCTGACCGACGAGGAGATGGGCCATCAGCTCGTCACCCTGTGGGGGGCGGGCATCGAGCCGCTGACCAACCTGATCAGCAACACCGTGCTGAAGATCCTCACCGACGAGGACTTCTCCGCCGACCTGCACGCCGGCCTGTCCACGGTCCGCGACGCGCTCGACACCGTGCTCTACACCGACCCGCCGATGGCGAACTACTGCATCTCCTACCCGCCGTTCCCGGTCGACGTCGACGGGGTGCTGCTGCCCGCCCACCAGCCGGTGGTGATCTCCATGGCGGCCGCCAACAACGATCCGGCCCTCACCGAGGGCGTGCCGGGCGGCCGGCTGTCGGGCAACCGCGCCCACCTGGCGTGGAGCGTCGGTCCGCACACCTGTCCCGCCCGGTCGCACGCCTACCTCATCGCGGAGACGGCCGTCACCCACCTGCTCGACGCGCTGCCCGAGACGGATCTCGGCCGCCCCGCCGCCGAACTCACCTGGCGCCCCGGCCCGTTCCACCGGGCTCTGGAAGCCCTGCCCGTCACGTTCCCGACGCAACGCTAGGAGACCGGTCATGACCGAGCAGTCCTCGGCCCCCCTCGTCCTCGATCCCTCCGGTGCCGACCACACGTCCGAGCAACGCGCCCTGCGAGCCCGCGGGGTGGCGACCCGCGTGGACATACTGGGCGTCGAGGCGTGGTCCGTGTCCGACCCCGCCCTGCTGAAGCAGCTGCTCACCAGCCCCGACGTCTCCAAGGACGCCCGCGCGCACTGGCCCGGCTTCGAACAGGCCGTCAGCACCTGGCCGTTGGCCCTCTGGGTCGCGGTGGAGAACATGTTCACCGCCTACGGTCCGCAGCACCGCAAGCTGCGCCGCCTGGTGGCCCCCGCGTTCAGCTCCCGGCGCATAGCCGCCCTGCGGCCGGCCGTGGAGGAACTGGTGGACGGCATCATCGACCGTCTCGCGGCCCTTCCGACGGACCGGACCGTCGACCTGCGCCAGGAACTGGCGTACCCCCTCCCCATCGCGGTGATCAGCCACCTGATGGGGGTGCCCGAGAACCGCCGCGACGACTTCCGCGCCCAGGTCGACGGCGTCTTCGACACCACGCTCAACCCGGCCGAGGCCCAGGCCAACGCGGCCCTGCTGTACGAGCAGTTGGACCGGCTCATCGACGAGAAGCGCAGCACGCCCGGCGACGACATGACGTCCCTGCTGATATCGGCCCGGGACGACGAGAGCGACGGCTCCCGGCTCTCCCACGACGAACTGCGCGACACGCTGCTGCTGATGATCAGCGCCGGCTACGAGACGACGGTCAACGTCATAGACCAGGCCGTCTTCACCCTGCTCACCCGGCCCGGACAGCTGGACCTGGTCCGCAAGGGCACCATCACCTGGGACGACGTGGTGGAGGAAACCCTGCGCCACGAACCCGCCGTGAAGCACCTCCCGCTGCGGTTCGCCGTCACCGACATCCCGCTGCCCGACGGGCGGACCATCGCCCGGGGCGAGGCCATACTGGCCTCCTACGCCGCCGCCAACCGGCACCCGGACTGGCACGAGGACGCCGACACCTTCGACGCGACGCGTACGGTGAAGGATCACATGGCCTTCGGTCACGGCGTGCACTTCTGCCTCGGCGCCCCCCCTGGCCCGTATGGAGGTCTCCCTCGCACTCCAGCGCCTCTTCGACCGCTTCCCCGAGCTCCGCCTGGCGGAACCGGCGGAGAGCCTCGTTCCGGTCCCGTCCCTAATCAGCAACGGCCACCAGCGCCTCCCGGTGCGCCTGCACGCGGGCTGAGCCGGCCCGCACGACTGACGGCCGGGGCGCTTCCGGGTGGGCGCTTTCCCCGCTTCCCCGTGGGGCGGGCTCGCGGTGGGGCGAGGTCCCGTTGGGGCGAGGTTTCGGTGAGGCACGACGCGGGCCGGGTGAACCCCGCCGCCCCGGCCCGCGTCCTCCTCCACGGACCACGGCCGGAACGGCCGGAACGGAACGGGCTGGGATGGGCGCGGAACGGGCCGGGACGGGCGGGGACGGGCCCGAACGACGTCCCGTCGGCCGGATGCCCGGCCCCCGCACGCCGGCCCGCCCGCCCTGGCCCACGCACACCGGACCCCGAGCAGGAGACAGGACTTTGAGCGAGCAGGACACCGCAGACACGGACGGCCCGGGCGAGGGGCGGGGCGTCCACCATCCGATCGCTCCCTGGTGGGCGGACCTCGGCACGTGGGGCGCCGTCGCCCTGATCGTGCTGGGGGCCGTCGCCGCGGTGTGGATGTTCTTCGGCCTGCCGGGCACCCCGGAGACCCCGGCGGCGGGATACCACCAGGTGGCCAAGGTCGTCGCCATCGGACTGGTGGTCGCCGGCACGGGCCTGCTGGGCCGCCGTCGCGAGCGGCACGCCGGCCGGGACGGCACCGACACCGGCAGCGACACCGACAGCACCGACAGCGACACCCACATCAGCGCGGGCACAAGCACGGGCACAAGCACCGGTACCGGCACCGACCGGACGGAGCGGGTCTGACCGGGCCCGGACCTGAGCCGGACCGCGTCGCCCGGCGCACCCCGTCGGGGCCGCGTCTACGCGCGGCGGTCCCGGCGCGGCTCCCGCGCCGAAACCGGGTGCCGCCCGTCGGTTCCGCCGGGCGGCCGATCGGCCCCCAGGGTGACGGCGAACAGCGCGGCATCGTCCTCCAGGGTGCCGCCCGTGTGGCGGGTGACTTCCGCCAGAAGCGTGTCGAGGATCGCGCCCGGGTCGGGCGGCAAGCGCCGGGACAGGGCGCGGCGGGCGTCGAAGAAGGCGCCGTGGGCGTCGCGTGCCTCGTCGATGCCGTCGGTGAAAAGCACCAGCGTCGCGCCCGGGGGCAGCTGGAACCGGTCGACCGGGGCGTCGGAGGAGTCGAGCAGGCCGAGGCCCAGCGGCAGTGCGGGCGTGGACGGTTCCAGCGGCACCGCCCTGCCGTCGTGGACCAGCAGCGGGGCCTCGTGCCCCCGGTTGACGATGCGCAGCACCGAGTAGTCGGACGGCAGTTCCACGATGACGGCGGTGGCGAACGACTCGGTCTCCGCCCCGGTCGCCTCCGTAACGATCCCCTGCATGCGTTCCTCCAGCTGGAGGGCGACGCCCGGCAGGTCCGGCTGGTGGTAGCAGGCCTCGTGGAACGACCCGAGCAGCGCGTTGACCGTGCGGATCGACTCCAGCCCCTTGCCCCGCACGTCGGCGATGAGCATGCGGATGCCGTACGGAGTGTCCCGGATCGCGAACAGGTCGCCGCCGATCGCCGCCTCCTGGTGGGCGACTTCGTAGCGGGACGCCACCAGGAGACGCCCGACGCGCCGGGGCGGGTCCGGGAGCACCGCGCGCTGGACGGCCGCCGCCACTTCGCGGCTGGTCGCCAGCTGCCGCCGATCGCGGGTCAGGATGACGTTGAGGCCCGCCGCGACGACGGTCAGGAGGATCAGACTGGTGAACGGGGCGACGTCCTCGCGGGTCGGCTCCCGCTCCAGGAACACCAGGGCGAGGCCGACCACATTCGACATCACCCCCGTGGTGATCGTGCCGGGCAGCGAGAGCAGGGGCGCGGCGATCACGGGGGCGGCGGAGAGCGCCGGGAAGGTGTTGACCTCTCCCCGGGTGACGATGTCGATGACGAACGCGCTGAGGATGACGGCGGCCGGCAGCCAGCGGAGCCGCTGCCTCCGTTCCTCGGTCTGGTCCCTGCGGCCCATGCGCATGCGCGTCCTCGTGCCATCCGTCCTGACGGTGGCCCCAGTCTCATCCACTCCCGGGGCCCCTGCCACCACACAGCGGCCGGCCGCACGTGCGCACACGGACGGCCGTCCCTGTCGCGGGTGCCCAGAACGCACGCGGCATGCACGCGCCCCGGCTGAGGAACGGACGGAGCAACACACAGCCGTACGGCGGGCGGGGCCGGCGGGCGGCAGGCAGCAGGCAGACGGCAGACGGCACACACGAGGGCCCGGAGAACTGGGGGCCCGGCTGCGGATCGACGTCCGGTGACCGCGCGGCGGCCTCCGTGCCGACCCGCTCCGGTCCGCACCCCCGGGTCGATAGCATCGCGGTGACCAGGAGGGGGCGGCGGTATGACGACCATGGCACGGCGGGGCGTCCCGGAGCGGGTGGCCGCGGCGGAGCGGTTCGCCGCCGAGACGGGCTTCACCAAGAGCTGCACCCCGGAGGTGGGGCGGCTGCTGCGCCTGGCCGCCGCCGCGAAACCCGACGGTGTCGTGGCGGAGAGCGGTACGGGAGCGGGCGTCGGCACGGCCTGGCTGCACAGCGGACTGGGCGCCGGCGCCCGGCTGGTGACGGCGGAGCGCGACCCGGTGCTGGCCCGCCGGACGGCCGGTGCCTTCTCCGACGACGCGCGCGTGCGGGTCCTGGACGGGGACTGGCGCCTGTTGGAGCGGCACGCCCCCTTTGACGTGTTCTTCTGCGACGGCGGCGGCAAGCGGGACGATCCGCGGCGGGTGGTCGAGCTGCTGGCGCCGGGCGGCATGCTGATCCTCGACGACTTCACGCCGTCGCCGCACTGGCCGCCGGTGTTCGAGGGCGAGGTGGACGAGCTGCGCCTGTTCTACCTCACCCATCCGGAACTCGACGCCACCGAGGTGCTCACCACGCCGGACAGCGCGGCGGTGCTCGCGGTGCGCCGGGGCTGAGCCCGGCACCGCCCCGGGCGGTGCGGGCCTCTCAGGCTCCGGAGACCGGGTCGGCGGCGGGCGCCGGGGGCTCCCCCGCGCTCCCCACGCCCTTGGCGGGCGGGTCCGCCTGCGCGGGACCGCCCGACGCGACCTTGTGGGCGGCGCGGCGGCGCAGGGCGTCCTCGTCCGTCTGCGCGTCGTAGGTCACCAGCCTGGGCAGGGCGGCGGCGAGCAGGCCGACTGAGGCGACGCAGGCGAGACCGCCGGTCCAGAACGCCGGCCGGGTGCCGGTCCAGCCCGCCATCGCACCCGCCCGCACCTGCCCGAGCTGGGGGCCGACGCTGTAGGACAGGACCTCGATCCCCGCCAGCCGGCCGCGCAGCTCGTCGGGGACCGTCTGGTTCCAGATGGTGGAGCGGCCGAGTCCGCTGAGCATGTCCCCCGCGCCGGCGACGGCCAGGCACACCAGGACCAGCCAGATGTCGGTCAGCAGGCCCGCGCCCGCGATGGCCAGGCCCCACCCGGCCGCACCGCACACCACCAGCAGCCCGTGCCGCCGTACCCGGGACACCCAGCCGCTGGTCAGACTGACCACCACCGAGCCGACCGACCCGGCCGCGTACATCAGCCCGAGTGACCAGTCGGCGTCCAGTTCGTCGGCGAGGAAGGGGAAGATCGTGTTCGGGAAGGCGAAGAACATCGCCGCCAGGTCGACGGCGTAGGTTCCCAGCAGAACGGGCCGTGACCAGGCGTAGCGGGCCCCCTCGGCGATCCCGCGCAGGGAGGGCTTGTCGGCGTTCTCCGCGGGGGGCGCGGGTGAGAGCCGCAGGCACAGTACGACCGACACGGCAAAGCAGACCACGGTCGTGCCGTAGGCGGGGGCGTTGCCCGCGTAGGCCACCACCAGGCCGGCCACCGCGGGACCGGCGATCGCCCCGGCCTGCCAGCGCAGGGCGTTCAGGGCGGCCGCCGCCGGCAACTGGTCGTGCGGCACGATGCGGGCCATCAGGGAGTCCAGGGCGGGCCGTTGCAGTCCGGCGAGGGCGGCCACCCCGGCCGCCACGACGTACAGGGGCCACAGCATCGGTTCCGGCAGCAGGGCGTTGACCAGGAGGAGCACCGCGAGCAGACCGAGTCCTGCTTCAGTGAGCAGAATGACCTTGCCCCGGTCCACGGCGTCCGCGAGGGCGCCCCCGTACAGGCCGAAGATCACCAGCGGCACCAGCTCGACCGCGCCCATGGCGCCCACCGCGAGCGGGGAACCGGTCAGCTCCTTGATCTGGAGCGGCAGGGCGACCAGCGCCATGAAGCTGCCGAAGTACGTGATCAGCCCCTGCACCCACAGCAGCCGGAAGTCGCGTGAGGATCGCCAGGGGGAGAGATCCGGCAGGACCGCGGAGATCTTGGAGGTCACGAGCGGTCATCCTGCGTCGGTCCCGAGTCACGGCGCAACTCCTTATCGACTGCTCCGTGCCGAGGCGTCCACTCGGCTCCGTGCCGTCGCGGGTTCCGTGCCGACGCGGGTTCCGTCTCGGCGCGGGTTCCGTCTCGGCGCAGCTCCTTATCGATGCAGCTCCTTATCGATGCGCGGCTTCGCGTCCTGGTGTCCGCACGGGCGTGCTAGGCACGTCCCATGATCACTTCCTCTGCTCCGGCCCGGCCGTTCGACGCGGTGCTGTGCGACCTCGACAACGTGATCCGGTACTACGACATGAGCCGTGTCGCCGCACTGGAGCAGGCGGCCGGCCTGACGGCGGGAACGACGGCGGACGTGGCCTACGCCCCGGAGGTGGACCTGCCGTTGCTGCTCGGCCGGATCGACACCGCGGAGTGGGAGGCAGGTATCGTGCGCGGTCTCGCGGGCCGGGTGCCACACGCCGTGGCCCGCGACCTCGCGGCGGCCTTCGCCCAGGCTCCGTTCCGGGCGGACGAGGAGGTGGTCGCCCTGCTGCGGCGGGCACGGATGCACCTGCCGCTGGTCCTGGTGACCAACGCCACGCTGCGGCTGCACGACGACCTCACGTCGCTCGGACTGACGGACCTCGCGGACCATGTCGTGGGCAGCGCCCATGTGGGGGCGGCCAAGCCGGACCCGGTGATCTACGCGACGGCCGTCGAACGGGCGGGGGTGCCGGCGGGGCGGTGTCTGTTCGTGGACGACCGGGCGGAGAACGTCGAGGCGGCGGTCGCCCTCGGCATGACCGGGGTGCTTTTCCGCGGTCCGGCCGACCTGCGGAGGGCGTTGGCTCCCGTGCTGGGCGGGTGAGGGAGCGCCCCGGCGCCAGAGGCTTCCGGGCCTCGCCGAGAGCCCTCCCCTCGCGCCCTTGCCGTGTGCCGTCCGGCCGCCGGGTGGCGAGTCGTGGGTTGCCAACGCCGCGGGGTCGGCAGCCCACGGGGGTATAGGAGGTGCGGGCGGCGCCCGGCGGTGAGGTGTCGATCGGCACCGCCGCACAATTTTGCAGAGCGTGCATCTTTGCATAGCATGCAGACCATGACGGGGAAGGAAGCTGCGGGCGGCGGGCTGCGCGAGCGCAAGAAGCGGGCCACCCGCGCCGCGCTCACGGAGGCCGCGGTACGTCTGGCCGCCGAGCACGGGGCCGACCACGTCACCGTGGAGGCGATCAGCGCGGCGGCGGGCGTGTCCGTGCGCACCTTCTTCAACTACTTCACCTCGCGCGACGACGCGTTCGTCGTCGTCGACGCGTACGCGGCCGACCGGGTCTGCCGGGCCGTGCTCGACGCTCCGGCCGCCATGTCACCGCTGGACGCGCTGCGCGACGCGCTCGCCACCGAGCTCGCGGAGGCCGAACGGCAGCACGAACTGTGGCGTCTGCACGCCGAGGTGCTCCGGACGTCCCCCCACCTGCTAGTGCGCAGCCTCGTCGCCCACACGGCGGACGAGACGGCCATCGCCGAGGTGATCGGCCGACGGCTCGGTCACGAGGCGGCCACCGGAGCCGCCACGGCGACCGACGCGGCGTCGGTCCCCTCCCCCGTCCCCGAACCCCGCACCGCCGCGCCCTCCGCCCCGGCTCCGCCCGGGAACGGCACGGACGAGCCGGAGCGGCGCCGCGCGCTGGAGCTGTATCCGCGGCTGCTGGCCGCGGTCGCGGGGACGGCGGTCCGGGTGAGCGTGGAGCACTGGTCGCTCCGGCAGGACGAACGCGCCTTCGCCGACGTCTTCCGCGAGGTGTTCGCCCTGCTCGCGGCGGGGCTTCCGGCGCCTCCGCGGTAACCGCGAGCGTCGGTGGGCGTGGGCCCCGGAGCGTCCCGGAGGCCCCAGGGCACCGCAGGGCGTCCGCCGCGAGCCCCGGGCTCGCCGGCCGACCCGTCCGGCGCCGCTCCCGACCGGGCGCCGTCCGCCGCACGTCACCGCCCCGAAGCCCCGGAGCCCCGTGTCCCTCCGCCTCCCGGACGGACCGGCCTGCGCCGTCCCGCGCTTCTCCTTTCCCTGATCTTCCGTCTTCCTGAACCTCTGCCACTTCACCGACCGTTGAGAGAGATGTTGTGACCGCAACAGAGGCGCCGGCACCGGCGTCACCCGCCCCCATGTCCAACCGGCAGATACTCCAGGCCATGTCCGGGCTGATGGCCGGCATGTTCGTGGCGATCCTGGCGGGCACCGTGGTGGCCAACGCGCTGCCCACGATCATCACCGACCTGAACGCCAGCCAGTCCGCGTACACCTGGGTGGTCACCTCGGAGCTGCTGGCCATGACGGCCACCGTCCCGCTCTGGGGCAAGCTGTCCGACCTGTTCGACAAGAAGCTGCTGCTCCAGTCGTCCCTCGGTCTGTTCGTCGTCGGTTCGCTCCTCGCGGGCTTCTCGAACGGCATCGAGCTGCTCATCGTCAGCCGGGTGCTCCAGGGCATCGGCGCCGGTGGCCTGACGGCCCTCGCCCAGGTCGTGATGGCCGCGATCATCCCGCCGCGCAGGCTGGGCAAGTACGCCGGCATCTTCGGTGCCGTGTTCGCCATCGGCACCGTGGCCGGGCCGTTGGTGGGCGGCGTGCTGGTGGACACCCCTTGGCTCGGCTGGCGCTGGTGCTTCTTCATCGGCGTGCCGTTCGCGCTGCTGGCCATCGTGCTGCTCCAGCGCACGCTCCGGCTGCCCGTCGTCCGGCGCAAGGCGAAGATCGACTTCCTGGGCGCCTTCCTGATCGTCGCGGGCGTCTGCGCGCTGCTCATCTGGGTCTCGCTGGCGGGCAACGACTTCGACTGGGTCTCCTGGCAGACCGCGGCCCTCACCGGTGGCGGTGTGCTGCTGCTGGGTGCCGCCGTGTTCGTCGAGGCCCGGGTTCCCGAGCCGGTCATCCCGCTGTCCATCTTCCGCAACCGCACCGTCACGCTCACCACGGTGGCCAGCCTCCTGGTCGGTGTGGCGATGTTCGGCGGCACCGTCTTCCTGTCCCAGTACTTCCAGGTGTCGCTGGGCAAGACGCCGACCGTGGCCGGTCTGATGAGCCTGCCGATGATCTTCGGTCTGCTGGTCTCCTCCACCGTCGCCGGGCAGGTGATCAGCCGGACCGGCGTGTGGAAGCGCTACCTGGTCGCCGGTGCGGTGATCATGACCGCCGGTCTCGGCCTGCTCTCCACGATCGACGCGGACACCTCCTTCACCCTGCTCAGCCTCTACATGGCGGTGCTCGGCGTCGGCGTCGGCATGCTGATGCAGAACCTGGTGCTGGCGGCCCAGAACGACGTGCCCGCCGCCGAGCTGGGCGCCGCGACCTCCGTGCTCTCCTTCTTCCGCAGCATGGGCGGCACGATCGGTACCAGCGTCCTCGGCGCGATCCTGGCCAACCGGGTCACGAGCGAGATGACCAAGGGTCTGGCCGAGGCGGGCGTTCCGGCGGGCCAGGCGACCGGCGGCGACTCCAGCGTCCCGGACATCCATTCCCTGCCCGCGCCGATCCGGGAGATCGTGGAGCACGCCTACGGCATCGCCACCGCCGAGCTGTTCCTGATCGCCACCCCGTGCGCCCTGCTGGCGCTGTTCACGGTGCTGTTCCTCAAGGAGAAGCCCCTGAAGACGACCAGCGGCATGGAGCGGCTCGCCGAGGAGGCCGGCCCCGGGACCGTCGTGGAGGCCGAACCGGCGTCGCCCCGCGGCTGACCCCTCCGCCCGACGGCACGCCCCTCCCCCGGCGCCCGCACCGCTCGGCCCCGCTCACCCCGTGAGCACCGGCCGGTTGGTGCGGGCGCCGAGCGCTGCCTCGCCGCCGCGCCGGGGCGGCGGTCCGGCGCCGGGGAGGCCGCGTGATGCGCTGATCGGCTCGCCCAGGGCCTGAGCGCCGGGACCGAGGCCGGAGGGCCGGGACGAAGGCCGGGACCGAGGCCGTACCGGGAGCGGACCGGGCGTTCCCGGTACGGGCCGGACCGGTACCGGCACCGGCACCGGCACCGGCCGTATACCGACCGCACCGGGACCGGCCGGACGGACACCGACCGCACCGGTACCGGCCGGACGTGCCGAAGTGGTCGCGGTGCCGGGCGCGCCGGCCCGACAATGCGGCCCATGGCCTTCTCCCCGTCGTCCGCGTCCTCCTCACCGGTCCGCAGCCGTACCCGGATAGCCGTGGTCGGAGCCGGACCCGCCGGGCTCATGCTCTCCCACCTGCTGGCCCGCGCCGGGATCGACTCCGTCGCCGTGGACGTGCGCACCCGCCACGAGATCGAGCACACGCCACGAGCCGGGATCCTCGAACAGCGCTCCGTCGACCTCCTCGCCGACAGCGGTGTCTCCGACCGCGTGCACCGGGACGGAGCGCGTCACGACGGCATCGTCCTGGCCTTCGGCGGGGGCGGTCACCGCATCGATTTCCAGGCCCTCGTCGGTGCCTCGACCCTGCTCTACCCGCAGACCGACGTGTTCGCCGACCTGGCCGACGCCCGTGAACGCGACGGCGGGGACGTGCGGTTCGGGGTCCGGGACGTGGCGGTCGACGAGCTGCTCTCCGACACGCCGGTGCTGCGGTTCACGGACGCGGACGGCACCCGTCACGCCGTGCGCGCGGACTTCGTGGTCGGCGCCGACGGCTCGCGCGGCCCGTGTCGGTCTCAGGTGCCCGAGGCACGGCGCACGCGGTTCGCCCGCGCCTACCCCTACGCCTGGTTCGGCATCCTCGCCGAGGCCCCGCCCAGTGCGCCGGAGCTGATCTACAGCCACTCACCGCGCGGTTTCGCCCTGATCAGCCAACGCACCGACACCGTGCAGCGGATGTACTTCCAGTGCGACCCCGCCGAGAACGTCGCCGACTGGTCCGACGACCGGATCTGGACGGAGCTGCAGGAGCGGGTCGGCGCCAACGGCCACCGGCTGAAGGAGGGGCCGATCACCGCCCGGTCCGTGCTGCCGTTCCGCAGTTTCGTCCAGGAGCCGATGCACCACGGCCGGCTGGTGCTGGCCGGCGACGCCGCGCACACGGTGCCGCCGACCGGCGCCAAGGGCCTCAACCTGGCGCTCGCCGACGCCCGCGTTCTGGCCGAGGAACTGGAACGGGCCGTCACGCACGGGAGCACCGCCCCGCTGGCCGCGTACAGCGAGCGTGCGCTGCGCCGGGTCTGGCGGGCCCAGCACTTCTCGTACTGGATGACCACGATGCTGCACACCCCGCCCGACGCGACGCCCTTCGACGTGCGGAGGCAGGAGGGGGAACTGGCCGCGCTCACCGGTTCCGCCGCGGGATCCGCCTACCTCGCCGAGGGGTACACCGGGTGGCCCCGGGAGCGCTGAGCCCACGGTGCCGCCCCGCTCACCGCGCGGTGCGGCGGGCGGGGCGGGGGCCCGGTGCGCGGGCTGCGCCGGCTCGGTCGCGGACGACCGGCTCGGTCACAGCGCCCGGCTCAGGGGCGCACGACCGGCTCAGTTGCGGACGAGCAGCACCACCCCGGCGGTCACCACGCCCAGCAGGACGGCGGCCGCTCCGCGCAGCAGGCCGTGGGCCCGCAGGCCCGGCAGGAAGCGGTCGGCTGCGTAGCGGCCGGGGCCGGTCAGGGTCAGTGCGGCGGCGCCCGCGGCCAGCAGCAGTTCGTACTCGACGCCGTCGGGGGCGAAGAAGCCGCCGCCCCACTTGACGGCCATGGCATTGATCATGGTGCCGAGCACGGCCGCCCCGGCGAGCGGGGTGAGCAGGCCGACGGCGAGGGCGAGTCCGCCGAGGGTCTCGGTGAGGCCGGCGACCATGGCCATGGTCTCGCCCGCCGGATAGCCGCTCATCGTGAAGAACTGGCCGGTGCCCTCGAGTCCGCCGCCGCCGAACCAGCCGAACAGCTTCTGGGCGCCGTGCGCGGCCATCGTGAGGCCGAGCGCCAGGCGCAGGACCAGCAGTCCCGCGTCGTAGGGGCGGGCGGCCGGACTCGCGGTGCCGGCCGGGGCGGAGGTACGGGGGCGGTCGAGCGTGGACGTCATGGTGTGGGGGCCCTTCCGGGGAGGGGGACGAACAGGACGGACGGAGGCCCGGGGTACCGGGCCCGTCACTTGAACCTTCAAGCGAAGACGACGACGACCCTAACCGACGCGTGAAAGTTCAACAATTCCTCCGTGGGCTCTCTCACGGAACCTTCATCCGCCGGTCACGCCTCCCCGCACCCGAGAAAACCGGCCGAGGAGGACGCGCGGTGGCGTGCGCGCCGACAGCGGACGGCCGGGGCGGTCCCGCCAAGTGGTGACCAACGAAGGCCGGGCGTACGTTCGTCGGGTGGCTTCTCGAACGGGAGGCCCGTCGTGACCCAGGGTCCACGGTCGGCCTCCGCTGACACCACCGCCCGGCGCACCGGCGGTGGCGGAAGCGCGATGGCCCTGCTGGTCATCGCCTCGTGCCAGTTGATGGTGGTGCTGGACATCACCATCGTGAACATCGCGCTGCCGCACATCCAGACGTCGTTGGACTTCTCCACGACCAGCCTGTCGTGGGTGGTCAGCGCCTACACGCTCACCTTCGGCGGACTGCTCCTGCTCGGCGGACGCGCCGGGGACATCCTCGGCCGACGACGGGTGTTCATGATCGGTGTGCTGCTCTTCGTGCTGGCGTCGCTGCTGGGCGGACTCGCGCAGAGCCCCTGGCAGTTGCTCGCCGCGCGTGCCCTTCAGGGCGTCGGAGGTGCCATCGCCTCGCCCACGTCCCTCGCCCTGATCAGCACGACCTTCCGGGAGGGCCCCGAGCGCAACCGCGCCTTCGGGGTGTTCGCCGCGGTGTCGGCGGGCGGCGGGGCGATCGGCCTGCTGGCCGGTGGCGTCCTCGTGGAGTGGCTGAACTGGCGCTGGGTGCTGTTCGTCAACGTCCCGATCGGGCTGCTCATCGTGCTCGCGGCGCCCCGCTGGATCAGGGAGTCCGAACGCCGTCCGGGGCGCTTCGACCTCACCGGTGCCCTCACCTCCACGGCGGGCATGGTCCTGCTCGTCTACGGGTTCATCCGGGCCGCGCAGGACGGTTGGCGGGACCCGCTCACACTGGCCTCGTTCGGCGTGGCCGTGGTCCTGCTGCTGCTGTTCGTCCAGGTGGAGAGGCGCTCCCGGCAGCCGATCACCCCGCTGCACATGTTCGCCGACCGCAACCGCGCGGGCACGTACGGCATCATGCTGTGCCTGGCCGCGGCGATGTTCGGCATGTTCTTCTTCCTGACCCTCTTCGTGCAGAACGTGCTCGGCTTCAGTCCCCTGCAGGCCGGGCTGGCGTTCCTGCCGGTCAGTGCCGTCATCGCGATCGGCGCCGGTCTGGCGTCACGGTTCCTGCCCGTGTACGGGCCGAAGCCCTTCATGGTCCTGGGCGGTCTCCTGGCGGCGGCCGGGCTGGGCTGGCTGACCCTGACCGACATCCACTCGACCTACGCGGGCAGCGTCCTGGGGCCGATGCTGGTCTTCAGCCTCGGCATGGGCATGAACTTCGTCTCGCTGACGCTGATGGCGCTGTCCAACGTCCGCACCGCCGAGACCGGCGCCGCCTCCGGCCTGCTGAACGCCACCCAGCAGGTGGGCGGTTCCCTCGGGTTGTCCATCCTGGTCACGATGTCCGGTACCGCCAGCGCCAACGAGGCCGACCGGCAGATCCCGCGTTTCCTCCAGCAGGCCGACCCGGCGGAGATCCTGCGCTTCCGTCGCACCGGGGAGCTGCCGCCGCCCTGGTCCGACCAGGTGCTCACCGCCGGGGTGTCGGCCGCCTTCGTCACGGCGGGGGTCTTCGCCGTGCTCGCCGCACTGATCGCCGTCGTGGCCATCCAGGTCCGGCCGTCCGACCTGCAACGCCTGCGGGGAGGCGACGGGCCCGGCCAGGTGTGAGACGTGGTGTCCACACCCGGCCGGGCCCGTCGGCCGGTGCCGCCCGCGCGCTGTCTCCCCGGTGGGCGGGGGGCGCGCGGACCGCGGAGCCCTGTCGGCTAGCCGACGGCCGTCACGACGTCACCGCGCCGGTGTCGGACGCCTCCAGCTCCCGGGCGAGGGTAGCGGCGTCGTACGGTCCGGTGTGCCGGCGGTTGCCGATGAAGAACGTCGGGGCGCCGGTGGCACCGCTGGCCTCCGCGCTCGCGACGTCCTGCCGCACTCGCTCGGCCGTCGACTCGTCGTCCAGGTCGTCCAGGAACTTCTCGATGTCCAGTCCCAGGTCGCCCGCGTACCCGACGACGTCGTCGAACTCCAGGTGCTCCCGGTGCGCGAACAGCAGGTCGTGCATGTCCCAGAAGCGTCCCTGCCGGTCGGCGGCGACGGCGGCCCGGGCGGCGAGCTCGGAGTGCTCGTGCACGTCGGGCAGCGGGAGGTGCCGGTAGACGTACCGCAGCCGGTCGCCGAAGCGGTCCCTCAGCTCCTGCAGCACACCCGTGGCGTGCGCGCAGAACGGGCACTCGTAGTCGCCGTACTCGACCAGGGTCAGCGGGGCGTCCACCGGGCCGGAGATGTGGTCCGTCTCCGGGTCGACGGGTGCGTCGAGGAAGCGCGGCAGGTCGGCCTCCGTCTCTCCGCGCAGGACGGCGGCGAGACGGAAGGCCACCCAGCCGAGGAGGGTGGCGAACACGGCCGCGAGCAGGATGCCGACCGTGGCCTCGGCGCGCAGTTCCTCGTTGTCCGCGAAGGCGAGCTGGGCGATCAGCAGGGAGACGGTGAAGCCGATGCCGGACAGGACGCCGCCGCCCATCACCTGGCCCTCGCCGACACCGCGCGGCAGACTGCCGAGGCCGAGCCGGGTGCCCAGCAGCGCACCGCCGCTGACGCCCAGGAGCTTGCCGAGCACCAGACCGATGACGACGGCCCAGGTGACCCAGGAGGACAGGGCGTCGGCCAGGACACCGTCCCGCAGGTCCACGCCCGCGCTGGCGAGTGCGAACACCGGGACGATGAAGTAGCTGCTCCAGGGGTGCAGCACCGTCTGCAGGCGCTCGTTGACCGAGACGGCCTGCTTCAGCCCTCGACGGGCGGTCATGCCCACATCGGCCCGCGGCGACTGCCGGAAGGCGCGGAACAGCCTGGCCGCCCGTTCCACCGCGTGACGCGCGGGCGCCTGGGCGGGGATGAGCAGACCACCGATCATGCCCGCGATGGAGGCGTGCAGACCGCCCTCGTAGGTGGCCACCCACAGGACGAGCACGACGATCACGTACGGTGCCGCGCGCCAGACCCCCAGCCGGGTCAGGCTCGACAGGAGGACGCAGAGGGCGAGCGCGATCAGCAGCGGTCCGTAGCCCACCGACCCGGAGTAGACGAAGCCGATGACGGTGACGGCCACGATGTCGTCGATGACGGTGATGGCCAGCAGGAAGACGCGCAGCTGGGTGGACAACCGCGGCCCGACGATGGCGAGCGCGCCCAGCATGAAGGCGGTGTCCGTGCCGATGACGATGCCCCAGCCCTTGGCGGCCTCGCCGCCGGGGGAGACCGCCAGGTACAGCAGGACGGGGATCAGCATGCCGCCGATGCCCGCCATGGCGGGGATGATGATGCGCTGTCGGCTGTTCAGCACACCGACGGAGACCTCGTAGCGGACCTCCAGGCCGATGACGAAGAAGAACACCGCCATCAGGCCGTCACTGACCCAGTGGCCCAGGTTCATGGACAGGTCGGCGCCGCCGACGGAGATGGACGCCTCCGTCGACCAGAGCGAGGTGTACGCGTCGGACCAGGGTGAGTTCGCCCAGATCAGGGCGATCACGACGGCGGCCAGCAGCAGGCCGACACTGCCCGCCTCGGTCGTCAGGAAGTTGCGTGCCCGGCCCGCCAGCTGGGCCCCCAGCATGCGCCGCTTGGCCGTGGTCTGGCTCTTGGGCCGACGGCGGTCTGTCACCTCGCTCACGGGCGCCGCCAGGAGGTCTCGCGCAGACGCTGTTCTGGGTCGAGGCGGACGCTGGAGGTCATGCGTGCCCTTTCTAGGGGTTGTGCGGACTGACTGCGGGCGGGCTCACGGCCGCCCGTTCGTGCACGGGGTGGCGACTCGCGATCGACACCCGGTTGAAGGCGTTGATGGTGATCACGATCCAGATCACGGCCGAGAGTTGCTCCGGTGTGAGGTGCCGGGCGGCCTCGGCGTGGTCCTGGTCCTGGACGCGCGGGTCCGGGAGGGTGGTGAGGCTCTCGGTCAGGACGAGTGCGGCGCGCTCGGCCGGGGTGAAGAGGTCCGTGTCGCGCCAGGCCGGCAGGACGGCGATGCGCTGGGACGTCTCCCCTGTCCGCAGCGCGGCCCTCACGTGGACGTCGAGGCAGGAGGCGCAGCCGTTGAGCTGGGAGGCGCGGATGTTGACGAGTTCGACCAGGGTCCGGTCCAGCCCGGCCTCGCGGGCGGCGCGACGGACGGCTTTGGCGACCTCGACCTGCGCCCGGTACAGCTCCGGGTGCTGCCGGTCGATCGCGATCCGGCCGCCGGGCGGAGGGCCGCTCATTTCTCCCCCGCCCGGTGGTGCCGGGCCGGGCCCGCGGCGGTGGCCGGAGGCACGGGGGAAGCGGGACGGGCCGGACGACCGCGGCCGGGGCGGAGGACGGTGCCGGGGCAGGCGTGCAGGTCGGGACCGGGGTCAGGTTCGCCGGTGCCGGTGGGGCAGGAGCCCCGGCCGGGCGCGGAGCGACGGGCGGGCAGGGCCGAGCACCGCGGGCGGAGGGCGCGGCGGTCCGGACGGAGGGGGTTGTCCGTACGGGCCCGCGGGGCGTCGACGCGGGTGTGCCGGCCGACGGCGGTCACGTCGCGGCCCGGGCACGGGTGGCCGGTGCGGGCGTGGTCCGCGGGAATGACCTCCGTACTGACCGGTCCGTTCATCACACGACACCTCCACCCTTGCGTCCACCACGGCCCCCGGGGGACACATCCCCCGCACAACCTCTCCTCATACTGTGCCAAACATCTCGTCCCGCCCGGTCGGAAGAAGGGGGAACGAGGGAGCACGGGGACGGACGATCACCGCAAGGGCGCTCGTCCATCTGTTCGCCACCCTATACGCAGGTCAAGAGCAAGCAAAGACAGTGTTTACCGCACCTCCGCGACCCTTCGCGCGGGCGGAGGCACGAGTAGCCCTCACCGCCCCGCCCACTCCTCCGACCAGGTGCGGAACCCGTGGGGCCGGCGTGAACCGAACGTCACGCCGCTCACACTTTGCCGATACAGGAACGCAAACCACCGCCCGTCCGACGAGCCGGAAACCATGCCACAACCGGACATCTCCCCACGAAGGGAGCGACCTGCCATCGCGACCCGCCGTTCCACGGTGCCGATGCGGGGTGATCTGCTCCGTGTCGGCGGCTTTATGATCACATCAGGAACAGGCGACACCAGGTTGCAACCCGCGTGCGCCCCCTTCCCTGTCGACGACTCTTGGCAACCGCGAACAGTGGCGCCGCACGCTCGCGCGCCGGTGACACGTGTGACGAAAGGTGTGAACAGCATGGTCCTCGGACTGCTGCGGCGACGGCGCGACCACGGCGCCTCCGGCTCGGCACCGGACCTCTCCGCCCTCCTGCCGGCGGGGGCCGGTGGTTTCGGCTGCGCGGTCGTCGACGGCATGGAGCAGCCCGTGGGCGGCGCCGAGGTGACCGTGACCGCCCTGGACACCCACCGGGTCGCCGCCCGGGGCACCACCGATCCTTACGGCCTGTTCCTGGCGGCCCTGCCGCCCGGCACGTACAGCGTGCTGACCTCGGCCGAAGGACTCTCCCCGGACCGCCGGACCGTCGAGATACACGCCGGGCACACACCCGCCCCGGCCCGCGTACAGCTCGTGCCCGCCCGGCGGCTGGAGCTGCCGTCCGCCGGGACCTGGCTGTTCGATCCCCCGCACACCGCGATCCGCTTCATCGCCCAGCACGTCGGCATGGCCCACGTGCACGGGCGGTTCACGCGGTTCCAGGGCGGCATCCGGGTGGCCCCGGACATGGCCGACTCGCAGGTCTCGGTGCGCATCGACGCCGCCAGCATCGCCACCGGCAACCGCACCCGGGACAATCACCTGCGCTCCGCCGACTTCCTCGACGTCGAGCGCTACCCGTACATCGACTTCGTCAGCAGCCGCTTCGCGTACCACGGCGGCTCGAAGTGGACCCTGCACGGCACGCTCACCATGCACGGCACCAGCCGCTCGGTCGGTCTCGACACCACCTACCTCGGCACGGTCAACGGCGGTTACGGACAGGAACTGCGCTGCGCGGCCCTGGCCCGGGCGGAACTGCACCGCGAGGACTTCACGCTGAACTGGCGGTCCATGCTGGCCCGCGGGATCGCGGTGGTGGGCCCCACGGTCCAGCTGGAACTGGACGTCCAGGCCATGTACCGGACCCACGACACGCCGACGCCCCCGGAGTAGTCCTCGCCGTCAGGACGCCGTGGCGCGGTACGGAGCCCTGGCGCGGTGGACGCACGCGGCACAGACCACGAAGGGCCACACCGACTGCAGGGACGTCACCACGCGTTCGGCCACCCCGGCGGCGCCGTCGGCGTCCATCTCGAACAGGAACCAGAGCGCCCCGGCCCCCATCAGCAGCGTCACGGCGAGGGAGACGGCGGGCCACAGCGGCCACGGTGCCGTGCGGGTGCGGTCGGCGGCCAGCACCGGCCACACGGCGAGGAGGGTGAAGCCGGCCACGACGGCCGAGCCGTGGTGGAGCGAGCCGCCGCTGCTCGGGGCCGGCACCATGGCCACCACCACCGCCGCCACTCCCCCACAGGCCAGCGCCGCCCGCCCGGCCGACGCCGCGGCGCGCAGGCCCCACGCCGTCAGCAGGTGGCAGACGCCCAGGGCCAGCAGCGCCGCCGTCATCACCCACGACCCGGCCGCCCCGTCGGACGCCAGCACGCTGATGGTCTGGGTCGCCGGATCGTAGGCGGGTCCTTCCAGGCGCCCCGCGACCGCCCAGCCGCCGGCCAGCACGAGGGGCGCACATCCCGACGAGATCAGGGTCCACTTGGGCACAGGTCGCACCGGAACACGGTAAAGCAGACAAAACGTCGTTCGTCGGACCTCCGGGCGGCCGGTCCGGGCGCCTGCGGGCCGCCCACCTCAGCAGACCTTGGCGGTTTTCTTAAGGCTTCTTGAAGTTGACCTTCGAACGACGGAATCCCGTCCTCCGCCCCCTACGCTCGCAGCACCCCCCACAGTCCCGGTGGGTGCGGTCGCGCCCACCGGGTCTCCCTCCGACCGACCGACCGAGGTGTCTCACGTATGGGTTCCCGCCGAGCCTCCCGCCCGTCCCGCTCCCACGCCCGCTCCGGCGGTCACCGGACGCGCAACACCACCCTGGTGCTCGGTGCCGCCGTCCTGACCGCCGGGGTCGGCTTCGCCCTCTCCGGGATCGGGGACGACAGCGGTGACGGCGGGGCCTCGGACCGGGTGGCCGCGAGCACGGTCGAGGACGCGCCCTCGGCCGGGGAGGCGACCCCCTCCGCCTCGCCCTCCGACAGCGCCAGTCCCAGCGCCGACCCGTCCCCCGGCAAGAAGAAGGACAAGGACGAGAAGAAGACGAAGGCGTCGGCGAGCCCCTCCCGCACCGCGACCCCGACGGCGGCCGCGAAGGCCCCCGAGCGTCCCGCCGCCCAGGCGGGCGGCAGCCGCTCGGGGAGCGGTTCCGGGTCGGGCTCGGGCGGGTCGGGATCCGGCGGGTCGGGCGGGTCGGGCGGTTCCGGTGGCTCGGGGGGTTCCGGCAGCTCCGACGGGAGCACCGAGTCGCAGGTGATCACGCTGGTCAACAAGGAGCGCGCCTCGGCCGGCTGTTCCCCGCTGAAGGCCAACGCCCAGCTGACCCGCGCGGCGGACGACTACAGCGACGTCATGGCCGCGAGCGGCGTGATGTCCCACACCGGCCCCGACGGCTCCACCATGGCCAGCCGGGTCGAGGCCGCGGGCTACCGGTGGTCGACGCTGGGCGAGAACATAGCCCGGGGGCAGGCCGACGCCGCGTCGGTGATGAAGGCCTGGATGAACAGCCCCGGCCACCGCGCCAACATCCTCAACTGCTCCTTCAAGGAGATAGGCGTCGGCGTCCACTTCGGTGACGGCGGCCCCTGGTGGACCCAGAACTTCGGCGCGAGCCGCTGACGGTCCCGCTCAGCCCCGCTCCGGGGCCAGCGAGAAGGACACCCGCACCCGTGCGCCGCCCATCGGCGCACGGGTGATCGTCAGTTCCCCGTCGGCCGCCCGGGCGGCGCGGGCCACGATGTCCAGGCCAAGCCCCGTGGAGCCGCCGACGCTGACCCCGCGCGTCAGCGCCGCCTCCGGGTCGGCGACCCCCGGACCGGCGTCGTCGACGGTGAGCAGCACCTGGTGGTCGGCCCGCTCCACCCGGACGGCGAAAGCGGTCCCGACCGGCGTGTGCCGGAAGACGTTCCCGATCAGGGCGTCGACCACGGCCGCCAGGTCGTCCGGCGAGAAGCGGACGGGCGTCGGGCGCGGAGTGAAGTAGCGTTCCCAGGCCCGGTCCTGCTGGGTGGCCAGCACGGCCCAGAAGTCCAGGCGCACGGCGACCACCTCCGACACGTCGCAGGGTCGCGCCGGGTCGTGGGCCGCACCGCCCGGCTGCGACACGGCCAGCGGTGCGCGGGCCGCCGTGATCACCGCGTCGAGTTCGCTCTCCAGCTGGGCGGCGGCCTCGGCGATCCGGCGGGCGCTCGGGGTGGGGCCCATCCGGTCCGCCTCCAGGCACAGTGCGGTGAGCGGCGTGCGCAGGCGGTGGGAGAGGTCGGCGACGAGCTCGCGCTCGACGGCGAGCAGGTCGACGACCCGGTCGGCCATGGTGTTGAACGCGGCCCCGGCCTCCTGCAGCTCGGGCGGCCCGTCCGGCTCGACCCGGACGTCGAGGTCGCCCGAGCCGAGGGCGAGCGATGCCTTCTTCAGGCTGCGCGAGGAGCGGACCACCCGGGCACCCAGCCGGTCGGCGACCAGGACGGAACCGCCGACCAGTCCGAGGGCCAGCAGCGCCATGACTCCCCAGGACGCGGCGACGCCCCGGCTGAGGTCGGCGGCGGGCACCCAGGACTCCACGACCGCGACCCGGTCGCCCCGCAGGACGACGGGCTGCAGGTAGCTCCAGCCGTCCTCGGTGTCCAGGGCCAGCGTCTGCCGGTCCTCCACCGCACGGTCCAGGGCGCTGCGGGGGGCGTGCGACCGACCGACCACGTCGCCGTCGGGCAGCCGTACGGCGAGCCGGTCCGGGGAGCCGATCTCGCCGAGGGCCTGCTCCACGTCGGCGCGCCGGGTGGTGAGGGCCAGCACCGGGGACAGGGCCGCCGCCCGCTGCTCGGCGACGGTGGTGGCCTGGTCGCGGGCCTGCTCCCGGACGAGCAGGGCGAGGGGTATCAGGAAGGACAGGGCCACCATCGACGTGACGGCGAGGGCGATCCCGGCGAGGGCGCGTCTCACGGCGTGCCGACCAGCTTGATGCCGATGCCGCGCACGGTCCGCAGGTAGCGCGGCTGGCGGGCCTTCTCGCCCAGCTTGCGGCGCAGCGCGGACAGGTGGACGTCGACCGTCTGCTCCTCGAGGTACGGCTGCTGCCACACCTCGGTGAGGATGCGCCGCCGCGACACGACCTGGTCGGCGTGCGCGGCCAGGTAGGCGAGCAGGTCGAACTCGCGGCGGGTCAGGGGCAGTTCCCGGCCCGCCAGGTGCGCCGTGCGCGCGGTGGGGTCGATGTGCAGGTCCCCGATGTGCAGCACCGGCTGCCGCGGGGCAGGGACGTCGGCGGGCGCCGAACGGCGCAGCACCGCGCCCAGCCGGGCCAGGAGCTGGCCGCCGGAGAACGGTTTGACCATGTAGTCGTCGGCGCCGGCGTTGAGCAGCCGGATGATCTCGGTGTCGTCGTCGCGGGCGGTGGCGACGAGAACGGGCACGCGGGATATCCCGCGGATCATGCGGAGCACGTCGAGGCCGTCGAGATCGGGCAGCCCGAGATCGAGCACGACGATGTCCGGCGGGCTCTGGGTGATCTCGCGCAGCGCCTCGAAGCCCTGGTTGGCGGTCTTCACGGCGTGGCCGTGTCCGCTGAGGACCTCGATCAGCGCGGCCCGGATGACGGCGTCGTCCTCGACGACCAGTACGGAGGCCATGGGCGGAAACGTTAGCGGGTCCGTCACTATGGTGTCGTGCCCCGCCTCCTGCGCTACCTGCTGATATGGCTGTCCTGCACGGCAGCCAGTGTGACCGCCGTCATCGTCACCATCTCCTTCGTCGTGGGCTCCACCCGGCCGACGGCGCCGGTCGCCCAGTCGGCGCCGGAGGAGCTGCCCGCGGCCACCCGGTCCGCCCCGCCGCGCAGCGCCGCCCCCTCCCCCAGTGCGTCGCCCAGCACCCGGAGGCCGAGCCCTTCCCCGACCCGCACGGCCGAGGCCGCGCCCGAGCCGAGTCCGACGCGGGCCCCGGCGTCCAGCCCGGCGCCCCGGCCGTCGGACACCGGCGGCGGCGACCCGGGGTGTGCGGGGCCCGGGTCCGGGGTGCACACGGTGCCCGCGCAGGGCGGGAAGGCGACCGTGCGCTTCGGCGGGGGCCGGGCGTGCCTGATCTCCGCCGTGCCGAACCAGGGGTTCACGGTGAGTACGCGGCAGGACTCCCCGCAGGCGCTGACCGTGACGTTCTCCGGCCCGCGCCGGCGCTCCGAGGTCACCGCGACGGCCGGCTCCCCGGACCGGGTGAGTGTGCGCGAGGCCTCGTTCTGACCCCGGCCGCACCTCCTCCGCGCTCGTGCCGGTGATCGCGGACAGCAGTCGGCCGCAAGGCTTCCTACGGTCGTCCCATGACCCACACGCAGAAGATCCTTGTCACCGGCGCCACCGGCACCGTCGGCCGTGAACTCGTCGCCGGACTGCTCGACCGCGGCCACGCGGTGCGGGCCCTGACCCGGGACCCGTCCCGCGCCGCCCTCCCGGTGGGCGTGGAGGTGGTCGGGGGCGACCTGACCGAACCCGACACCCTGGTCCCCGCCCTGGAGGGCGTCACCGGCCTGCACCTGATCACCTTCGACGGTGGCGGGTTCGCCCCGCTGGAGACCGGCCCGCGGATCCTCGCCGCGGCCCGCGCCGCCGGGGTGCGCCGGGTGACCGTGCTGAACGGCGGCGGGCCGACCCCGCTGGAGGACGCCGTCCGCGCCGACGAGGCGGTGGACTGGACCGTGCTGATGCCCGTCGAGTTCATGGCCAACGCCCTGGAGTGGGCGGAGGACATCGTGCGGGCGGACGAGGTGAGTGAGCCGTTCGTCTCCCGGCTGAGCGCCATGGTGCACGAGGCGGACATCGGTGCCGTCGCCGCGGCCGCCCTCACCGAGGAGGGTCATGCGCGCCAGGAGTACGTGATCACCGGACCCGAGAACCTGACCGTGCGGGACAAGGTCGCGGCGATCGCCGCCGCCCGCGGCCGGGAGATCGCCCTGGTGGAGCTGACCGAGGAGGAGGCCGTCGCACGGTGGCGGGCCGCGGGGCAGCCCGAGGAGGTGATCGGCTTCCTGCTGGAGATGTACGGCAACACCCCGGAGGCCGGCCGCACGGCCCTCGACACGGTCGAGAAGGTCACCGGGCGGCCGGCCCGCACCTTCGCGCAGTGGGCGGCCGAGCACGCCGCGGCGTTCACCCGCGCCACCGCTCCCTGACCGCCGTCCCCTCCCCGGCCGCCGTCCGCTTTGTCCGCTCCGTCTCCCGGGACCCGCGCCCGCCGGGGCCCCGGGTGAGCGCGGCGGCGCCCCTGCCGCCGGGCCGCTGTCGGAGGCCGTCGATACGCTCGTGCCATGAGCGTCTCCCTCTACTACAGCGCCCGGCGGGACGAACCCCTGACGGATGCCGAGACGGCCGCCGTCGGCCGGATCGCCGCGGCCCGGCACGCCTCCTTCCCGCATCCCGGCGAGGAGGGTCTGCACCTCTACGAGGGCGGGGGCGACGCGGCCGAGCAGGTGCTGGCCGGTTCCACCAAGCTGCCGCGCGCCCCGGAGCTCGTACTGCCGGTGATCGCCCACGTGCTGGACTCCGTCACCGAACTCCGCCGCGCCCTGCCCGGCGCGGCGTGGCACGTGCACCTGGACGACCTGGACGTCGACTGGGACGAGGACGAGGGGTACGCGCTGCCCGGCATGCGCGACGCCGGCCTGCTCACCGAACTCGACGGGCTCTGACCGGCCTGCCGCCCGGCTGATCGGCGCGGGTACGGTCGTCGGACACCGGCATCCGCCGACCGCCGACCGAAGCACGAGGACCGACCGTTGTACCGCGGCAGTTACTACGAGGCCATCGACGAGCACCGCTACAAGCCGACCGCGCACGCGAGCGGTGCGTGGGACACCGACGAGCTGCACTTCAGCCCGCTCGGCGGGCTGATCGTCCACGCGATCGACCGGTTTCTGGAAGGGCGTGAGGAGCGGACGCTGCCCCTGGCGCGCATCAGTTACGACATCCTGGGCCGGCTGGCTCTGGACGAGTGCGAGGTCCGGGTGGAGTCGATCCGGCCCGGCCGCACGATAGAACTGCTCGAAGCGGTGGTGACCATCGCCGGCCGGCCCGTGGTGCGGGCCCGTGCCTGGCTCCTGGCACCGCACGACACGGCCGCCGTCGCCGGAGGTCCCGACGGCCGGCTCCCCGCCCCCGAGGGCCTCGAACCCTGGCCCATGGGTTCCGTGTGGCCGGGCGGGTACGTGGCCTCCCTCGACGTGCGGCCGGTGGCACCACCGCAGCCGGGGCGCGGCACGGCCTGGCTCTCCACCGGCCTCGATCTCGTCGCCGGGCAGCGCGTCGGCGCACTGGCGTCGTTCGTGGCGCTGGTCGACACCGCCAACGGCATCGCGGTCCGGCAGCCGCCGACCGCCTGGATGTTCCCCAACGTGGACCTCACGATCCACCTCCACCGGCAGCCGACGGGGCGCTGGACAGGACTCGACACCACCGTCGCCTTCGGCCCCGCCGGGCACGGCATCACCAGTACCGTCCTCCATGACGTCGAGGGGCCGGTCGGGCACGCGCAGCAGATCCTCACCGTCCGGCCGGTGCCCGGCGCCGCGGGATCGTAGGGCGGTGCCCGGCACGGGAGCGGTGCCCAGCACGGAGTGGACGCCGCGCCCCCGTGCCGGGCACCCGCGAGGGGCCGGCCGCCGCCGGGGGCCGTCCCGGAGGTCGTGGTTCCGCCAGGGGCCGGGCGGCCGTGCGGAGGCGGGGATGCGGCCTTCGGAGCACCCGGAGGGGCGCCGAGCGCCACCGAACGGCTCGAACGACACGGTCGTCCCCGTCCCTGCCGTGTGGAACTGGACGCGGTGATCCGCGGGGCGAGTTCTTGCCGCGCACGGCTGCCCGGCCCGGGTCGAGTCCGGTACCCGGGCTCTGGCGGGGGCGAGGCGGGACTCGTCGTCCCGCCTCGCCGGGGCCCTCTGGGATCGATCCCGGCCGGCCGCTCCCGGGCTACGCCGGACCGGCTCCGCCCGCGCTCCTGACCGGCTGCTCCGGTGGTGCGGACGACCGGATGCGGGGCAGCGCCCTCAGGCCCGGTCCCCGGCCTTCGCCTCGGCGGTGTCGGCCGCGGGGGTGCCGGTTTCGCCGCGGGCCAGGGGGCTGGGCCACCAGGCGCGGGGGCCGATGTCGATGACCAGCGCGGGCACCAGCAGGGACCGGACGATGAGGGTGTCGAGCAGGACGCCGAAGGCGACGATGAACGCCAGCTGCACCAGGAACACCAGCGGGATCACCATGAGCGCGGCGAAAGTGGCGGCGAGCACGACACCGGCCGAGGTGATCACCCCGCCGGTCGTGGTGAGGCCGCGCAGGACGCCCCGCCGGGAGCCGAGCGTCTTCGCCTCCTCCCGCACCCGGGACATCAGGAAGATGTTGTAGTCCACGCCCAGGGCGACCAGGAACACGAAGCCGTACAGGGGGACCGAGGCGTCCATGCCGCTGATGCCGAGCAGGTGCTCGAAGACGAGGACCGCGACGCCGAGGGTCGCCAGGTAGTTCAGCGCGACCGTCGCCACCAGGAGCACCGGGACGAGCAGGGACCGCAGCAGGGCGACCAGGATCAGCAGGATGATGCCGAGCACGACGGGCACGATGACCATGCGGTCGCGGGAGGCGGTCTGCTGGGTGTCGTACTGCTGGGCGGTGTAGCCGCCGACCAGAGCGTCGGCGTCGGGCACGGCGTGCACCGCGTCCCGCAGCCGCTGGACGGTGTCCTTGGCGGCGTCGCTGTCGGCGGAGTCGCTCAGGGTGACGTCGATGCGGACCCGGCCGTCGACGACGAGCGGTTCGCCGGCTCCCGGCCGTCCCGACTCGGAGACGGGGGCGGCCGACGCCACGCCCTTCGTGTCCTCGGCGGCGGCCGTCACCTCGGCGGCGCGGTCGGCGTCCGCGATGACGACGGCGGGGTTGCCCGAGCCGCCCGGGTAGTGCTCGGCGAGCGTCTTCTGGGCGGAGACCGAGGGGGCGTCGTTGACGAAGATCTCGTCCAGCGGCACGCCCTTGGCGGTCAGGGTGGAGGAGAAGCCCGCGAGCAGGGCCAGGCCGAGCGCGGTGACGACCCAGGTGCGGCGCGGACGGCGGTCCACGGTCGCGGCGACTCGGTGCCAGATGCCCTTGCCGTCCTCGTCCGTGTCGGGCGCCTTAGGCCGGGACGGCCAGTAGGCGGCCCGCCCGAGCAGGGCCAGCACGGCGGGCAGGAAGGTCAGCGTCGACAGCACGGCGCAGGCGATGCCGATGGCCCCCACGGGCCCGAGGGCGCGGGTGTTGGTGAGGTCGCTGGCGAGCAGCGCGAGCAGGCCGAGGGCCACGGTGGCGGCGCTGGCGGTGATCGCTCCGAAGGAGCGGCGCACCGCGACGAGGGCGGCTGTCACCTTGTCGCCCCGCACCGCCAGCTCCTCGCGGAAGCGCGCGGCCAGCAGCAGGGCGTAGTCGGTGGCGGCGCCGATCACCAGGATGGAGAGGATCCCCTGGACCTGGCCGTCGACCATGACGACGTCCCGGTCGGCGAGGACGTAGACCACCGCGCACGCCAGCGCCAGGGCGAACACCGAGCCGAGGATGATGACGAGGGGCAGCAGGACGCTGCGGTAGACGAGCAGGAGGATCAGCAGGACGGCGCTCAGGGCCACGCCCAGCAGCAGTCCGTCGATGCCGGCGAAGGCGTCCGAGAGGTCGGCCTGGCTGGCGGCGGGGCCGGCGATCTGTGCCGTGGTGCCGGGGACGTCCCCGGCGGCCGCGCGCACGTCCTCCAGGACTTCGGGCAGTTCGTCGCCGAGGTCGGTCTCCAGTTGGACGACCGCCTGCAGGGCCAGGCCGTCGTCGGAGACGAAGGCGGGCGACGGGCGTTCGACGACACCCGGCTGCCCGGCGAGTCCGGCGACGGCTTCGGTGGCCGCGGTCTGCTGGTCCTTGGTGATCCGTTCGCCGTCCGCCGTCCAGACCACGATGGCGGGCTGCGTACCGGACTGGTCGAACGCCTCACGGGCCTCCAGGACCTGCGTGGACTCGGCGCTCTCGGGCAGGAACGTCGACTGGTCGTTGGTGGCGACCTCGCCCAGCTTGCCCGCGTACGGCCCGAGGGTGCCGCCCACACCCAGCCACACCACCAGCAGGACGAGTGGTACGGCCCACCGGGCCCAGCGCGGTGCGGTTCTCATCGGACTCCTTCGGATGCTGCGGACGACACACGGGACGGGGACATGAGAAGGGAGAAAGAATCGAGGAATTGACTCGATGGTCAAGTATCTCGATGGTCGAGCAAATATATACTGGGCCCATGAGCGGCCCGGTCAGCACCCCCTCGCCTTCTGTTCCCCAGGACGACCCCACAGGGTTGCAGTCCTTCGCGGTTCTTCTGCGCCGGATGAACGGCGAGCTGAACCGTGTCACCGAGGAGTTCGCGCAGGCCCAGGACCTGCACCTGACCGACATGCGGGCGCTGATCGCGATCCTGGACGACGATCCGGCGCTCGGCCCGATGACACCCGGCCGCTTGCGCAAGCACCTGAACCTGACGTCGGGCGCGATGACCGCCTGCGTCGACCGTCTGGAGAAGGCCGGACACATACGGCGCGTCCGGGCCGCCGAGGACCGCCGCGTGGTGCACCTGCACTACGCGGACGCCGCCCGGGAGGTCGCGCGGGAGTTCTTCCGGCCGCTGGCCCTCAGCACCGACACCGCGCGGGGCCGCTTCACCCGGGACGAGCTGCTGGTGGTCGTCCGCTTCCTCGCGGAGATGAACCACGAACTGTCCCGCCTGCGCGAGGCCCCCGCGCCCCCCGCCCCGGCCGGCTGACACGCCCCGTCCCCGCTCAGCCGAGGTCGATCAGGGCGAGGCCCAGCTCGGGGTGGTGGGTCTTGGCCAGCTCGGCGGGGCTGTCCCGGACGATGACCTCCAGCGTCGGCCAGACACGGCCCGACAGCAGGTGGCCGCCCCGGGTGGAGCCGTCGGACAGGCCGAGCACGGCGTGCAGGTGCGGCGCCGGTCCGTCGTCGCCGACGGCGACGTCACCGATGAGCGACAGCACCTCGCACTGTTCGTCGACCGGGATGGGCCGGTAGTCCATGGCCTCCCGGTCGAACCAGCCGACGACCGCCTCCGAGAAGGCGCCCACGGCGGTGATCTGGGAGGCGCCCAGGGACCGTTCCCGGGCGAAGTCGGTGAGGGCGCGGACGGCGTCCTCGCCCGGGTCGAGCACCACCACGTACACCGCCGACGGTCCCTGCTGCACCTGTTGCCACTGCATGCACCGCCGGGTACCCGGCGGTGTCCCGGACAAGCGGCGGACGGTCAATGAACGGTGAGGACCAGTCGGCCGCGGACCGCTCCGGCCTCCAGCCGGCGGTGGGCCTCGGCCGCCTCCGACAGCGGCAGCCAGCCCGCGATGCGCGGGCGCCACGGCGACTCGCGCAGCAGGCGCCCGACCGCCCGGGCCGCCGCCGCGAGGTCGCCCGTCGAGGCGTTGCTGATGGCGAACCCCACGATGCTCGCGTCCTTGGTGTAGAGGCTGCCCGGTGACAGCTCGCCCGGCCCCCCGCCGAGTCCCACCATCACGACCATGCGCCCGCCGTGGGCCAGCAGGCTTACGGAGTCGGCCAGCGCCCCGTGCCCGGACGTGTCGAGGTGGAGGTCGACGCCGTCGGGCGCGGCCCGGCGCAGCCGCGCGGTCAGGTCCGGCGCCCGGTAGTCGAGGACCTCGGCGGCGCCCAGCGCGCGGACCGCCGGGACGTCCTCGGCCCGTGCGGTGCACAGCACGCGCGCCCCTGCCGCGGCGGCCAGGGCGACGGCGGCACCGCCGACATTGCCGGCCGCGCCGCCGATGTAGACGGTGTCCCCCCAGGTCAGGCCGCCGTGCCGGAACAAGGCCAGCCAGGCCGAGGCCGCGGGGTGGGCGGCGGCCACCAACTGCTCCTCGTCGACACCGGGCGGGACCGGGTAGAGCCGGTCGGCGGCGACGGTGGCGTACTGGGCCGCGGCTCCCTGCCGGCCCGCGTGCCCCAGGCTGTTGCACCACACCGGATCGCCGGGGGCGAACCCGACGGCGCCCGGCCCGGCCGCGGCGACCTCCCCGACCAGATCACGGCCGACGACGAACGGGAAGGGGACGGGGGTGGCGTAGGCACCGGACCGCACGAAGGTGTCCACCGGGTTGACGGCGACGGCGCGCACCCGGACGAGGACGTCGGTGGGGCCGTACGACGGTACGGGGAGGTCCCGGTGGCGGATCGCGTCGGCCGGGCCGACGGCGTCGATGTAGGCGGCCTTCATCAGGCCGGGGACGGTGCCGGTCCTCATGGGCGTCATGGGCGTCATGCTACGGACCGTCAGCGCCCTCGCCCGGTCCCGTGGGGCCGTGTCGGGGCGCGCGCCGGTCCGCGCGGGGAGCGTGTCGGTCCGCGCGACGGAAGCGTGCAGGTCCGCGTCGGCGGCATGCCCGCCCGCGCACCGGAAACGTGCAGGTCCACGCGCCGGTGGAGTGCCGGTCCGCGTCGGCGGGGGCGTGCCGGTCCGCGCCGGGAGAGTCCGGTCCGTGTGGGCGGCGTACCGGTCCGCGTCGGCGGGGGTGTGCCGCGAGGCGGGTGGGGGACGGTGGCCGTGGCCCCTCCCCGCCCGCCCCGCGGCACGGGCGGTCAGCGCAGCGGGTCGAACGGCGCGAGTTCCGCCGGACGGCGCCCGGTGACCATGGTCTCGGCCAGCAGCAGGCCGGTGGCCGGGCCCAGGGTGATGCCCCACATGCCGTGGCCGCCCGCGGCGAAGACCCGGGGCGACTTGGTGGCCCCGATGAGCGGGAGCCCGTCGGTCGTGCACGGGCGGGAGCCGACCCACTCGTCCTCGCGGGCGTTCAGGTCCGCCCCGCGGAGCAGCGGGCGCGCGGCCTCGGCGATGGCGTTGATCCGGCGGGAGTCCAGCGGGGCCTCCGGCTTGCGGAACTCCATCATCCCGGCGACGCGCAGCCGGTCTCCGAGCGGGGTGCAGGCGACCCGCTGGGCGGGGAAGTACACCGGACCGGTCGGGACGTGCTCGATCGGCACGCTGAAGCTGTAGCCGCGGCCCGCCTGGACCACGGAGCGGACGCCGAACTTCCGGGCATGCCGACCGAGCCAGGCGCCGGTGGCCAGGACGACCGAGTCGAAGCGCTCGACCGCGGCGTCCGCGGTGCGGATCGCGACGGTGCTGCCGGTGTCGTGCAGGTCGGTGATCTCCGTGCGCTCCTCGATCCGCCCGCCCCGGGCGCGGACGGCGTCCGCCAGGGCGTGCACGAAGTGGCCCGGGTCGATGTAACGCTGGCCGTGCAGCCGGATGGCCGCGCCGACCTCGTCGGACAGGGACGGCTCGATGCCCCGGGCCTCGTCGCCGTCGAGCACGTCGAACTCCATGCTCTGGCCCGCCGCGTGGATCTGCTCCAGCTCCTCCAGCAGCACCGTGCGCTCCTCGGCCGTGCGGTAGGCCGCGAGGAACGACTTGGCGTCGAGGGTGCGGGCCTCGACACCGCCATCGGCCAGCAGGTCGAAGCTGGACAGCGACAGGTCGTTGATGGGGACCAGGGCGCGCATGGCGCGCAGCCACCGGGTGGCGGTGCTGTTGCGGGCGAAGCCGGTCAGGAACCGCAGCAGGCTGGGGTTCGCGCTCGGCGGCACGTAGACCGGGGACGACGGGCTGAGCACGGCGCGCACGCCGTAGGTGAGGACGGCGGGTTCCGGCAGCGGCGTGGCCAGTCCGGGCGTCAGCCATCCGGCGTTGCCCCAGGACGAACCCGCGGCGACGCCCTCACGGTCGTAGACGGTCACCTCGACGCCCCGCTCCTGGAGGAACCAGGCGGTGGAGAGGCCGACCATGCCGGCACCGACGACGGCGACACGGCTCGGGCCGTTGGATGCGGGCGAGGAAGGGCGGGCCATGCGGAACCTCTTCTCACGTACTTCCGGGGACAGGAAAAAAACAGGGGGCCTATGTCGATGGTGGGCCCGGCCCGGGGGCGTTGTCTTTGTGCTGATGGGCCAAGACAGCGCGTGCAGATGGTGCTCCGCGCACCATCCGCGTGGGCCACAATGTGTGCATGACCACACGCGTACGAGCCGTCGCCGCAGGGTGCGGGGCATGATCGCCGTCACCGACCTGGTGGACGCCCTGGGCGCGGGCTTCCTGCGCACGGTCGTCGCGGCCGGGGACGCGGAGGTGCACGACGTCAGCCTCGCCGAGCCCGGTGACGCGGGCGGACGGCCGGGCGAGCTGGTGCTGGGCGTCGGGGTCACCGACCGGGAAGGCGCCCTCGCGCTGCTGGACCGGGCCGCCGCCGCGCAGGCCGCGGGCGTCGTGCTGAAGGGTCCCGTCGCCGCCGACCCGCGGGTGACCCGCGCCGCCCGGCGGGCGGCGGGTCCGGCCCTGGTGGAGCTGCGCCCGCACACGTCCTGGGCGCACGTGGTGTGGCTGCTGAGGGGTGTCCTGGACCATGCCGCCGCGCCCGGCACCGGGGTGTTCGGCGCCCCCGGCCCGCACCACGACCTGTTCGCCCTGGCCGACAAGGCGGCCGAGATCATCGACGCCCCGGTGACGGTCGAGGACGCGCAGTCCCGGGTGCTCGCCTACTCGGCCCGGCAGGACACCACCGACCCGGCGCGGGTCTCCACGATCGTGGGGCGACGGGTCCCGCCGGAGACGCTCACGCACTTCCGGGCGAGCGGTGTGTTCCGGAGGCTGGCCCGTTCCGCCGACCCGGTGTGGACGCCCGCGGGTCCCGACGGCACCCTGCCCCGGCTGATCGTCCCGGTCAGGGCGGGCGGGGAGTGGCTGGGCTCCATCTGGGCCGTGGTCAAGTCGCCCGTCGCCCCGGAGCGCATCCGGGAGTTGGGCGACGTGGCGTCCGTCATCGCCCTGCACCTGCTGCGGCTGCGGGCCGAGGCGGGCATCGCCCGCCGGGTGTCGGCCGGGCAACTGCGGGCGGCCCTGAGCGAGGGCGCCGCCCTCGCTCCCGGCGGCCCGGGCACGGACGCCGGCCCCGACGTGGGGCCGGTCCTGCCGGCCGGTCCGTGGCGGGTGGTGGCCCTCGGCTCCCCCGAGGGCACCGGCGACATCCGCCGGCAGCTGGACCTGTGGGAGTCGGTCGCCCGCCGCTTCGGCTGGCACCAGCCGCTGCTCACGGATCTCGACGGGCTGCTGCTCGCCCTGGTCACCGACCGGCACGGCACCCGGCGCGGCACCCCCGCGGCCGCCGAGGCGGGCGGCCTCCGCTGGCTGCGGCACGTCCTGGCCGAGGTGCGCGCGCACGACCCCGGGCTGTTCGCGGCGGCCGGCTCCCCGGTGTCCGCCCCCGACCGGCTCCCCCGGTCCCGGGCGGAGGCCGTCGAGCTGCACCGGCTGATCGGCACCGGCCGGCTGCCGCGCGACACCGGTGCGGGGACGGTGCTGATGGAGGACGCCTGGGACACCGTCGTCGTGGAGCGCGCCCGGGCCGCCGTCGGCATCGACGCCGGTCTCCTCGGCGGGCCGCTCGCCGAGCTGCGCGGCCACGACGAGGAGCACGGCACCCCCTACCTCGCCACCCTCGCCGCCTGGCTGGACCACTTCGGGGACCCGCAGAGCGCCGCGCGGGTGCTGCGGGTCCACCCCAACACCCTGCGCTACCGGCTGCGCAAGCTGGAGGAGGTGGCGCCCGTGGACGTCTCCTCCCCCCGGACCCGGCTGGCGCTGCGGCTGCAGCTCGCGGCGATGGACCAGATGCCCCCGCACGAGAACGGCTCCAGTGAGGGGTCCGCACCGCCGGTCAGGTGATCCGGTGCGGACGGTTCCGGGCCGGCCCCGGCTCGTACGGGACGTTCCCCGCGAGGCCGGGTCACGGGGGCGGCCCGGGGCTCGGCCGCCGGCATCGAGGCGGGGCGACGCCCTTCCGGCGGAGCCGGCGAGGGAGCGTTCCGACCGGTCCCGTAGCACAGTGGGTGCATGAACCGTCACCGACGCCCGCCCCGGCGTGCCCCGTGGATCGTGGGCGGCGCCGTCGCACTCGCCCTCGGCGGTGTCGGTGTGTGGGCGCTGGTCTCGCAGGACGGCGACACACCGAGCCCCACGCCGTCCGCCTCGACGGATCTGACCCTGCCGACGCTGGACCCACTGCCGACCTACTCGTCTCCCCCGGAGACGTCCGGTACGGCAGAGCCCACGGAGGACGGGACGACAACGGCGACGACGGCTCCGACCGCCTCGCTCACGGCCGCGCCGCCGCCCTCCCGGACGGCCGCGCCCACGCCGGGGGAGTCGCGCACGGCCGGCCGGACGCCCGGCACACCGGACACCGCGCGGCCGGCCTCGCCGGGCACCCCGCCCCGCCGGACGACCCCCGAGGGCACCCCGCCCCGCCGGACGGCCTCGTCCGCCCCGACACCGCGCCCCCCGTCCACCGCACCCCGGCCCCCCACCTCCCGTACCCCGGCGCCCGCCTCGCCCCGGACGCCGGGGACCGCGCCGTCCCGGTCCGCCCCCAGCACACCGGGCGCCTCGCCCTCACACACCGCACCGGCGCCGACCGTCACCCGGACGGCGGCACCGACGCCGAGCCCGGCGACACCGCGCCCGCACCCGACGGCGCCTCACCCGTCGACACCGGCCGAGCCCTCCCCCTCGGCCGCGCGGCCCACGGGCCCGACGGTCACCGGGCCGACCACCTCCTGGTACACCTCCCCCGCCGCGGTGGCCGCCGCGCGGCGGATGGCCGCCGCCGGGGTCGTCGGTGACCCGGTGTGCTCGATGGCCTCGGTGGGCCCGCCGGACCCGGCACTGGTGCCGCAGGGCGGCCGGATCGGCATCGGCAGCCACGGCGGCTACTGGTGCCTGATCGTCGGACCGGCCCGCTGAGCAGGCCGGGGGCGGCCGACGCTCGGCCCGACTGTCAGTGGTGGGCGGCAGGATGACGGTCATGACGACATCAGCAGCACTGATCGTGGACGCCCCCTCCTACGCCCGCGCGGTGGACACCGCCGTCGACGCGGCGGCCGCCTACTACGCGGGCGGCACCTCGCCGTTGGACGACGACGCCTACGACCGCCTGGTCCGCGAGATCGCCGCCTGGGAGGCGGCGCACCCCGACCAGGTGCTGCCCCGGTCGCCCACCGGGAAGGTCGCGGGCGGCGCGGCGGAGGGCGACGTGCCGCACACGGTGCCGATGCTCAGCCTCGACAACGTCTTCTCCGCCGAGGAGTTCACCGCCTGGACGGCGTCCCTGGCACGCCGGACCGGACGCGACGTCACCCGGTTCGCCGTCGGACCGAAGCTGGACGGCCTGGCCGTCGCCGCCCGTTACACCGAGGGCCGCCTCACCCGGCTGATCACCCGCGGCGACGGGACGGCCGGGGAGGACGTCTCGCACGCGATCGGCACCGTCGAGGGGCTGCCCGAGCGGCTGACCGACCCGGTCACCCTGGAGGTGCGGGGCGAAGTCCTCATGACGACGGCACAGTTCGCGTACGCCAACGAGGTGCGCACCGGTCACGGCGGGCAGCCGTTCGCCAACCCGCGCAACGCCGCCGCGGGCACCCTGCGGGCGAAGGAGCGCGCCTACACCGTGCCGATGACCTTCTTCGGGTACGGGCTGCTCGCCCTGCCGGGCACCGATCCCGCGACCGCCGACCGGCTCGGTGAGCTGACCTACGGTGAACTGATGTCCCTGACGGACGAGTTGGGCGTGCACACCAGCGTCCGCACGGCCGCCGCGGACATCGTCACGGAGAGCGCCGAGCGGGTGCTGGAGCGGGTCGCGGAGATCGCCGCGATCCGCGCCGAGCTGCCGTTCGGCATCGACGGAGTCGTCGTCAAGGCCGACCTCGCCGCCGACCGGCACGCGGCGGGTTCCGGGTCGCGCGCCCCCCGCTGGGCGGTCGCGTACAAACTGCCGGCCGCCGAGAAGATCACCCGGCTGCTGGAGGTCGAGTGGAACGTCGGCCGCACCGGCATCATCGCCCCGCGCGCGGTCCTCGAACCCGTCGTCCTCGACGGCTCCACCATCACCTACGCCACGCTGCACAACCCCGCCGACATCACCCGACGCGACCTGCGCCTGGGCGACCATGTCATGGTCCTGCGCGCGGGCGACGTCATCCCCCGCGTCCAGGCACCCGTCGCACACCTGCGGACCGGCGAGGAGCGGCCGATCGAGTTCCCCGCGCAGTGTCCGCGCTGCGGGTCGGACATCGACAGGCGGGAGGAGCGCTGGCGCTGCAGCCAGGGACGCACCTGCCACCTGGTGGCCTCGCTGGCGTACGCCGTCGGCCGCGACCAGCTCGACATCGAGGGTCTGGGGTCCACCCGGATCGTCCAGCTCGTCGACGCCGGCCTGGTCACCGACCTCGCGGACCTGTTCGCCCTGCGGCGCGACCAACTGCTGGCGCTGGAGCGGATGGGGGAGACGAGCACCGACAACCTGCTCGCCGCGATCGACCGGGCGAAGCAGCGGCCGCTGTCACGGGTGCTGTGCGCGCTCGGGGTGCGAGGCACCGGCAGATCCATGTCGCGGCGCATCGCCCGGCACTTCGCCACCATGGACCGCATCCGGGCCGCCGACGCGACGGCCATGCAGCGGGTGGACGGCATCGGACCGGAGAAGGCCGCGGCGATCGTGGCCGAACTCGCCTTGCTGGCACCGCTCGTGGACAAGCTGGTGGCGGCCGGGGTCTCCATGACCGAGCCCGGTGCCACTCCCCCGCCGGACGAGGACACGGCCACCGGGGACACGGCCACCGGGGACACTGGCACGGGCGACAGCGGCGCGACGGAGGCGCCGGCGGGTCCGCTGGCCGGGATGCGGGTGGTGGTCACGGGCGCGATGACCGGCCCGCTGGAGAAGCTCTCCCGCAACGAGATGAACGAACTGGTCGAACGGGCCGGCGGTCGCTCCTCGTCGAGCGTGTCCCGCAAGACGTCGCTCGTCGTGGCGGGCGAGGGCGCCGGGTCCAAGCGGGCCAAGGCGGAGGAGCTCGGTGTCCGCCTCGTCACGCCGGACGAGTTCGCCGTCCTGGTCGGCGACTTCCTCGGCTGAACGGACCACCGCGGGCCGCCCGCGTCGGGGGCGGGCGGCCCGGCTCCTCGGGGGAGGCCGTCAGTCGCGGTCGACCTGCTGGTTCTGGACCTCTCCGCTGGCGGCGTCGACGTCGACGGTCGTGAGCACCCAGGTGTCGGGGTCGACGACGTCGACGGCCCACATCAGCTGCTCGTTGTCGTCCTGGTCGAGTTCGAGCCCCATGACGGTGCCGTCGGCCCGGTCCGTAGCGGCCTTGACGGCCTGATCCGGCGACTGGGTGGCGTCGCTCAGCCAGGTGGCGACCTGCTGCTTGTCGTCCGCGCTCTGGTCCTCCTCGACCCGGGTGCGGAAGACCTCGCCGCTCACCGCGTCGATCTCGACCCGGTGCACGGTGCCGTCCTCGGTGGCGACCTGGGCCTCCCACTCCGGAGCGCCGGGTGACGGGGCCGGGGCGGGCGAGCTGGGGCTCGCGGTCCCCGGCGAGGCCGTCCCGGGGGAGGCGGTACCCGGCGAGGACGTTGCCGGAGAGGCCGTCGCGTCGGCGGGCGTGGCCTTCAGTTCCAGGCCCACCAGCCGGCTGTCCGGTACCTCCTGGACGGCCGTGTCGGCCGCCTTGTCCCAGCTGACCTTCGCCGCGCTGAGCAGGTTCTTGCGCTCGGTCTGCTCCTCGCTCAGCGAGGCGGACGGGGAGGGCGAGGCGGAGGTCGCGGTCGCCGAGGTGGCACCCGGGCTGGTCGGGGCCGCCGCGGCGACATCGGCGCGGTCGGAACCGCTGCTCCCGCAGGCGGTCAGCAGCAGGGTGGACGCGCCCAGCGCACAGACGACGGCGAGGGAACGCACAGGGGAAACACGTCGCAAAGAGCTCATACTGCTCCCGTAACCCCGGCCCCACACGAGCACACGGCAGCCCCATCGAAACCACCGGAATGGCCGGGTGGGGTGGCTCGACTGCCGACGGGCAACGGGCCCTCCGCGCCGATGAGCTGGTGCGTTGTTGCGCTGATGCGCCGACCTCGAAGTTACTCCCGGCTCCCGGTCCGACGCCCTCGCCCGGGCCGCCCGCCGGGCGCTCGGCCGCCAGGCGGGCGGCCCGGTGGGGCCCGCCGGAGCGCCCTGCCGCCCGCCTCGTCGCACCCCGGAAACCGCGTGATCCCGGGGACTCGTGATCCCGGCGACCCGTGGGCCCCGGACCCGGGCACCTGAACCCCTGGTCCCCGGGACCCGCGGACCCGCCGGAGGCTCTGGAGGCTCCGCCGGCCGGACACCCTGGCACCACGGCCGCGGGAGACGACCGAGGTGCCGTGTCCCGCGCCGGGCCCGTCCCCGGGACGCCCGCACCCCAGCAGGAGGCGCACAGGGGCGTCGTCCTGCCGGGGGCGAGCGGCTGCTTCGCCGTCCGTCCCGCGCGGTCCCGTCGGCCCGGGGCCGGGGTCGGATCAGGCGAGTTCGACCAGGAGGTCGCCGCCCTCCACCTGCTGGATGCGGTTGATGGCCAGCCGCGACACGGTGCCGTCCTTCGGGGCGGTGATCGCGGCTTCCATCTTCATGGCCTCGATGGTCGCCACCGTGGCGCCCGCCGACACCTGGTCGCCCTCGGCGACGGCGAGGGTGACCACGCCGGCGAACGGGGCGGCCACGTGGCCGGGGTTGGCGCGGTCGGCCTTCTCGGTGACGGGGACGTCGGAGGCGGCGGCGTGGTCGCGGACCTGGATCGGCCGCAGCTGCCCGTTGAGCGTGGCCATCACGGTGCGCATGCCGCGCTCGTCGGCGTCGCCGATGGCCTGGAGCTCGATGAGCAGCCGCACCCCGGGTTCGAGGTCGACGCTGTACTCCTTGCCCGGGCGCAGACCGTAGAAGAAGTCCTTGCTGTCCAGGACGCTGGTGTCGCCGAAGGAGCTGCGGTGGGTGTCGAACTCCCGCGTGGGGCTGGGGAAGAGCAGCCGGTTGAGGGTCGCCCGGCGGTCCTTGGCGAGGCCGGTCCGGTCGTCGGGGCTCAGGTCCTGCACGGGCTTGGCCTCGGCGCGGCCCCGCAGGGCCTTGGTGCGGAAGGGCTCGGGCCAGCCGCCGGGCGGGGTGCCCAGTTCGCCGCGCAGGAACCCGATGACCGAGTCGGGGATGTCGAAGCGGTCCGGGGACTCCTCGAAGTCGCGGGGGGAGACACCGGCGCCGACCAGGTGCAGGGCGAGGTCGCCGACCACCTTGGAGGAGGGGGTGACCTTCACCAGGCGGCCGAGCATGCGGTCGGCGGCGGCGTACATCGCCTCGATGTCCTCGAAGCGGTCGCCGAGGCCCAGCGCGATGGCCTGGGTGCGCAGGTTGGAGAGCTGACCGCCGGGGATCTCGTGGTGGTAGACGCGGCCGGTCGGGGAGGCCAGGCCGGCCTCGAAGGGCGCGTAGACCTTGCGGACGCTCTCCCAGTAGGGCTCCAGGTCGCCGACGGCCTGGAGGTCGAGGCCGGTGGGGCGCTCGGAGTGGTCGGTGGCCGCGACGAGCGCCGACAGGGACGGCTGGGAGGTGGTGCCGGCCATGGAGGCGACCGCTCCGTCGACGGCGTCGGCGCCGGCCTGGATCGCGGCGAGGTAGGTGGCGAGCTGTCCGCCGGCGGTGTCGTGGGTGTGCAGGTGGACGGGCAGGTCGAACTCGCGGCGCAGGGCGGACACCAGGGTCGCGGCGGCCGGGGCGCGCAGCAGTCCCGCCATGTCCTTGACGGCCAGGACGTGGGCGCCGGCCTCGACGATCTGCTCGGCGAGGCGGAGGTAGTAGTCGAGCGTGTAGAGCCGCTCGGAGGGGTCGGACAGGTCGGCCGTGTAGCAGAGGGCGACCTCGGCGACGGCGGTGCCGGTCTCGCGGACGGCGTCGATGGCGGGGCGCATCTGGTTGACGTCGTTGAGGGCGTCGAAGATGCGGAAGATGTCGATGCCGGTGGCCGCGGCCTCCTGGACGAAGGCGTCGGTGACCTCGGTCGGGTAGGGGGTGTAGCCGACGGTGTTGCGGCCGCGCAGCAGCATCTGCAGGCAGAGGTTGGGCACGGCCTCGCGCAGGGCGGCCAGGCGCTCCCAGGGGTCCTCGGCGAGGAAGCGCAGGGCGACGTCGTAGGTGGCGCCGCCCCAGCACTCCAGGGAGAGCAGCTCGGGCAGGGTGCGGGCGACCACCGGGGCGACGGCCAGCAGGTCCTTGCTGCGGACCCGGGTGGCGAGCAGCGACTGGTGGGCGTCGCGGAAGGTGGTGTCGGTGACGCCGATGGTGGGGGACGCGCGCAGCCAGGAGGCGAAGCCCTCGGGGCCGAGTTCGGCGAGCCGCTGACGGGAGCCCGCGGGCGGTTCCCCGGCCGGGACCTCGGGCAGCTTGGTCAGCGGGTCGATGAGTTCGGGGCGTTCGCCGTGCGGCTTGTTGACCGTGACGTCGGCGAGGTAGGTCAGCAGCTTGGTGCCGCGGTCGGCGGAGTGGCGCGCGGTGAGCAGGTGCGGGCGCTGCTCGATGAAGGAGGTGGTGACCCGGCCGGCCTGGAAGTCGGGGTCGTCCAGGACCGCCTGGAGGAAGGGGATGTTGGTGGCGACGCCGCGGATGCGGAACTCGGCGACGGCGCGCCGGGCGCGGCCCACCGCGGTGGCGAAGTCCCGGCCCCGGCAGGTCAGTTTGACCAGCATGGAGTCGAAGTGGGCGGAGATCTCGGTGCCGGCGTGGGTGGTGCCGCCGTCGAGGCGGATGCCGGAGCCGCCCGGGGAGCGGTAGGCGCTGATCCGGCCGGTGTCGGGGCGGAAGCCGTTGGCGGGGTCCTCGGTGGTGATGCGGCACTGGAGCGCGGCGCCCCGCAGGGTGACGGTCTCCTGGGAGAGGCCGAGGTCGGCGAGGGTCTCACCGGCGGCGATGCGCAGCTGCGACTGGACGAGGTCGACGTCGGTGACCTCCTCGGTCACCGTGTGCTCGACCTGGATGCGGGGGTTCATCTCGATGAAGACGTGGTTGCCGTCGCGGTCGAGGAGGAACTCCACGGTGCCGGCGTTGCGGTAGCCGATCTGCCGGGCGAAGCGTACGGCGTCGTCGCAGATGCGGTCGCGCAGGGCGGGGTCGAGGTTCGGCGCGGGGGCGAGTTCGACGACCTTCTGGTGGCGGCGCTGCACGGAGCAGTCCCGCTCGTAGAGGTGCATGACGTTGCCCTCGCCGTCGGCGAGGATCTGCACCTCGATGTGGCGGGGTTCGACGACGGCCTTCTCCAGGAAGACGGTCGGGTCGCCGAAGGCGGACGCCGCCTCGCGGGAGGCGGCCTCGATGGCCTCGCGCAGCTGGCCGGGTTCCTCGACGCGGCGCATGCCGCGTCCGCCGCCGCCGGCGACCGCCTTGACGAAGACGGGGAAGCCGATGTCGTCGGCGGCCCGCACGAGGGCGTCGACGTCGGTGGACGGCTCGGAGGAGCCGAGGACGGGCACGCCCGCCTCCCGGGCGGCGGCCACGGCGCGGGCCTTGTTCCCGGTCAGCTCCAGGATGTGCGCGCTCGGTCCGACGAAGGTGATGCCCGCCTCCTCGCAGGCCCGCGCCAGCTCGGGGTTCTCGGACAGGAAGCCGTATCCCGGGTAGATGGCGTCGGCCCCGGCACGGCGCGCGGCGCGCACGATCTCCTCGACGGAGAGGTAGGCGCGCACGGGGTGACCGGGCTCGCCGATCTCGTAGGCCTCGTCGGCCTTGAGCCGGTGCAGCGAGTTGCGGTCCTCGTGCGGGAAGACGGCCACGGTCCGGGCACCCAGCTCGTAGCCCGCGCGGAACGCCCGAATCGCGATCTCACCGCGATTGGCGACCAGCACCTTGCGGAACATTCTTGATCCCTTCAGCCTGCCGGTGACGAAGACCATCGTGTCGGTGGCACGTCCGGTACGCCATGTGAACCGGGCCACTCACCGGCGCCGGTCTCGTCGTCCGCACCGGCGGCCGGGTGCCGCGGGGGCGTCCGGAACCGGTGCGGGGGGGCCGCGACGGGATCGGTTCCCGTCGCGGCCCCCCGGGGCTGCTGCCCAGTGGGCGGCGGGCTATTCGGTGATCTTCAGGAGCTTGTTCGGGGTCTGCGCTCCGGGGTTGCCGATCTTGTCGGCGGTGGCTCCGTCGGTCAGTGCGGTGGCGACGGCGGCGGGGGTGGCGTCGGGGTGGCCGGCCAGGTAGACGGCGACCGCGCCGGCGACGTGGGGGCTCGCCATGGAGGTGCCGGATATCGTTTTGGTGCCCTGGTCGCTGTCGTTCCAGGCCGAGGTGATGTCGGAGCCCGGCGCGTACAGGTCGACGACGGAGCCGTAGTTGGAGAAGTCGGACTGGGCGTCGTCCTTGGTGCTGGAGGCGACCGTGAGGGCCTCCGGGACACGGGCGGGCGAGCCCTGGCCGGCGTCGGCGGACTCGTTGCCGGCGGCGACCGCGAAGGTGACGCCGGCGGCGACGGCCTTGCTGACCGCCGCGTCCAGGGCCGGGTCGGCGGCGCCGCCGAGGCTCATGTTGGCGACGGAGGGTCCCTGGTGGTTCTCGGTGACCCAGTCGATGCCGGCGACGACCTGCTCGGTGGTGCCGGAGCCGTTGTCGTCGAGGACTCTGACGGCCACGATGTCGGCCTTCTTGGCGACTCCGTGGGCGGCTCCGGCGATGGTGGCGGCGACGTGCGTGCCGTGGCCGTTGCCGTCGTCGGCGGTGTCGTCGTCGTCGACGGCGTCGTAGCCGTGGCGGGCGCGGCCCTCGAAGTCCTCGTGGGTGACGCGGACACCGGTGTCGATGACGTAGGCGGTGACGCCCTCGCCCGCCTGGTCGGGGTAGGTGTACTTGGCGTCGCCGGCGGTGTCCTCCTGGTCGACGCGGTCCAGGCCCCAGGACGGCGGGTCGGTCTGGGTGGCGGTGGTGTGCAGGGTGCGGTTGGCGACGACCGTGCCGACGGCGGGGTCGGCGGCGAGGCGCCTGGCCTCGGTCGCGGTGAGGCCGGTGGCGGAGAAGCCGTCGACGGCGGCCGTGTAGGTG
Source organism: Streptomyces sp. NPDC029526 (assembly GCF_040637405.1). Classification (NCBI taxonomy): domain Bacteria; kingdom Bacillati; phylum Actinomycetota; class Actinomycetes; order Kitasatosporales; family Streptomycetaceae; genus Streptomyces; species Streptomyces sp. NPDC029526. Next base: position 85,960 of record NZ_JBEZWE010000008.1, read on the forward strand.
CGGCTGAGGGTGCCGCCGTACTCCTTCGCCAGCTTCTTCTTGGCGGCGGACGTGGTGTCCTCGTCGAGCAGGACGATGTAGCTGCCGGCCACGGCGTTCTCGGCGTTCAGGCCGTACACGGTGCCCTGGGCGGGTGCGTCGGCGTGGGCGGACGGTGCCCCGAGGAGGGCTGCGGTGGTGGCGGCCGCCACGAAGGTGGCGAGGGTGATCCTGCGGGCGCCGGTACGCATCTGGTGCGACATGAAGAGGGGTCTCCTCGTCGTGGGGGGATGTCCTCCGGCACGGCGTTGCGCGGAGGATGACGAGAAGCGTGACCAGTTGTCACGGTCAGATCAATAGTGCTGCTCAGGGGGCGGGTTGACGCCCGGTCACATCTCCACAAGGTCCGCCCAAGTCGGAACCAACCCCGCGACGAAGGCGCAGGTGAGCGCGTTGATTGAAGCGGAGACGAGCGGCTGCGGGAACCGTGTGACCATCCCCTCACCCAATTCTCACGGGGTCGGGCGTTTTCGGGAGCAGTGCGAAGGGATTCGCGCACAGGTCGGCCGAACAGGGGTTCACCGACGCATGTTTTCGATCACTACGGATCAGCACCGGTCAGACGCCCCCACATGCCCCGGTCACTTGCCTAACGTTCCGGCACCGGACAGGGCGAGAGCCGCTCACACGCGGCGTCCGCCTCCTGTCGTCACACCTACGAGCAGAGGATGGGTCCATGGCGAGTGTGGAAGTGTCGCTGAAGGAAATCATGACCGCCATCGAGGGGTGCCTCGGAGCAGCCGTCGTCGACTACTCCAGCGGCATGGCCCTGGGAACCCTGGGCGGGGGCAAGGACCTGGACCTCACGGTCGCGGCGGCCGGCAACACGGACGTCATCAGGGCCAAGGTGCGCACCATGGAACTGCTGGGCCTGACCGGGCAGATCGAGGACATCCTCATCACCCTCGGCGGCCAGTACCACCTCATCCGGCTGGTCACCGGGCGGTCGGGCAACGGCCTCTTCCTGTACGTGGTGCTCGACAAGTCCCGGTCGAACCTGGCGATGGCCCGCCACCAGCTCAAGCGGATCGAGGAACAGCTGGAAGTCTGACCGTCCCGAAGCCCGGGCCGACGCATGCCCACGATGTGAAGACTTCTTCAAGTCACCACATCAAGATGATCCCAATCCACGGATGTGCGCGGCCCCGGGCGAGAAGGATCGGCTTGCGAACGAACACGGCGGGGCGGCGCGGCCGGGCGCCGCCCCGGCGGACACCCCGATGCGGCAGGGAGAGCGCAGCATGCAGGTCCCCCTCTATCAGGCCAAGGCGGAGTTCTTCCGCATGCTCGGACATCCGGTGCGGATCAGAGTGCTGGAACTGTTGCAGCACGGGCCGGTTCCGGTACGGGACCTGCTCGCCGATATCGACATCGAGCCGTCGAGCCTGTCGCAGCAACTGGCCGTGCTGCGCCGGTCCGGCATCGTGGTGTCGGTGCGCGAGGGCTCCACGGTCCGCTACGCCCTCGCCGGCGGCGACGTCGCCGAGCTCCTGCGGGCGGCCCGCCGCATCCTCACGGAACTGCTGGCGGGCCAGAGCGAACTCCTCGCCGAACTCCGGCAGAGCGACGCTCCGCCGGTGTCGGCCGGGCCGCCCCCGGGTCGGTGAGGCGGGCCAGCTCGGGCCCGGGGACGCTCGCTCGGCTCGGGCCCGGGGACCTCGCTCGGCTTCCGGGACGGCGGGGGTGCCGCGGGGGCGGGAGCACCCCTGGCGTCCCGGGAGCGGCGGTCCGCCACTCCGCGACCGGGACGGGACGATCGGTCCGGGTCCGGCCGAGTCGGCGGACTTGGCGGGTCGGCGGACTCGGCGGATTGGGCGGGTCGGCCGGTCGGGCGCACGGTCCGATCAGCGGTGCGGCGCGTACGGTCGGATCAGCGGTGCGGCGCGTTCGGTCGGATCAGCGGTGCGGCGCGTACAGAGCGCGCCGCGTACGGCGGGCGGTGCGCTCAGCCGCGCCGCCCGCTCAGCCGCGCAGCTTGATCCGGCTGACCGCGGCCACGCCGAGCGCGGCCAGGGCGATCTGGATCAGCCACTCGACCCAGTCGACGCCCTTGGTGTCGGCGACTCCGAGGCCGGAGGCGATGCCGGTGCCGATGAACGCGGCGACGATGCCGATCAGGATCGTCCACAGGACCCCGATCCGCTGCCGTCCGGGGACGACGAGCCGGCCGAGCACCCCGATCACGATGCCGATGACGATGGCGCTGATGATGCCTGAGATCTCCATGAGCGTCCGTCACCCCTCAGTCGTTGGTGTCTTCCTCCGGGTGCCCGCTCCACGGTCCGGCAGTCCCGGTACGCCGCCCGGGGGCCCCGGGCGGCGGTGGGATGCGGCGGCGGGCCGGCCCGGTCAGACGTTGACGCCGAAGTCGGCGGCGATGCCCGCCAGTCCGGAGGCGTACCCCTGCCCGACGGCGCGGAACTTCCACTCGGAGCCGTGCCGGTAGAGCTCGCCGAAGATCATCGCGGTCTCGGTGGCCGCGTCCTCCGACAGGTCGTAACGCGCGATCTCGGCACCGTCGGCCTGGTTCACGACGCGGATGAAGGCGTTGCGCACCTGGCCGAAGCTCTGGCCCCGGTTCTCGGCGTCGTGGATGGAGACGGGGAAGACGATCCGGTCGATCCCGGCGGGGACACCGGCCAGGTTCACCTTGACGGACTCGTCGTCGCCCTCGCCCTCACCGGTGAGGTTGTCGCCGGTGTGCTCGACCGAACCGTCCGGGCTCCGCAGGTTGTTGTAGAAGACGAAGTGCTGGTCGGACGGCACCTTGCCGGAGGCGTCCAGGAGCAGCGCGGAGGCGTCCAGGTCGTAGTCCGTACCGGTGGTGGTGCGGACGTCCCAGCCCAGGCCGACCAGAATGGCGGTCAGCCCCGGCGCCTCCTTGCTCAGCGAGACGTTGCCGCCCTTGGACAGGGAAACTCCCACGGTGTGACTCCTTCTCGGCGTGCGCGGTCGGGACCCGGTGCGTGCGTGGCCCCGCTCCCGTCGAATCTACAGCACTGTAGAACGAACGGAGGGGTGGCCCCGGGCCGCCCCTCCCGCGCCGGGCACGCTCAGCCCTCGTCCCCCTCGTCCCCGTCCTCGTCGTCCTCGAAGAAGTCCCCCACCTCGTCGACGACTTCGGCCGCGACCAGGCCGCCGGCCACACCGACGGCGAGGCCCGCGGCACCCGCGGCGACCGCCGTGCCCATGCCCGGACCGGAGCGGTGGTGCCCCTCGTGGTGACCGCCGAGACCGTGCCCGCCGTACGGGTCGCCGTGGCCGTACGCGCCGTGAGCGCCGTAGGAGGCCCGGTGCTCCACCAGGTGGCGGATCCAGCCGTCGACCTCGGCGACCGGGTCGGCCGGGCCGTCGTGGGGGACGGTGAAGCGGGTGATCGCGTCGTGGCCGCCGGAGAACGGTCCCCCGCGCTTGTCCGCCTCCAGGACCACCTCCATGCCGCCGGGGTGTGCCAGGAAGGTCACCTCGATCTCGTTGACCTGGTGGGCGTACTGCGGCGCCGGGGTGAGCTCGATCTCCTGGTAGAAGGGGAGCTGTTGTCCGGTGCCGCCGATCCGCCCGTACTCCAGGTCCGCGGAGCGGAACCCGAAGCCGAGCTGTCCCAGGGCCTCGAGGACCGTTTCCTGGGCGGGCAGCGGAGCCACCGCCAGGGCGTCGAGGTCGCCCTTGTCCCGGGCCCCGGCCACCGCCAGTTCGGTGCGCACGCCGAGCACGATGCCCAGGGGCTGCCCGTGGAGTTCGGTGACGGGTGTCTCCCAGGGCAGGGTCACGGCGAACGGGACGTCACGGTGCTCCTCTTCGGCGAGGCGGAAGCCGCCGCCGACGGTGAAGCGCTCGAAGGCGACGACCCCTTCGCTCTCGCCCTCCTCGTGCTCGGCCTCGACCCGGGCCACCAGCTCCAGGGTGATGTGCTCGATGTCGAAACCGGCGCTGCCGCCCCGGAGGCGGACCTGCCCGGTGAGGGTGCCGCCGGGACGGACCGGGGCGGGATCGAGGACCGTGTCGACGGTGGGGCCGCCGACTCCGAGGGAGCCGAGCAGTCGCTTGAACACCATGGTGGCGTCCACTCCTTACGCATACGTGTGCCACGAGGGACAGCTCCGCACGGGGCCGGACCCTCTACAAACGCGTAGAGCATAGAGCCGCGGACGGCGGCAAAAGGCCAGGTCGGGGCGGGCGCCACGACATCGGCCGAAAAGCGTCTGCCGCCGACTCCGGGGGCCGTGGTCGTGCGGGGCGGTCGGGGCGGGTGGCGTGGCAGTTGCCGCGCCACCGCGACCCGGCGCGGCCGGGCCCCGCCGTCCCCGCCTCACGGTCGGTGTCGGCGCCCGTGCAGGGCGGTGCTGTCCTCACCGCTGTCCGCCTCGGCGGGGGCGCCGGCGCGGGATCCCGAGCGAGCGGGAACCCGCGCGGGCCCGGGGAACCGGAGCTGGAACCCTGAAGGCCGAACAACCGGAGCCGGACCCGCGGGATCCCGAGGACCGGAGCCGGACCCCGTAGGGCCCGAGGGACCGAAGCCGGGCCCCGTGGCGCCTGAGCCGGCTCCGCCGCTCCCGTGAGCGGCACCGGCCCGCCACCGGCACCCGTCGAGCGGCGGCACGGGGTCCGCGCCGGCTCGGTCCGCCTCCGTCCCCCGGCCCCCGCCCCCGTCAGGCGCTCGGCGCTGGTTCCGGTTCGCCGGCGTCCGGTCGGGCCGGCGGTTCGACGAGCTGTTCACGGAGGTGGTTCCAGACGACGGCGATCAGCGCGGCGACCGGTACGGCGAGCAGGCTGCCCACGATGCCGGCCAGGCTGCCGCCGAGCGTCACCGCCAGCAGGACGACCGCCGCGTGCAGGCCAAGCCCGCGGCTCTGGATCATGGGCTGGAACACGTTGCCCTCGAGTTGCTGGACGCCCACGATGATGGCCAGCACGATCAGCGCGTCCATCAGGCCGTTGGACACCAGCGCGATGAGCACCGCGACGAACCCGGCGAACAGGGCTCCCACGATGGGAACGAACGCGGACACGAAGGTGAGCACGGCCAGCGGCAGCACGAGCGGGACGTCGAGGATCCACAGTCCCAGTCCGATGAGCACGGCGTCGATCAGGCCGACCAGGGCCTGGGAGCGCACGAAGGCGCCGAGCGTGTCCCAGCACCGGCCGACCGTCACCGGGACGTGGACCCCGAGCCGGCCGGGGAGCTGACGGGACAGCCACGGCAGGAAACGCGGCCCGTCCTTGAGGAAGAAGAACATCAGGAACAGGGCCAGGACGGTGGTGACCACTCCGCTGAACACGGTGCTCACGCCGGTCACGACGGAGCCGGCGATGGTCCCCGCGCTGTCCTGGACGCGCGCGGTCGCCGCGTCGAACGCCCCGGCGATCTGGTCGTCCCCGATGTTGAGCGGAGGCCCGGCGGCCCATTCGCGGAGCCGGTCGATGCCCGCGATGACCCCGTCGGTCAGCTGACCGGACTGGGAGGCGACCGGCACCGCGATCAGCGCCACGGTGCCGGCGGCGACCGCCAGGAACAGCACGGTCACGACGGACGCGGCCACGGCGGGGGGCAGGCCGCGGTTGCGCAGGGCCCGGGCCGGGGGCCAGGTCAGCGTGGTGAGCAGCAGGCCGACGATCAGCGGCCAGACCACCGGCCACATACGGCCCAGGACCCAGAGCACCACCGCGGCCATCAGCAGCACGAGGAGCAGTTCACCGGAGATGCGCGCCGAGGTGTGGAGCGCGGCGCGCGCTCTCCTCGAACTCAACGTGGCAGACATGGGCTTCACCCTATGGGGCCCGTGGTGCCGCACTGGTGTCCAGGGCGGATGTGACCGGCCGCCGTGTCAGTCGAGCGGCTCCAGCGACAGCCGGGCCTGGCGCGGTGCGCCGTCGTGGACGAGGGACTCGTGGTGACCGACGTCGTCGAAGGCGAAGGCGTACGCCTTGCCGTCGGCCATCTGCGCGTGCACGGCGCGGGCGTAGTGGTTGGTGACGACCGGGTCCCGGTAGAAGGCGCCCGGGCCGGTGTCGGGCTGCTGGGAGTTGACCAGCAGGGTCGTGCGGTTGAACCCGGCGCACAGGGTGCGGGAGATGGGGCCGCGCACCTGGTCGTTGGGGGCGTCGAGCCTGCGGTGGCAGCCGAAGACGGAGGAGGCGTCGGGCTTCTCGAAGCTGGTGACGACCGCTCCGGTGGCGTCGGTGAAGCGCAGGACGCCGCCGGAGACCCGTCCGGAGTAGCGGATGCCGGGCCGGTCGGCGAAGGGGGTGACGGTCAGGGTCGAGGCCGTGTACTTCTGCCAGACGCGGTTGATGTAGTCGTCCATGACGGTGGCGGGCAGCGCGCCGGTCTCCACGCCGTAGAGGGGGGACAGCGCGCGCAGCACGGTGCCGTCCGACCGGGTCTGGATCAGTCCGGCCCAGCCGCCCGGTTGCCCCCGGAGCGCGTCGAAGAGGCCCCGGTACCCGCCGGGCTTCAGTTTCCCGGCGCTCACCGAGGTGCCGTCGGCGCGCTGGAGGCCCACGGTGTACGGCGCGGAGAACATGTCGACCTGGGTGCTGTTGAGCCACAGGCCGTCGTCGTTGAGCGTGTACTCCGACCAGTTGAAGAGGATGTCGCGGTTGGGGTCGGTGGGGTTCTGCACGGCGGGCTGGACCAGTCCGCCGGTGGTCAGCTTGAACTCCAGTTTCCGGCCGTAGGAGAAGTAGATGCGTCCGGAGAACTTGGGGACGCGGATGGTCGTGGACTGTCCTGCCGCCGGGCCGGGTATCGCGGCGTCGGGGGCGGGTGTCGGCGGGTTACCGCCCGGGGGCCACGGGTGGAAGGTGCCGCCGGCGTCGGCCCAGCCCTGTCGGCCGGTCGACAGCTGCGTGCCCAGGTTGTAGACGTACACCCGGTCCGACCGGCCCGAGTTGTTGGTGATCGTCAGGGGGACGGTCTCCGGTACCGCGGCCGCCGGCGCGGGGGCGGCGGCCCGGGCGGGGGTCGCCGAGGCGGTGGCGGCGAGTGAGCCGGCGAGCATCGTGGCGAGGGTCAGCCCCGTGGCCAGGGCCCGCCGTCCGAGAGTGCGCAGCATGGTGCTTCTCCGTTCGACTGTTGCCGATTCAGCTGAATGAGAGCGCTCTCAGCGTCGCGCTATGGCAGGGACCTGTCAACGCATCGCGGAAGAGCAAGTTCCGGCCCATGTCGGGGAGTTCCGCTTCACCGCTCGGATTCCGGTTCGCTGCGGTTGCGGCGCGAGGGTCGTCGGTGTCGCGGGGCTACTGCTGGGCTGCGGTCAGGGCTCTCGCTGCACCTCACCGCGCGTCGAGAAGGTGACCGGGCCCCCGGCCGCGAAGTCCCCCGGCGGGATGCCGGGGTGGTGCCCCTCGGACGGCGCCCGCGCTTCCGCGGGACGGGGGCCGACGGCGAGCCGGGAGACGATGCGGTAGCGGTCCCCGCGGTAGAGGGAGCGGACGTACTCGACGGGCCGGCCGGCGGTGTCGGTGGTCAGACGCTCGAAAAGCAGGGCGGGGGACAGTTCGGGCACGTCGAGCAGGTCGGCCTCGGCCCGGGTCAGCACCGTCGGCTCGATGGACTGCACCGCCTCACCGACCTGCACGCCGTGGCGGTCGCGAAAGTGCTCGTACAGGTCGCCCTGCTCCAGTTCCTCGCCGGTCAGAGCCGGCACCAGCGCAGCCGGTACGTGCAGGTACTCGATGGCCATGGGCGAGCCGTCGACCAGCCGGAGCCGGGCCGCGTACCGGATCCCGGCCGCCGGCGACAGGCGCAGCCTCCGCCCGACCCGTGCCCCGGCCGGCAGGGTGCGGAGCTCCATCAGCCTGCTGGTCCACCGACCGCCCGCGCGGGGCAGACTGAAGGAGTCCCGCTCCGGGACCAGTTCCTGAGTGATCTTCTCTTCGGCCACGAACATCCCCCGGCCGTGCTCCCGCACCAGCAACCCGGCGCCGACCAGTTCGTCCACGGCGGCACGCACCGTGGGACGGGACACGCCGAGCCGGGCACACAACGCCCGTTCGGACGGGATGGCGTCGCCGGACCGTCGCGCCTCGATCAGTTCCAGGATCGCTTCGCGGACACGCTCGCGCTTGAGCACCGCGCCCGAGACGGCGGCGTCGATCTCCATACGGCTCCCCCGGTCCTCTGTTGGTGTGTCGGTTCGTGCGGCTCGTTGGTCCGTTGACCCGTTGGCTGCCGGTCCGTCGGTCGTTGGTCCGTTGATCGTCGGTCGCTGTTCCGTCGGTTCGCTGGTTGCCGGTCCGCCGGTCGTTGGGCCGTTGACTGCCGGCGCGCTGGCTGCTTCGGTCGGGCGATCCGCTGGTCGCCGCCGGGCACTGGTATGCCCCCTCACCTTAACTGGTAACCCCAGGAAGGGAGTCGGGCCGTGGTTCCGGGCTTCCGACCGACGAGCCGGCAATGCCTATGAGCAGCACGGGACTTGCCTCGCAGAGGGTTGACGGCTCCCGACGCCCGTGTCACGTTCGGCACGTACCACTGGTAAGGCAGAGGTGGGCAACTGGTCAGTCCCCAGGGCTCCGTCGCCGCCCCGGCGTCTCCCTGCACAGGTCATGCCGGACGGGGCACGGAGCCGCCGGGGCCCGCTGCCGCCCGCCCCGGCCCCGCCCGGCGTACCTCCGGAGCCCGGACGCCACCCACGGCACCGGACGCACGTCCGGCACCACCCCACCGGACGCACGCACCACCCACCGGCTCCGCCCCGCACCGTGCCCCGCTCCCCCACGCCCGCTTCCCGGCGGGACTCCGAAAGGACCACGGATGAGCACTCCTCCCCCCACTTGGCGCCGCGTGCGCGCGGTTCTCGCCGTGACCGCGCTCCTGGCGGGTTCGGCCCTGGCAGCCGCACCCGCCGGCGCCGCCCCGGCCGCCGACGGCGCCGTCGCCGTCCAGTACCGCACGAGCGCCACCGGCCCGACCGCCGACCAGAGCGAGCCCTGGCTGAAGATCCGCAACACCGGGTCCACCACGATCCCGCTGAGCCTCGTGAAGGTGCGCTACTACTTCTCGGCGGACGCGCCGGACGCCGCCTACCGCTTCGCCTGTTCCTGGGCCGTCCGGGGCTGTGCCGCCGTGACGGGCACGTTCGGGACGCCGGAGCGGCCCACTCCGACGGCGGACCGCTACCTGGAGATCGGCTTCACCGCCGGAGCCGGATCCCTGGCGCCCGGGGAGGACACCGGCGACCTGCAGCTCCGCTTCCACCGGTCGTCGTGGCAGCCGCTGCGGCAGAGCGACGACCACTCGTTCGCCGGGGAGCGGACCGCGTACGCCGACTGGGACCGGGTCACCGCCCGCATCGGCGCGGAGACCGTGTGGGGCACGGCGCCCGGCGGTGACGACCCGGACGATCCCACGGACCCGACCGACCCGACCGATCCTCCAGCCGGTGGTCAGGCCCTGTTCGACGACTTCGACTACGCCTCACACACCGACCCGGACCTCGCGGCCCACGGCTGGCACGTGCGGTCGAACGCGGGCGGCCCGGGGGTGCCCGGGGCGACCTGGGACCCCTCCCGGGTCACCTTCGCCTCCTCTGGCGGCACCTCGGTGATGAACCTGCGCACGTCCAGCGCGGGCACCGGCGCGTCCACCGTCCACACCGAAGTCCTCACCCGTGCCACGAAGTTCCGGAACGGCACTTATGCCGCCCGGGTGCGGTTCTCCGACGCGCCCGTCCACGGGCCGGACGGCGACCACGTCGTGCAGACCTTCTTCACCATCAACGACCTCACGGCCCCGATGGCCGACGACTACGCGGAGTACGACTTCGAGTACCTGCCCAACGGCGGCTGGGGCGAGCCGTCGAACATCCTGTACACCACCTCGTGGGAGACCTACCGACCCGACCCGTGGGAGGCGGTCAACCAGCACACCGAGAGTCGGCGGAGCTTCGCCGGCTGGCACGACCTCGTGGTGACCATCGACGACCGGGCGATCACCTACTACGTCGACGGGCAGCTGTTCGGCACGCACGGCGCCGCCTACCTGCCCGAGCGGCCGATGTCGATCAACTTCAACCAGTGGCTGATCGACCTCCAGGGGCAGACCTCCACCACCCCGCGCGCCTACGACCAGCAGGTGGACTACGTCCTGCACGTCAAGGACCGGGTGCTGACACCGGGCCAGGTGGCGGAACGGGTCGGCGCCTACCGGGCCGCGGACACGTCCTTCGTGGACGACGTGCCGGCTCCCTGACCCGGGCGCGCCCCGGCTCCGCCGACGCCTCCGCCCGCCGTCACCCGCCCGCTGTGTCGCCGCTTCCGCAGGTCATGGCGGACAATGATGTTGGTGACGGCCGCCCGCGCACACCGGCCGTCGCGGAGCGTGGGCGTGCGCCGGAGCGAGGAGGAAGCGCCGCGATGAACCACCGGAAGGTGCGCGACGTCATGAGCGACGCGGTCGTGCGGATCCAGGCCGGCACGCCGTTCAAGGAGATCGCGCACCTGCTGCTCGAATACGACATCACCGCCGTGCCCGTCGTGGACACCGAGGACCGCCCGGTGGGCGTGGTGTCCGAGGCGGATCTGCTGCACAAGATGTGGGGGCGCCAGGAGGGGGACTCCGGGGATCCGCAGCCGGCGTCCCGGCCCACGAAGGCGTGGGCCGTCGACGCTGCCGGGCTGATGACCTCGCCTCCCCTCTGCGCCGAGGAGGATTGGAGCGTCGTCGACGCCGCCCGGGTCATGGCCCGGCGCGGTGTCAAGCGACTCCTCGTGGTCGGTGCGGACGGGCGGCTGACCGGTGTGGTCAGCCGGAGCGACCTGCTGCGCGTGTTCGTCCGCGAGGACCAGGCGATCCGGACGGAGATCGTCGAGGACGTGCTGGTCAGGTCGCTGGGCGAGCCGCCGTCCGCGGTCCAGGTCACCGTCTCGCACGGGTTCGTGGTCCTCACCGGGCGGCTCTCCTCCGGCGCCGCCCCGGTGAAGCTGCTGGAGCTGTGCCGTGAGGTCGACGGGGTCGTGGAGGTGGAGTTCCGGCCCGTGCCGGACGACTCCGACGGTTCGGTGGCCGTCTGACGGTCGGGGCCCGGCCCCGTCCGCGGGGCGCTGCTCGGCTACGGCCGAGGAGCGCCGCCCGGCCTCGTGACGGTCCACGGCCTGCGCTGTTCGGCGGTCGAGGACCTGCCCCGTACGGAGGATCGGTGTGCGGCGGTGTACTCATCACGGACAACATCCGACGACGCACGTCCGGCACCGCACCCGACGACGCACGTCCGGCACCGCACCCGACGGCGCACGTCCGGCGCCGCACGTCCCGGGGGTGCCCCCGCCCGGACGGACGCTCCGGACGGGGGCGGAGTGGGGTCCGGGCGTGAAACCCGGACCGGGGCGGGGGCGGAGCGGGCTCAGTGGGTCGGGAAGTCGTCCGGGGTCCTGAGGTGGTCGCGGATCCAGGCCCCGGCGGGCTTCAGCGACGTGGTGCCGGTCCAGGGGCCGTCGGCGGCGCAGGTACCGCGGGTGAAGACGGCACCCGAGCGGTGGTCGTCGGAGAAGTTCCAGTTGACCCAGCCGATCTTCTTGTCGGCCATCAGGTCGAGGTAGCGCTGGGACCGCGGGAAGTCGTCGGCACCCTCTCCGGCACTGTTCTGGGTGCCGAACTCCGTGACGAAGACCGGGATGCGGTCGGCGGCGCGGGAGAGGGCCGACAGGTACTTCTCGTCGTGGCTGGCGGCGTAGAAGTGGAAGGTGTACATGATGTTCGAGGCGTCGACCGGGTCGGCGACGACCTCGGACTCGTCGGCCCCGTCGGAGACGCCGAGCGAGGACCAGCCCCGGGTGCCGACGAGGACGGGCGCGTCGGCGTCGATGCCCCGGATCACCGGGATGACCTGCTCGGCGTAGTTCTTGATGCGCGGCCAGCTCACCCCGTTCGGCTCGTTGGCGATCTCGTACAGGATGTTGTTCCTGCCCTGGTTGCTCCGGGCGATGTCGGTGAAGAACCGGCGGGCGTGGTCGAGATTCACCATCGGGTCACCGGGGTCCAGCATGTGCCAGTCGACGATCACGTACATGCCGCGGTCGGTGGCCTGCTGGATCAGACGGTTCGCCAGGTCGGTGAAGTGCCGGGGGTTCGTCTCGTAACCGCCCTCCTGGACGTAGGTGGACACCCGCAGGACGTCGGCCTTCCAGTCCGTGGCCAGGGCGTCGAGGGAGCCGTCGGTCAGGCACTGGGCGTACCACTGGGTGCCGTGGGAGCTCATGCCGCGCAGTTGGATCGGGTTGCCGTGCTCGTTGCACAGCTTGGTGCCGCAGACCTCGAGCTGTCCGTTGACGGCGACGGGGGTGCCCGCGGGCGGATCGGCGGGTGGGTCGGCCGGCGGGTCGCTCGGTGGGGTGCCGCCGTCGCAGGGGACGCCGTTGACGGTGCAGTTGAGGGGGTGCCCGAGGCCGGAGGCGTTGAAGCCGAAGCTCTGGCCGGCGCCGGGGGCGACGGTCGCGTTCCAGGAGACGTTGGTGAAACGGTGGTGCTGTCCCTGCTGGGTCCTGGCGGCGGACCAGTGGCTGCCGACCGTGGTGCCCGGGGGCAGGTCGAACTCGACGGTCCAGCCCTCCACGGGTGTGGTGCCGTGGTTGGTGACGACGACGTCGGCTCCGTAGCCGGTGTCCCAGGCGGACGACCGGGTGATCTGCGCGGTGAGCCCGCCTGCGGCGGCGTCGGTCGCGGTGCGGGTGGTGGCCGGGGCACGGTCGGGAGCGGCGGGGGCGGCGGCCGCGGTGGCGAGGGTGAGGAGCAGGGCACTGCCGAGGGCCGCGGCGAGCGCGGCCGTGCGGGGGTGCGGTCGTGCCGGTCTCATGGGGGGTCTCCGTTCGCCCGTGGGGGTAAGTTAGGAAACTTTCCTGACGGGATGGAACCGGAGCGGAGACCGGATGGCAAGGTTCCGGACGGACCGAACACGCACGACTCCCGGGCGGTCGACGCGTCGGGGTGCGTCGGGGGCGCGTCGGGGGCGTGCCGACGGACGGGTGTGCGCGTGTATACGTGCGTGGATACGTGCGCGGGCGCGGGGGTGAGCGGGCAGGCGTGCGCGGGCGCGAGTGGACCGGCGTGCGCGGATGCGAGGGCGTGCGGGGGTGCGAGGGCAGGTGCGTGCGCCAGGGGACGCACCGGTGCGAGGGCGTGCGCCCGGGTCGGCGGAGGCTCGTCTCAGCGCGGAGGCTCTGGCTCCTCTCAGCGCGGAGGCTCGGGCTCGTCTCAGCGCGGGTCGGCCGGGGACTTCCGGTCCGCCGGTGGCTGCTCGCCGGGGCCGCCGGAGGCGGACTCGGGGGCGGACTCCGTCACCTTGCCGCCCGGGTGGCGCAGGGAGACCAGGAAGGCGATGCCCAGGGCGATGGCCATGCCGTAGAAGACCCACTGGTTGGCCTCGGCGAAGTCCATGCGGATCGCCGACATGGTCTCCCGCATGGACTCGGCTGCCCTGCCGCCGCCTTCCGGGACGCGGTCGTCGGAGTGGCCGGTGACCGCCTCGGTGACGCTCCGTGCGACGCCGCGGGCCTCCTCGTCCGGGACGCCGTGGGACGTGAGGGTGTCCACCACCTTGTCGGTGGTGGCGTGGGCGAGCATCGTCCCGAAGACGGCCAGGCCGACGCTGGCCGCGTAGTTGCGCACCGTCTGCGTGATGCCGGTGACCTCGCCGTAGGAGGCGCCGATGGAGCGGTTGACGGCGTCCGTGGAGGCCGGGGCGAGGAGGAAGCCGATGCCGGCGCCCGAGAGGGCCGCGTAGGGCCACTGGTCGTGCATCGACAGGTTGGTCAACTCACCGGCCCACAGGGCGAAGCCGACGGCGCCGAGCACCGTGCCGATCTTGAGGGCGGGGCGGGCGCCGCGTTTGTCGAGGATCCGGCCGCCCCACTGCGAGGCGACGGCGAAGCCGGCGAAGAAGTACAGCAGGAACAGGGCGGCCTGGTTGGGCGAGGCGCTCAGCGAGACCTGGGCGTAGACGGAGGCGAAGAAGAACAGGGGGACGAAGGCGAGCATCGCGAAGAAGAGCACCACCGAGTCCACGGTGAACGCCCGGTCCCGGAAGACCGTCAGGTTGATCAGTGGGTGGCGCTGCCCGCGCTCGTACCGGACGAACAGCGCGAGGAGGGCGAGCCCGCCCGCGATGCACGCCCAGGTGGCGACGTTGTCCCAGCCCCAGAAGTACGCCTGTTGGAAGCCGAGGACGCTCAGCCCCATGCCCAGCGCGATGAGGACCGCTCCGCCGACGTCCAGCCGTTCGTCGCGCCGCCGGTCGGTGATGTGGGCCGTGGCCGTCAGGACCAGGGCGACGATCGCGACCGGGACGTTGACCCAGAAGATGGCCCGCCACGTCCACGCGGTGAGCCAGCCGCCCAGCAGCGGCCCGACGGCGGTCAGCGCGCCGGACAGGCCGAAGAACAGGGCCAGCGCCCTGCCTCGCCGCTCGACCGGGAACACGGCGACCACCACGGCGAGCGCGGCCGGGAAGAGCAGGGCGGCACCCAGTCCCTGGGTGGCGCGGAAGACGATGAGCCAGGTCTGCGCGAAGTCGCCTCGGGGCACGCAGCCGCACAGCACGGAGGAGACGACGAACACGATCGTCCCGGCCACGACCACGCGCCGCGCACCGAGAATGTCCGTCAGCCGGCCGCCCAGGGCGAAGAACGCCGCCAGCGACAGCAGGTAGGCGTTCACCACCCACTGCATGCCGGAGGTGGAGAGCCCCAGTTCGCGGTCGATGTCGGGGGCGGCGATGGAGACGATGGTCTGGTCGATGAACGTCATGGCGACCGCGAACAGCATGGCCGCCAGGGCCACGTTCTGCCGGGCCCGCCCGTGCGGGGACGAAACGGTCCCCTCACGTCCCGAGTGATGGACCTTCATTCGACCAGTCTGCGTCGGAACGGGTGACGCCGCATCCGGTGCGCGGCACCCCCATTGACCAGGCCCGATGCCCGGGGCCCGGCAGGCGCCGGCCGGGCCCCGGGCGTCACCGGGGGCAGAGGGGTGGAGGGTTCGGAGCGTTGGGCAGGCCTTGCACCTGCATCTCCCCGCGGGCGGCGGAGCGTCTTGCCTTGGACCACCAACGCACGGCCCCCGGACGGTGATCCGGGGGCGCGTCCGGTACGACCGTAGCCCTGCACGGGGCGGCGCAGCACGACGGCATCCGCCGGCCGGGTGACGGGCCCGTGCAGGGCTCACGCGGGCCCCGTCGTCGCGGAGGTCCGTGTGGGCCCTGCCGCGCGGCGGGCCCGGGGCCCGACCGTCACCACGCGGCGGACCCGGGCCCGATCGTCACCACGCGCGCCCACGCGGGCGGGCCGTCGGGAACGTATTCGGGGTCGTCCTCGTCCATGGGCGGCCGGTCGCGGGGGAAGAGACCCACCACCGTCCGGCACGGTGGCCGGGTCGCCGGCCACGGTGTCTGTCCGTCCGTGAGGACGACCACGACGTCGGGCCGGGGCCGTGCGGCCAGCGCCCGGGAGAAGCCCGCCCGCAGATCCGTCCCCCCGCCGCCGGTGAGCGGGATGGACCCGGCCCGGCACATCCGGTGCACCCGGCCGGCGGCCGCGTCGCAGGGCAGTGCATCAGCACTCACCTTGCGCGGACGGGACCCCCCATCTGTGTGCACAGTGAGTCGTCATCGCGGCGAGCATAGCCACGCGGCCGACGGACTGTCAGCGCGTTTTTCTCCGGGCCTGCCTCACCGGCCCCGCCCGGGACGCCACGTGACATCACGTCAGCTGTTCGAGGTTGGGCGGGGCGCTCCGGTGGGCATCAACTTGTCATGCACCTGCGGGCGCGAGGGCCGGGTCCGCAACCCGTGGAGGTGTGGGATGGGCCGAAGACTCGCCACCGTGCTCGCCGCTCCGGTCCTGGCCGTCGTGACCGCCCTGGGCACCGCGACCGCCGCCCACGCCGCCCCGGCCGACAAGGCGCGGGTCCTGTCGGGCTGGACGCAGACCGGCGCGTCGAGTCAGCAGAGCTGGAACGCGGCCCAGGCCGACCGGCCGGCCTGGGCCGCCTACGGATTCGACTGGTCCACCGACCACTGCTCCTCCTCCCCCGACAACCCGTTCGGCTTCCCGTTCTCCGCCTCCTGTGCCCGCCACGACTTCGGCTACCGCAACTACAAGGCCATGGGCATCTTCTCCGCCCACACGTCACGCCTCGACGACGCCTTCCACGAGGACCTCGAACGGGTCTGCGCCGGGTACGGCGGGGCCACCGGGACCGCGTGCGACAGCACCGCGTGGACCTACTACCAGGCCGTGCGGGCCCTCGGCTGACCCGCCGGTCCGGCGGCCGGGCGTCGCCGCTCACCCCACTGGAGCGGCGCCGCCCGGACCCGTCGGCGGTCCCGGACCGGACGGCTACCTCCGGCCGCGCACCAGTATGTACAGGAAGTACGGCGTCCCGATCACGGCGGTCATCAGGCCCGCGCCCAGCTGGGCGGGGGCGATGACCGTGCGGCCCAACAGGTCGGCCGTGCAGACGAGTACGGCGCCGAGCAGCAGCGCCACCGGCAGCACCCGGGTGTGCCGGCGCCCGACGAGGGCCCGGGCCGCGTGCGGGGCGACGAGGCCGACGAACCCGATGGTGCCCGCCGCGGCGACCGCGGTCGCGGTGAGCAGCACGCTCAGCACGAGGAAGCCCAACCGCCCGCGGGCCAGGCGCAGTCCGAGGAGCCGGGGGGTGTCCTCGTCGAGGGACACCAGGTCCAGCTCCCGGTGGCGTACCGCCGTCAGCCCGATGCCGGCCGCCAGCACGGCGGCGAGCGGCAGCACGTCGGGCAGGGACCGGCCGTAGGTCGAACCGGACAGCCAGGTCAGGGCCTTGGTGGCGTTGAACGGGTCGGTCAGCACGATCAGCAGACTGATCAGCGCCGTGGTGCCGGCCGCGACGCCGACACCGACGAGCACCAGCCGGTTCTGCTGGAAGCCGCCCCGCGCCGCCAGTCCGAAGACGAGGGCCGCGGTGACGGCGGACCCGGTGAAGGCGGCTGCGGCCACGCTCCAGGAGCCGGCCACCGGCACCGTGGTCACCAGGATCACGGCGCCCAGCGCGCCGCCGCCGGAGACGCCGAGCACGGCGGGCTCGGCCAGCGGGTTGCGGGTGACGGCCTGCACCAGGGTGCCGGCCAGCGCGAGCGCGGCCCCGGCGAGGAGCGCGGCGAGCACCCGGGGGACGCGGGTGTCCAGCACGAAGGAGACGGTGCGGCCCGCCCTGCCCTGCGCCCAGTTGACGACGTCGCCCAGCAGCAGCTTGCTGTCGCCGACCAGCACGGCCGCGATCGTGACGCCGGCCAGCACCACGACGAGGGCGCCGAGGGTGGCGAGGAAGACGGCGCGACTGCGGATGCGCAGCGTGTCCACGGCGGCGGCGCCCGCGGTGTCACGCAGCCGGGCCGCCATGACGACCAGGAACACCGCGCCGACGAGGCTGGTGACCACGCCGGTGGGCACGGCGACCGACCGCTCCGCCGACACGAACGTCCGCAGCAGCACGTCCGCCCCGAGTACCAGCGCGGCCCCGGCCAGGCCGGCCAGCGGCACCGCGGCCCGCAGCCGGAGGACGCCGCGCAGCCGTCGGGCGAGCAGCCGGACGAGGGCGGGGGCGCACAGGCCGACGAAGCCGATGGGCCCGGCCAGGGTGACGGCCGCCGCGGACAGCAGGGTCGCCAGGACGACCGTGGTGATCCGCGTCGAGCGGACCGGTACGCCGACCCCGCGGGCCGCGTCCTCGCCGAGGGCGAGGGCGTCGACGCGGCGGGCGACGAGCAGGAGCCCGGCGAGCCCCACGACGACGACGGGGAGCATCCGCACCACGCCGTCGAAACCGTTCTGACCGATGCTGCCCTGGTTCCACTGGTAGAGGCCCTCGGTCTGCTCCGGGTAGAGCAGCAGCAGGCCCTCGGTGACGGCCGTCAGTCCCAGGGCGAGGGCCGTACCGGCGAGCACCAGGCGGACGGTGCCGGCGCCGAGGCCCGACAGGCCGAGCACCACGGCCGCCGCCGCCAGTCCGCCGGCGAAGGCGACGCCGGAGGAGGCGAGCAACGGCAGCGACACCCCGGTGACGGCGACGACGCCGAGCGCGGCGTAGGAACCGGCGTTGACCGCCAGGGTGTCGGGGGAGGCGAGCACGTTGCGGCTGACGGCCTGCAGCGCGGCGCCCGCCATGCCGAGCGCCGCGCCGACCAGCAGCCCCGCGGTCATGCGGGGCAGCCGGGAGGCGACGACGACGGACGCGTCGGCCGGGTCGGCCCGTCCGGTGAGGGCCTTGAGGACCTCGGCGGGGCCGACCGCGGCCGTGCCCTGGGTGATGTCGACGACGGCCAGGGCCGCGACCAGGAGCACGAGCGCGGTCGTCACCGCGGCCGCGCCCGTCCGGGAGGTGACGGTCTCCGGACGGGCGGAGGGGGTGGTGGCGGTGACGGCCATCGCGCTACTTCGTCAGGGCCGCGACGAGCGCGTCGACGTAGGCCGACATGGAGCCGGGGCCGCCGAACATCCAGATGCCGTCGGGCAGGCGGTGGACGTCACCGGACTTCACGAACGGCAGCGACTTCCACACCGAGTTCTTCGCGAGCTGCTTGCCGAAGGGGTCGCTGTTGGGGTCCTTGTCGCTGCCGATGTAGGCGAACTGGACCTCGCCGAGGCCGGTCAGGCCCTCGACGTCGGTGGCTGCCAGACCGTAGGCCTCGTCGCCCTTCTGCTTCCAGGCGTTCTTCAGGCCGAGCCTCTCGTTGACCTCGCCGATGAGGGACGTGGCGGTGTACGGGCGGACGGAGACCTGGTTGGAGGTCACATAGCCGTCGGCGAAGGCGATCTCCTCGCCGTCGAGACCCGCGTCGGCGAGCGCCTTCCCGCCCTCGTCCAGCTTGGCGTCGAAGTCCTTCTTGAGGGTGGTGGCCCGGTCGGTGGTGCCGGTGGCCTTCGCGATGAGGTCGATGTTCTCCAGCATCTGGTCGATCTGGCCGGCGCCGTCGGCGGACTGCACCGCCAGGACCGGGGCGACCTCGCGCAGCTGCTTCACGGCGGCCGGCGGGAGGTCGCTGGTGGCGACGATGAGGTCCGGCTTCAGCGAGGCGATGGTGTCCAGGCTGGGCTCGCCGCGGGTACCGATGTCCTTCGGCTCGCCGGTGAGCGGGACGGCGGTGTCCCAGGCCCGGTAGCCCTTGACGTCGGCCACCCCGACGGGGTCGACACCGAGCGAGACGAGGCTCTCGACGACGTTCCACTCGGTGCCGACGACCTTCTCGGCCGGGCCGTCGAGTTCCACCTTCGCGCCGGTCGCGTCGGTGAGGGTGATGGCGTCGGTGGACTTCTCGGAGTCCTTCGCGGCCGGTTCGGTGGTGCCGCAGGCGGCCAGCAGGAGGGCCGCGGCGGTGACGGCGGGCAGGGTGCGCAGGAGGCGTGTCATGAGGGGGTGGTGAGCCTTTCTCGGGTGTGGTGGCGGCCTATCGCGCGGGTGCGCAGCCTGCCGGTCAGGGGGTCGGTGGCGACCTCGATCCGGATGCCGTAGACGTCCGTCAGCCGGTCGGGGGTCAGGACCTCCTCGGGGCGGCCCTCGCAGACGACCCGCCCCCCGGCGAGCAGCACGATCCGGTCCGCGACGGCCGCCGCCTGGTCGAGGTCGTGGAGCACGACGCCGACGGCGATGCCGTGGTCGTCCGCCAGATCGCGGACGAGGTCGAGGAGTTCGACCTGGTAGCGCAGGTCGAGGTAGGTGGTGGGTTCGTCGAGGAGGAGGACGCCGGTCTCCTGCGCGAGGCATCCGGCCAGCCAGACGCGCTGGAGCTGACCGCCGGAGAGGTGTTCGGCGCCCCGCTCGGCCAGTTCGGCGACGCCCGTCATGGCGAGGGCGCGGTCCACCGCCTCCCGGCCGCCCGGGTCGGCCCCGCCCCATCGGCCGCGGTAGGGGTAGCGGCCGAACTCGACGACGTCGCG
The DNA here is from genome assembly GCF_040637405.1 of Streptomyces sp. NPDC029526. Classification (NCBI taxonomy): domain Bacteria; kingdom Bacillati; phylum Actinomycetota; class Actinomycetes; order Kitasatosporales; family Streptomycetaceae; genus Streptomyces; species Streptomyces sp. NPDC029526. The sequence continues at coordinate 105,904 of NZ_JBEZWE010000008.1, forward strand.
CACGGTGAGTCCGCTGGGCGTGGGGCGTCCCTGGAGCAACAGGGCTACGTGCCGGGAGAACTGACGGGGGCCGAGCGCCAGGGCGTCGGTGCCGGCGTCGAGGGTGAGGGTGGCGCTGCGGGGCCGCTGCAGCCGGGCGACGGTGCGCAGCAGGGTCGACTTGCCGCTGCCGTTGGGGCCGACGAGGACGGTCACCTCGCCGGGCCGCAGGGCCAGCGAGGCGTCGTGGACGACGTCCACGCCGTCGTAGGCCACCGTCACGCCGTCGGCGGTCAGTTCGTGGCCACGCGGGCCCGGGGACACCTCTTCACCAGGTTTCACGGGGCAAGGTTAGCCTACCCTTAGTCCACGTTATGCACCGGTGACCTGCGGGCTTGGCCGCCCGCACCGGAGCGGCCCGGAAGCCGCCCCGCGGGTGCGGCCGAGGGCGCCGCTTCCCTCGTACGTGTGGAGACCGCACGGCGGATCGCCCATCCGGGTGACGGGGACCCGGGCCCGGCGCGCCCGCGTCGGTACGGTGCCGCGGTGACCTCCACCTCAACCGAAACTCAGCCGTGGCGCGCCGCCGACCTGGGCTCCCTCGTCGTGATGGCCTGGCGCCGGGAGACTCCCGACGGCGACATCCCCTTCCTGCTCGCCTGCTCGCTCGGTGACGGGGCGAACGGTCCCGAGGCCGGCGCCGACGCCGTGCGGCAACTGCTGCAGGCGGCCGGACTCTCCGTGGGCGGCGGCCTCGTCGACGCCAGCGGGCAGTCGGGCGAGTCGGCCGGCGTCCTCGTGGTGCCGGGCGCCGCCTCCCTGACCATGCCGGGCCTCAACGCGCAGTTCGCCCCGCCGCCGAAGTGGGCGGCGGCGGCCGGCGAACGCTCCTACGTCTACCTCCTGTTCGCCACCCGTCCGTGGCCGGAGGGGGTGAAGCCGGGCGACCTGGAGACGCTGGACGCGTTCACCTCCGACCAGGAGACCCTGACGTCGGCCGCCCATGTGCTGCTGCCGGTGCGGAGCCTGCGCGCCGGCTGAACCCGGTTCCCGCGCCCTCGCCCCGTATGTGAGCCTCCGTCAGTCACCGGCCGCGACGGCCGCGTCCGCTCACGCCGCCCGCCCCGCGTCCCCGCCCGGCGGGCGGCACGCGGTCAGAACAGCCGCCCCTGCTCGCCGGGGGCCGGCGGACGCGGCGCGCGGCGCGGGCCGGAGCGCTGCTCCGGGGCCTCCCGGCCGAACAGCGGGGCGGTGCCGTACGCGTCGGGCTCGGCCGGCACCACGACCGGGCCGGTGCCGACGTTCAGGCACAGCGGGGCGTCCCGGTCGAAGTCGCCCGGCGTCATGGCCGTCCAGTCGCACTCCCGGGACCCGTCCACCGGCGCTCCGCTCCCCCGCCCGCCCATGTCGTCCCGCCCTTCCTCCCGGACGCCCCCGCCCCTCTTCCCGGGCACGTCCCGCACGTCCCGCACGTCCCGCTCGCGGAGCCGGACCACGCTCCCGTCGCTTGGGTGACGCACGCCACATCCTCTCCCTGTCACACCGCATCGAGCCGCTCCGTCAGAGGTGTGTACCCCATGACGAACGACCCAGGAGAGATCATGACCGATGCCCGTGTCGACTTCTTCGGCAACGCCCTCGCGGCCCAGGTACTCAAGCACATCAACTCGGCGGGCGCGGCGCTCACCCGCTCGGCGCTGCCGACGACCACCCAGGAACTGGTGAAGATCCGGGCCAGCCAGATCAACGGCTGCGGCTTCTGCACCGACATGCACACCAAGGACGCCGTCGCGGCCGGGGAGACGCACCAGCGGCTCCACCTGGTCGCCGCCTGGCGGGAGGCCACCGTCTTCACCGAGGCCGAGCGCGCGGCCCTGGAACTCACCGAGGAGGCCACCCGTATCGCCGACGCGGCCGGGGGCGTGCCGGACGCGACGTGGGCCAGGGTCACCGAGCACTACGACGAGGACCAGTCGGTCGCACTCATGTCCCTCGTCGCGCTCATCAACGCCTACAACCGCATCAACGTCATCAACCGGCAGCCCGCGGGCGCCTACCGGCCGGGCCAGTTCGGCTGACCGGCCGCCGGCCCCGGGCCGGAGGCGGGGCGGAGGCGGGGCGGAGGCGGGAACGGCGCAGGGGCACGCCCGGTGCGGGCGTGCCCCTGCGGTGGGTGCGATGTGACGGCGGCTCAGGACGCCGCGCGCTTCGGCAGGCGCCAGCCGGGCCGCACGAAGTGGCAGGTGTAGCCGTCCGGGTAGCGCTGGAGGTAGTCCTGGTGCTCGGGCTCGGCCTCCCAGAAGGGGCCCGCCGGCGCGACCTCGGTGACCACCTTGCCCGGCCACAGTCCGGACGCGTCGACGTCGGCGATCGTGTCCTCGGCGACGCGCTTCTGCTCGTCGTCGAAGTAGAAGATGGCCGAGCGGTAGCTGGTGCCGACGTCGTTGCCCTGCCGGTTCCTGGTGGACGGGTCGTGGATCTGGAAGAAGTACTCCAGGATCGTACGGTAGTCCGTGACGGCGGGGTCGTACGTGATCTCGATCGACTCGGCGTGCGTCCCGTGGTTGCGGTAGGTGGCGTTCGGCACGTCGCCGCCGCTGTAGCCCACGCGCGTGCTCAGGACCCCCGGGAACGTGCGGATCAGTTCCTGCATGCCCCAGAAGCAGCCGCCCGCGAGCAGCGCCTTCTCCTCGGTCCTCGTCATTCGTTGTGCCCTTCTCCCGCGTCGGCGGCGGCTCCGCCGGGCGCGGACCCGGCGGACAGCCGTTCGTTCAGCAGTGACAACCGCTTCCGGCAGCCGATTGTTCCGGGTGCCCCCGGCAGCCGTGCGGGCGGGTCCGAGGGCGGGGCGTGACGGCGTGCGGCGGCGCCGGTTCGCGCGACACGTCTCCCGCGTCCGGCAGCCACCGACCGGCTCCGCCGGGCGGACGGGGCCCGGTGGGCGCGGGCCGTCCGGGGGCCCGGCGCGCGTGGGGCCCGGCAGCCGGGGTGCCGGCGGACCGGGACCCGGTGCGTCCGAGGGTCGGGGAGCTGGGGTGCCTGCGGGCCGGGCCTTGGTGCGCCCGAGGGTCGGGGAGCTGGGCGCGCGTCCCGTCCGGGGCCCGGTGCGCGTGGAGGTCGGGTGGCTGGGCGCGCGTGCCGTCCGGGACCCGGTGCGCCCGAGGGTCGGGGAGCCGGGCGCGCGTCCCGTCCGGGACCCGATGCGCGTGCACCCCGGCAGCCGGGGTGCGGGCGGGCCGGGACCCGGTGCACCCGAGGGCCGGGAGCCGGGCGCGCGTCCCGTCGGGGACCGGCGGGCCATCGCTCGCGGCCTCCCCGCAGGGGGTGTTAGAACGGAGACATGGCCGGTTTCCTCGGCCGCCTCCGACCGGTGGTGACCGCCCGCAGCGTCGCCCGTGAGGTCTTCGCGCTGCACCTGGCCCTCGTGCTCGTCCTCGTCCTCGCCGCCGCCGCGGCCCTGGTGCTGCAGGCGCGGGCGGACGCCGAGCGGGAGGCACGCGACCGGGCGCTCGCCGTCGCCTGGGCGTTCGCGAGGGCACCCGGCCTCGAGGAGGCCCTGGCCGCCCCCGACCCCAGTGCCGTGCTGCAGCCGCGGACGGAGAGCGCGCGACGGGTGGCGCGGGTCGACTTCATCGTGGTGATGACCCCGGAGGGCATCCGGCACACCCACCCGGATCCGGCGCTGATCGGCCGGCGCCACGGCGGCACCATCGCCCCGGCCGCGGCCGGCGGCACGGTACGGGAGACCGTCAACGGCACCCTGGGGCCGTCCACCCGGGCCGTCGTCCCGGTCGTGTCGGTCGGCGAGGGGACCGTGGTGGGGCTGGTCGCCGCGGGCATCACCCTGGAGGGGGTCGCCGACACCGCTGACGGCCACCTCCCGCTGCTGCTCGCCGCCACCGCCGCCGCCCTCCTCCTGTCCCTGCTGGGCGCGGCCCTGGTCGGCCGGCGCCTGAGGCGGCAGACCCGCGGGCTGGAACCGGCCGAGATCACCCGGATGTACGAACACCACCACGCCGTCCTGCACGCCGTGCGGGAGGGGGTGCTGATCGTGGCGGCCGACGGACGGCTGGCCCTGGTCAACGACGAGGCGCGCCGCCTGCTGGACCTGCCGCCCGACGCGGAGGGCCGCACGCCCGAGGCCCTGGGCATCGACGAGGACCTGGCCCGGCTGCTCGCCGGGGGCCGGACCGTCACCGACGAGGTGCACGTGGCCAACGGCAGGGTGCTGGCCGTGAACCAGCGTCCGACCGCCCGCGACGGCGAGCCGTCCGGGTCCGTCGCCACCCTGCGCGACACCACCGAGCTGCGTGCCCTCTCCGGACGGGCCGACGCCGCACGGGAGCACCTCAGCCTGTTGTACGACGCGGGGGCGAGGATCGGCAGCCGGCTCGACGTACCGCACACGGCCCGGGAGCTGGCGGACCTGGCCGTGCCCCGGTTCGCCGACGCCGTCGCCGTCGACCTGCCGGAGGCCGTGCTGCGGGGCGAGGAGCCGCCGGAGGACGACCTGCCCCCGCTGCGCCGCGTCGCGGTCCGGGGCGGTGCGGACGGCATGCCGTTCCCGTCGGCCGGCGAGCCGATCGCCGTCTCCCCCACCACCCCGCAGGGCATCGCCTACCGCTCCGGCGACAGTTTCCTGCAGCGCGACACGGCGGCGCACTCCGCGCGGCAGGCCCCTGAGCAGCCGCTCGCCCCCGGGGGCGACGTCGCGAGGGCGCACTCGGTGCTCGCGGTGCCGCTGCGGGCCCGGGGCACCGTCCTGGGCGTGGTGACGTTCTGGCGCTCGCGCACCACCGAGCCGTTCGGGTACGAGGACGAGTCGCTCGCCGAGGAGCTGGTGGCGCGGGCCGCGGTGAGCATCGACAACGCCCGGCGGTACGCCCGCGAACACGCCCTGGCGGCCGGCCTGCGGCGCAGCCTGCTGCCCCGGACGCTGCCCGCGCAGAACGCCGTCGAGGTCGCCCACCGCCACCTGCCCGCCCCCGCGGGGCGGAGCGGGGCCGGCGGCGACTGGTACGACGTCGTCCCGCTGCCGGGCGCCCGGGTGGCACTCGTGATGGGGCACGTCATGGGCCACGGGCTGCACGCCGCGGCCACCCTGGGGCGGCTGCGCACGGCGGTGCACACCTTCGCCGCCCTGGACCTGCCACCCGAGGAACTGCTGTGGCGGCTGGACGAACTCGTCAGCCGCATCGACCGGGAACACGACGGCACCGGGGAGCCCGCCCGGGTCACCGGGGCGAGCTGTCTGTACGTGGTCCACGACCCCTGGTCGGGCCGGTGCACCCTGGCCCGCGCCGGACACCCGCGCCCGGTGCTGCTCGCCCCGGACGGCCGGGCGGACCTCGTGGACGTGCCGGACGCGCCGCCGCTGGGGCTCGGCGGCCTGCCGATGGGGACGGCGTCGCTGCTGCTGTCCCCGGGCAGCACCCTGGTACTGCCCGGCCACGGCCTGCTGGGCGAGAGCGACGGCGAGGGCGAAGGCAGCGGCGAGGGCGAAGGCAACGGCGACGGCAGCGGCGAGGGCGGCAGCGACGGCAGCGGCGAGCGGTGGACGCTGCTGCGGCAGACGGTGGGACGCGCGGGAGCCGGGGCCGGGGCCGGGGCCGAGGCGGTGTGCGAGGCGGTGTGGGAGGCGCTGCTCCCGGAGCGTTCCCGCGACGACATGGCCCTGCTGGTGGCCCGGACACGCGCCCCGGACCGCCGTCGCGTGGCCTGTTGGGACGTTCCGCACGAGCCCGCCGCGGTGAGCGGCGCGCGGGCGGCGGTGCTGCGGACGCTGGCGGAGTGGGGGCTGTCGGCGCAGGCGTCCGTCACGGAACTGATCGTCGGTGAACTCCTCGCCAACGCCGTCCGGCACGCCTCCCCTCCGGTGCGGGTGCGGCTGATCCGCGACCGGGCGCTGATCTGCGAGGTCTCCGACGGCAGCAGCACCTTCCCGCACCTGCGCCGGGCGACGGGCACCGACGAGGGCGGGCGCGGCCTGTTCCTGGTGGCCCGGCTCGCCGACCGGTGGGGCACGCGCTGCACGCCGGGGGGCAAGGTCGTCTGGGCCGAGCGGTCGCTGCCGCTGGGCCGCGACTGACGGTGGGGCGGCGGGGCCGCGACTGACGGCAGGGCGGCGCGCCCGGCCGGGGCTACTGCTCGCCCGGCGCGTCCACCAGGGAGATGCGGGCGGTGACCCGTTTGCCGGCCGCCTCCTGGCGCACTTCCAGTGCCTCGGCGAGGGCCATGACGATCTCCAGGCCGTGCTGACCCACCCGTCCGGGGTCGGCGGGCCGGGCCACCGGCAGCACCGGGTTGCCGTCCCGCACGCCGACCTCGAGCGCGTTGCCCGAGATGCGCAGGTCCAGCCGCACGGGGCCGGGCGCGTACTTGCGCGCGTTGGTCACCAGTTCGCTGACCACGAGCTGGGTGACCTCCACGGCACGGGCCGACACGGGCAGACCGTCCGCCGCCTCGGCGGCCCGGGTCAGGAAGGCGGCGGCGAGCCCGCGGGCTCTGGCTATCCACGCACCGTCGCCCTCCAGGGCATACGTGGCCCGCGCCCCCGTCACCGCATCCCCTTCGTCGACTGGAACTGGTTCCATCCGGTCCGCCTTCACTCACCGATCACACCGCGCGACTACCCACGCGGTTCCCCCGCACGCCCCGGCCCCCCGGACACGGCCGACCGGTGCGTGGCACCAGCAAAGTGTGACAGGTGCCGGTGACAGCGCTCCGTCCGCCGCCCCACGCGGCCCGGTGGCGCGCCACCCGGTCGGCCCCGCCCACCCCAACGCCCCACGGTGGTCGGTCCGGCGGACGTCGTGGCCCTCGTCGCGCGGCAGCCGTCCGGCTCGACACGTCCGGCGTCGACGCCGTCCAGCCTCGACGCCGCGTTGCCGGGCATCCGGGCCTCCGGACGAAGCGGCTCCGGCTCGCCGGGCGGCATGCCGGTGTCGTGCGCGCCGTGCACGGCGAGACAGAGTACCCGCAGGGCGTCGCCAGGGTTCACCGGGGACGGCGCGCGCAGCGGTTCGCCGTCGCGCTCGGGGGTGGCTCGTGCCCGAGGGGACGGACCGGGCGACCGGACCGGCGCTCGGTGCCCGCGCGGAATGTCGGGAGGCCGGACGTGCGGGCAAGCGCGACCTCAGTGGGGGAACAGCGCAACCGCAACCGCGACCCGGCCCGAGGTCCGCCCGGCGGCGGGCGCGGTCCGCGGGGAACGTCTGCCGGAGGACGGCCGCGACCCGGCGCGACGGCCGCCCGGCGGTGAGTACAGGACGCCCGGGCGGCGGCTCAGCGGCACTCGGGCGCCCCGGCGGTGGCTCCGCGGTACTCGGGCGCTCGTCGGCCGGGCGTCGGCGGGGGCCGGGCCTCCTCCGTCCGCGGGACGACGCTCAGCCGGCGGTGCCGTCGGCCGTGGCGTGCCCGCTGTCGCTCCGGGCCTCCAGGGCGCGCAGGACCGCCACCATGTCCTCACCGCCGTGGCCCCGGGCGACCGTCTCCTCGTAGAGGGTGTGGCAGACGTCGAGGAGCGGGGAGGCGAGCCCGGCCTCGCGGGCGGCCTCCGCGATGAGGCGGTTGTTCTTCAGGACGTCGGTGGCGGCCGCCTGCACGGAGAAGTCGCCGGCCAGCAGCTTCGGTGCCTTCATGCGGTGGACGGCGCTCGCCATGGGCCCGGCGTCCAGGACGTCGAGGAACGTGCGGCGGTCCAGTCCCTGCCGGTCGGCGAAGTGGAACGCCTCGGTGAGTCCGGTGACCTGCGTGATCAGGAAGATGTTGACGGCGAGCTTCATCAGCAGCCCGCCCGGCGCGGCCCCGCAGTCCACGACCTCACGGCACAGGGGGGCGAGCAGCGGGCGGACCGTGTCCCGGGCGGCCCGGTCGCCGGCCAGCATCGCCACCAACTGTCCCTGTTCCGCCGGGACGCGGGAGCCGGACACGGGCGCCTCGGCGTACGCGCCGCCCGCTGCGCGGACGTCCGCCTCCAGGGCGGCCGAGTGCTCGGGTGCCACGGTTCCCATCTGGACGACGGTTCGTCCGGCGACCCGGCGGGCGAAGTCTGGGGTGCCGCGGGCCAGCAGGGCGTCGGTCGCGGTCTCGTCGGCCGGCATCAGGAACACCACGCCGGCCCGCTCGAACACCTCGGCGGCGCCCTGCGCCACCTCCGCGCCCGCGTCCCGGAGGGGCTCGCACCGGGCGGCTGTGCGGTTCCAGACGACCAACGGGGTCCCCGCCCGCGCGAGTCGCAGCGCCATCGGCGCCCCCATGACCCCGAGTCCGAGAAATCCGACGTTCACGATGCACCACCGTCTCCGGCCGCGCGGGCCTGCCGCGGGTCTGCTGCTCGGGACCGGACTGCCTGCCGGCTGCCGTGCGGCCCGCACCGCCGTGTGCGGCGGGGTGCACGGCGTGGCGCGGCCCGGCGCACGCTTATGACAACGGTCATAGTAGTCGCTGCTATGACGAGCGTCATAGGGTGGAGGCGGAACAGGCCGGACGGCCCGCAGCCCGCAGCCCGGACAGGGAGCGGACCGGACTGTCCCGACGGGAACGGACCGGACTGCCGGGGCAGGAGCAGGCGGAACGGGGCGGCGCACGGTGTGGGAGGTCGAGTGACGGCGGAACGCGACCGGGGACCCCGTGCGCGGATGGTGTTCAGCGCGGCCCAGCTCATCCGGCGGGACGGCGTGGGTGCCACGGGGATGCGGGACGTGGCCGCACACGCGGGCGCGCCCCGCGGCTCACTCCAGCACTACTTCCCCGGCGGCAAGGAGCAGTTGGTCAACGAGGCGGTGGGCTGGGCGGGCGGATACGCCGCGGACCGGGTGGGCCGTTTCGTCGCCGCGCTGCCCGAGCCGACGCCGTCCCGGCTGTTCGCGGCGATGGTGCGGCAGTGGACCGACGAGTACGCGTCCGCGGGATTCGCCGGCGGCTGTCCGGTCGCCGCGGCGACCGTGGACCGCGCCGGGGCTGCCGAGCCGACCCGGCAGGCGGTGGCCGCCGCCTTCACCCGCTGGACCGAGGCAGTGGCCGCGGCGCTGGTGGGGATGGGGGTGCCGCGGGAGCGCGCCGCCTCGCTGTCCACCGTGATGATCAGCGCGCTGGAGGGGGCGATCCTGCTGGCCCGGGCCGAGCGGGACGTCCGGCCGCTGACCGCCGTCGCCCGCGAACTCGGCCCGCTGCTCGACGCGGCGGTCGGCCGACCGCGACCGGAGCAACCGGGACCGGAGCGACCGCCGGGTGACCGGGAACCGGGACGGGGGGACGAAGGACGGTCCCAGGAAGGGGGCGGGGGGCGCGGGACGCCCACCGCGGACTGAACGGACGGGAGCGGCACGGCGGACGCGCCGAGCCACGTTTCCACGGGACTTCGCGCCGAGCAGCGTCCCCACCGAGCTCCCGGGCCGGGACATGGCAGGCTCCGACGCTTCGGGTCCGACGGGCTCGGTCACCGGGTCCCAGGATTTCGGACGTCGACGTTGGAGGTCGGAAGTCGAAAGGTCGTCGCCGAGGTCTCACGGGCTCAGGTCACCGGGGTTCCACAGGCTTCACGCAGGGGCGCCACGGCCCCGCTCCTGCCCCCGGGCCCAATCCTGCCCTCGGACGCTCAGGACTCGTCGGGCGGGCCCGGACACCGGGGTCACGCGGTCTGTCTCCGGCCCCCGGACCCCCGGGCCCCGCGGGGCTTCCACGGGGTCCCGCGCGCTGTTGCGGGGCGGGGCGCGTCCGGTCCGCCGGCCGGGAGGCCCGGGACGGCGACCCAAGGTGACGGTGAAGTTGACTACAGTTACTGCGCCACGTTTTCCGGCCCGCACACGACGAGTGAGGTAACCCCGCACCATGCCGACCGAAACGTTTGAGTTCCAGGTAGAGGCCCGTCAGCTGCTCCAGCTGATGATCCACTCGGTCTACTCGAACAAGGACGTCTTCCTCCGGGAGCTCGTCTCCAACGCCTCCGACGCGCTCGACAAGCTGCGCCTGGCAGCCCTGCGGGACGAGGCGCCCGGCGCCGACGTCTCCGACCTGCACATCGAGCTGGAGATCGACCGCGACGCCCGCACCCTGACCGTGCGGGACAACGGCATCGGCATGTCCTACGACGAGGTCGGCCGGCTCATCGGCACGATCGCCAACTCCGGTACCGCCCAGTTCCTGCGCGAGCTGAAGGAGGCGCAGGACGGGGCCGGCGCGGAGGGGCTGATCGGCCAGTTCGGCGTCGGCTTCTACTCGGCGTTCATGGTGGCCGACGAGGTCACCCTGCTGACCCGGCGGGCGGGCGAGGAGAAGGGCACCCGCTGGTCGTCCCGGGGCGAGGGCACCTACACCCTGGAGGCGGTGGACGACGCCCCGCAGGGCACCTCGGTGGTGCTGCACCTCAAGCCCGCCGACCCCGAGAACCAGCTGCACGACTACACCTCGGTGTGGACGATCAAGGAGATCGTCAAGCGCTACTCGGACTTCATCACCTGGCCGGTGCGACTGGTCGGCGAGAAGGGCGAGGACGGCGCAGTCGCCGAGCCCGAGACGCTCAACTCCATGAAGGCGCTGTGGGCCCGCTCGCGCGACGAGGTCTCCGAGGACGAGTACCACGAGCTGTACAAGCACATCAGCCACGACTGGCGTGACCCGCTGGAGACCATCCAGCTCCAGGCCGAGGGCACCTTCGAGTACCAGGCCCTGCTGTTCGTCCCCGGACACGCCCCGCACGACCTGTTCACCCGCGACTACCGCCACGGGCTCCAGCTGTACGTCAAGCGCGTGTTCATCATGGACGACTGCGAGGCCCTGCTCCCGTCGTACCTGCGCTTCGTCAAGGGCGTGGTGGACGCGCAGGACCTCTCGCTCAACGTGTCCCGGGAGATCCTGCAGCAGGACCGGCACATCCGCATGATGCAGCGCCGTCTGACGAAGAAGGTGCTGTCGTCCGTCCGGTCGATGATGACCGACGACGCGGAGCGGTACGCCACGTTCTGGCGGGAGTTCGGCGCGGTGCTGAAGGAGGGCCTGGTCACCGACTCCGACAACCGCGACGCCATCCTCTCCGTGTGCTCGTTCGCCAGCACGCACCAGGGCGAGGACGGCGACGGCGACGGGCCGGTGTCGCTGCGCTCCTACGTCGAACGCATGCGGGACGGTCAGGACGCGATCTACTACATCACCGGCGAGTCCCGGCAGAGCATCGACAACTCGCCGCACATGGAGGCGTTCCGGGAGCGCGGCATCGAGGTGCTGCTGCTCACGGACCCCGTCGACGAGGTGTGGACCGACGCGGTCGGCGAGTTCGAGGGCAAGCCGCTGCGGTCGATCGCCAAGGGCGAGATCGACCTCGGCACGTCGGAGGAGGAGAAGAGCGAGGGAGAGCGCGAGAAGCAGGCCGAGGAGTACGCCGGTCTGCTCGACTGGATGCGTGAGCAGCTGGACGAGGACATCAAGGAGGTCCGCCTGTCCTCGCGGCTGACGGTGTCGCCCGCCTGTGTGGTGGCGGACGCGAACGACCTGACGCCGGCGCTGGAGAACATGTACCGGGCGATGGGCCAGGAAGTCCCGCGGAGCAAGCGGATCCTCGAACTCAACCCCGATCACGCCCTGGTGAAGGGGCTGAACGCGGCCCACCGGGAGCAGCAGGACCGGTCCGCCCTGGTCGACACTGCGGAGCTGCTGTACTCCCTGGCCGTGGTGGCGGAGGGCGGCCGGCCGAAGGACCCGGCCCGCTTCGTGCGGCTGGTGGCGGACCGGATGGAGCGCGGCCTGTAGCCCGACCGGTGGTTCCACCGGGCGACGGTTCGTCGGGCGGGGCTACGGGGGCGGCCGGTTCGCCCCCGTAGGGGCGGAGGGCTGGGGGCCGGGGTTCCGGGCTCCGGGGTTCCGGTGTGCCGTCGGACGGCCGGTCCCTTCGGTACGGGGCGCCGGGTCACCCTCCGGGGCCAGGGACCGGGGCCGGCGCCTCGCGGCCGGTCGCACTCGCTCAGTCCGACGGCCGGGCCGGGCCCGGCGGCTCCCGCGTCGTGCGCGTCTGTGGCGCGTGCCCGGCAGATCCCGCCAGAGGGGTCCACGGTGCGCGCCCCGCAGATCTCGCCGTAGGGGTCCACGGTGCGTGCCCGGCGGACCCACCGCACGGGTCCGTGGCGCGTGCCGTGCGGCGGTGGCGCGTTTCCGGCCGTGCGGTCGGGGCCGTCGCCGCGCCTGGGGCCGGGCCGCGGCGGCTCGCTCGCGGCGTCCGCTGCGGACGCGGGCCCCACGCCCCCCCGAAGCCCGGTGCTCGAGAACCGGGATCACAGTCATGCACCCTGAGCCCACAGCGGGACGGCCGGCCCGGACAGGACGTCACCCGCGTCGGCACGCCCTGCCGTCGGTCGCGTCGGCACGGCCCGCCGTCACCCCGCAGGGGCCGCCACGCCGTCCACGCCGGCCGCGAGGCGAAGGGGGTCGCCGCCGTGCCGGCCGGGGTCGGCCACCACAGTGGCGAGCCACCGGTGCCGCGGGCGGACCGGGCCGATGTGCGCCCCCGTCCTGTGCGGTGGAGTCTGGGTGCCATGCGGCGCACAGGAGGGCACGGCGGCGGGCCGGCGGACGTGGAGGAGATGCTGGACGAGCTCTACGCGCTGCCACCGTCCGCGTTCGTGCCCCGTCGCGAGGAGCTGGCCGCCGGCGCCAGGTCGGCCGGCCGGGCGGACGACGCCCGGCGGCTTCGCGCGGCACGCCGCCCGCCGCTCGCCGCGTGGGCCGCGAACCTGCTGCGGAGGTCGCGGCCGGAGGAGGCTGAGCGGTTCCTGGAGCTCGGCCGGGCGCTCCGCGAGGCGTACACGGGGCTGGACGCCGCGAGCATGAAGGAGCTGTCGGCGCAGCGGCGTCGGCTCGTCACGCAGCTGACCCGGCAGGCCGCCGGGCTGGCCCGGGACGCCGGGCACCCGCTGTCGGACGCGGTGCAGCGGGACGTGGAGACGACCCTGCACGCCGTGCTCGCCGACCCGGAGGCCGCGGACCGGTGGGCGACCGGCCGGCTGGAGAAGCCGCTGACGCCGCCGTCGGAGTTCCCCGCCGGCGCCGGGGGGACCGCCCCGCCGGCCCGGAAGGCACCTGGCGAGGCCGCACGGCCCGCCCGCCGGACACCGGAGCGTGCCTCCCGGAAGAAGGACGAGCTCGCGGAGCGGCGCCGGGAGCGGCAGCAGCGCCTGGAGCGGGCGCGGGCCGAGGCCGAGGCGGCCGGGGAACGGCTCGGTGGGCGCCGGACGGAGCGGGCGGAGGCGGAGGAGTCCCTGCGGGCGGCACGTGAGCGGGAGCGGGCCGCCGGGGAGGACGTGGCGCGGGCGGAGCAGGAGCTGGCGCGGGCCGAGGAACACGTCCGGTCGGCCCGCGAGGAGCGGGCGCGGGCGGAGGAGGTCCGCGAGGAGGCCGAGGGCCGGGACCGGTCGGCTTCGGACGCGCTGGAACAGGCCGAGCGGGTGGCGGCGGAGGCCGCGCGGGAGGTCCGGCGGCTCTCCCCCCGCGCACGCTGAGCCTCACGCGACGCCCGAGGCTCATCACGGGCCGAACCACGCACACCGAGACGCGCGCAGCCTGAGCCGCGTGCGCACCGAGCACGCGCAGCTTGAGCCACGCACACCGAGACCTCGCGCAGCTGGAGCCGTGGGCGCACCTAAGCTCCCGTTCCCGGCCTCACACACGCCGACACTCCCGCATCCCGCCGTCAGCGACCCCGACACTCAGCAACCCTGCCGCGTGCCCGCCGAGGCTCCCGCGAACCTGACGCGTGCTCACGGAAGCTCCCGCGCCCCGGCCGCGCGGCGCACCCGCGGGCTCCGCGCGGCGTCCCGTCCGGGGCGGTCCGCGAAAGGGACGTGAGCCGGTGCCGCAGGGCCCCGGCGCCACGGCCGCCACGGGCCGCCAGGGGCCATCGCGAGCCGCCACGGACCTCCGCGTGCCCGCCTGCCGCGGCCCACAGCACCACCGGGGCGCCCAGGTAGCGGCCCGCGCATCCGCTCCTGACTCGACGACAACACAACTACCCTCCCCCGGGATGAAGTTCGACCCGCACTTGGCATAGACCTGTCACGGCCGGATCGCTATGCTCGACTCCAACTCCCTGTGAGAGCGCTCTCAGACGGCGGTTGTTCCACCCCCACCTCTGCTGGAACGACGAAGGGCACTTCCCATGAGACGCACCGGACTCACGCATGTCGGCGTGGCCGCACTCCTCATGCTCGGCAGCTGGACCGCGGCCGGCACCCTGCCCGCCTCGGCGAGCGACACCGGTTCGGCCGTCCCGGCCGCCTCCTCCCCCACCGACTCCGAGCCCGCGTCGGCCGGCCTGCTCCAGGCGATGCAGCGCGACCTGGGGCTGACCCGCGCCGAGGCCGAGGCGCAGCTGTCCGCCGAGCGCCGGGCCACCGAGGTCGCCCCCGAGGCACGCGAGGCGGCCGGTTCCGCCTACGGCGGGGCGTGGTTCGACAGCGCCCACGGCACGCTGACCGTCGCCCTGACCGAGGGCACCGACGCCGCGACGGTGAAGGCGGTCCGCGCGACCGGCGCGGCCGTGCGCACCGTCGAGCACAGTGCCGCGACGCTCGACGCCGCCAAGGCCCGCATCGACCGGCTGGACGCCCCCGCGGGGGTCAGCAGTTGGTCGGTGGACCCGACCGCCAACACGGTGGTCGTGACCGTCGTGCGCGAGCAGAAGAGCGACAACGATGTCCGGCGGTTCGTGGCGAAGGCCCGGGAGGCCGGTCCGGTCACCGTGCGCACCGTCCGGGAGGCGGCGGAGACCTTCGCCGCGGGGACGGTCGGCGGCGACCCGTACTACACCGGCAACGTCCGCTGTTCCATCGGCTTCTCGGTGCACGGTGGCTTCGTCACCGCCGGGCACTGCGGGGGCGCGGGTGCGGCGGTGCGCGGCTGGGACGGCTCGCACATCGGCCACTTCCAGGGCTCCTCGTTCCCCGGCAACGACTACGCCTGGGTCAACGTGGGCAGCGGCTGGTGGACCGTCCCCGTCGTGCTCGGCTGGGGCACGGTCCCGGACCAGCTGGTGCGCGGCTCGACCGAGGCGCCGGTCGGCGCGTCCATCTGCCGGTCGGGCTCCACGACCCGCTGGCACTGCGGACGGGTGCTGGCCAAGAACGAGACCGTCAACTACAGCCAGGGCGCGGTGCACCAGATGACGAAGACCAGCGTCTGTGCCCAGCCCGGCGACTCCGGCGGCGCGTTCATCAGCGGTGACCAGGCCCAGGGCGTCACCTCGGGGGGCTGGGGCAACTGCTCCAGCGGCGGTGAGACCTGGTTCCAGCCGGTCAACGAGATCCTCGACCGCTACGGGCTGACGCTGCACACGGCCTGACCGGATCAGCACGACGAGCGGGCCCCGCCGGGCCGGACGACCGGCGGGGCCCGCTTTCGCACGTTCCGTGGTTACTCGGGAGTAAGTGTTATCGGGCCGTGACCCGTTGAGCTGTTACCGCCGGTAAGTAAGCGATGCTAGTTTCCGGTTCATCTTTCCGCAGCAGAGCGAGGAGTGAGCCGTGAGCCGTCTCAGCAGGGTGCTGACCACCGTCGTCGCGACGACCGCCTGCGTCTGTGTGGCCGCACCGCCCGCAGCCGCGAGCGAGCCGGTGGAGTCCCGAGGGGTGACGATCCCCGCCTTCTACACCCCTCCGGAGGAACTCCCCGCGGGGAACGGCGCGTTGGTCCGGCACGAGCCGCTCCGCCTCGGTCTGTCGCTGCCCGGACTGGACGGCCGTACGCTGCCCGGCACCGCCACCCGCCTGATGTACACCTCCACCGACTCGAACGGCCGGCGCGTCGCCGTGACGGGCGCGTACATCGAACCCTCGGCCCGCTGGAAGGGCGAGGGTCCGCGCCCGCTGGTGGTCGTGGGCTCCGGCACCATGGGCCAGGGCGACCAGTGCGCCCCGTCGCTGGCGCTGGAGCGGCCGCTGACGCTCACCGGGGAGACGGTGTCCGTCGGGTACGACAACCTCGCCGTCTACCGGCTGCTCGCCACCGGCGCCGCCGTCGTCGTGACGGACTACTCCGGGCTGGGGACGACCGACCGGCTGCACACCTACGTCAACCGCCTCGACCAGGGCCACGCCATGCTGGACGCGGCCCGCGCCGCGCGCTCCGTGCCCGGGGCGTCCGTCACCGCCGCCTCCCGGGTGGGCCTGTACGGCTACAGCCAGGGCGGCGGGGCCAGCGCGTCCGCGGCCGAGCTGCACGGCACCTACGC
The DNA here is from genome assembly GCF_040637405.1 of Streptomyces sp. NPDC029526. NCBI lineage: Bacteria > Bacillati > Actinomycetota > Actinomycetes > Kitasatosporales > Streptomycetaceae > Streptomyces > Streptomyces sp. NPDC029526. The sequence continues at coordinate 122,096 of NZ_JBEZWE010000008.1, forward strand.
CCCCGAACTGCCCCTCGTCGGCACCTACAGCGGTGCCCCGCCCGCCGATCTGACGTCCGTCATGAAGGGCATCGACGGCAGCGCCCTGGCGGCCGCGCTGGGCTGGTCGATCAACGGCTTCGCGCAGGCGGAACCCGATCTGAAGCGGGTCGTCGACGAGCACATCAACAGCGCGGGGCGGGCCGCGCTCGACGACATCGCCACCACCTGCGTCGGGGACGCGATCCTGGGGCACGGCTTCACCAAGAGCACCAAGTGGACCCGCAGCGGCGCCTCGCTCGCCCAGGTCATCGCCGACGAGCCCCGCGCGCAGGCCGTCCTCGACAAGCAGCGCATCGGCACCCTGAAGCCGACCGGACCGGTCCGGGTGGTCACCGGGGTCCAGGACGACATCGTCCCGCACGCCCAGGCCCGCCAACTGGCCGCCGACTGGTGCCGCAAGGGCGGGGACGTGACCTACAAGGCGGTCGCGCTGCCCAACCTGGGGGACAAGCTGCTGACGAACCACCTGGCGCCACTGCTCACCGACCAGAGCGACGCGGTGTCCTGGCTGACCGACCGGCTCGAAGGACGCCCGGCGCAGTCGAACTGCTGGACCATGCCCTTCCAGCGCTAGCACCTCTCGTTCGGATCATGCCCGGGCTCGCGGGGTCCGGTTGATCCGGACGAAGAACCCCGTGAGTCCGGCTGGTCCGGACGAAGGACCCCATGAGCCCGGCCCGGTCCGGACGAACGACCCTGGAAGCCGTGCGACGCGAGGAGCCCCGCACCCTGGACCGGGTGCGGGGCTCCTCGTGCAGAGCGCTGGGCAGGCCTTGCACCTGCATCTCCCCGCAGGAAGCGGGGCGTCTTTCCTTGGACCACCAACGCACGTCATGGTTCCGGCTGTTCGGCCCCATGGCTTGCGTCGATCATAGCGGGCGGGACGCCCGCCGTCACATCCGAGCCCGACCGCCGGCCGATTCAGAAGCCCGGTCGCTCAATCCCATGGAAGGGATCGGTTGGACTTCCCGATCCGGCGAGGGCAGGGTTGACGGGGATCTCCACGATCCACCTGCCGGCCACCCGCGGACGACCGTCGCGCCACCCTGCGACGACCGCACCCCAGCCCCACCCGGAGAGCACCGATGAACCACGTCAGCAACCCCGAGCGCTACGACGGCACCATGCGCTACCGGCGCACCGGCCGCTCGGGGCTCGACCTCCCGCTGCTGTCCCTGGGCTACTGGCACAACTTCGGCGACGACCGGCCCTTCGAGACGCAGCGCGCGATCTCCCTGCGCGCCTTCGACCTCGGCATCACCCACCACGACCTGGCGAACAACTACGGCCCGCCCTACGGCGCCGCGGAGATCAACTTCGGGCGGCTGATGCGGCAGGACCTCGCCCCCTACCGGGACGAGCTGGTGATCTCCACCAAGGCGGGCTGGGACATGTGGCCCGGCCCCTACGGCCAGGGCGGCGGCTCCCGCAAGTACCTCCTGGCGTCCCTGGACCAGTCCCTGAAGCGGATGGGGCTGGAGTACGTGGACATCTTCTACTCGCACCGGCTGGACGCCACCACTCCCCTCGAGGAGACCATGGGCGCGCTCGACACCGCCGTGCGCCAGGGCAAGGCCCTCTACGTCGGCATCTCGTCCTACGACGCCGAGCGCAGCCGCCAGGCAGCGGCCATCCTGCGCGACCTGGGGACGCCGCTGCTGATCCACCAGCCGTCGTACAACATGCTCAACCGCTGGATCGAGACGGACGGCCTGCTGGACGTGGCCCAGGAGGAGGGCTTCGGCGTGATCGGCTTCACCGCGCTCGCCCAGGGCCTGCTGACCGGGCGCTACCTGGACGGCGTGCCGCAGGACTCGCGTGCGGCGGCGGGCACGTCGTTCGACGCCGGGTGGCTCACCGACGACATGCTGCGCCGGCTGCGCGCGCTCGACGACATCGCCGCGAAGCGGGGCCAGACGCTCGCTCAGATGGCCCTCGCCTGGGCCCTGCGCGACCCGCGGGTCACCTCGCTCGTCATCGGCGCCTCGCGCACCGAGCAGCTGGAGCAGAACGTCGCCGCGCTGGAGAATCCCGAATTCAGCGACGAGGAGCTGGCCGAGATCGACCGGTACGCCACCGAGGGCGGCGTCGACCTCTGGCGCGAGGCCCGGCTGGGCACCATGGGCTAGGCCACGGCGGGTCCCCGGCCGGGTGTGCCCGTCCGGGGACGGGGAACGCGGAGCGTGCGCCGGACATCCGCCGGCGCCACGCCCACTCCTTCGGACGGCGCCATGCAGACCTTCCTGCCCTACCCGGACTTCGACGCGACGGCGCTGGTGCTGGACCGGCGCCGGCTGGGCAAGCAGCGGGTCGAGGCGCTGCAGGTGCTGCGCGGTCTGACGGTGCCCGGCTACGGGTGGCGGCGTCACCCCGCGGTCCGCATGTGGACCGGGTACGAGGAGGCCCTGGTGCGCTACGGCCTGGAGATCTGCCGGGTGTGGCGGGACCGGGGGCACCAGGACAGCTGTGCCGCCAAGCTGGTGGCGGAGCTCGCCGCCGTCCGTCCGGGCGCACCGGTGCGCGAGCAGCGGGAGCTGGCCGACGCCGGGGAGCTGCCGCCCTGGCTGGGCGACCCGGGGCTGCACCGCAGCCACCGCTCGGCCCTTCTCCGCAAGGACCCCGAGGTCTACGGGGGCGTCTTCCCCGGGGAGCCGGACGACCTCCCGTACCTCTGGCCGGCGTCCGACCGCGACCCCGAAGCCGTCACCGGCTGACGGGCGCGACGGCACCGGGGCCGCCGGACGCCCCGGTTCAACGCCCCCTGGGTTCAACGCCCCCGGACCAGCGCCCTCGGTCCAGCGCCCCGGTCCAGCGCCCGGTTCAGCGCCCCCGCAGGGCGGCGAGGACGTCGTCCAGATCGGCGGGGCGCGGGCGGTTGTGGGGCAGCCGGGCCAGGAGGGCCGCCATGCCGCAGGTGTCGGTGAGCGCCGAGAGGACGAGGCCGGCGGCGATCCCGGCGGACAGCAGCCGGAAGGCGGGGTGCACCAGCAGGTCCAGGACGAGTCCGAGCAGGACCAGCGTGCCCGCGGCGAGCCGCACCTGGCGTTCCATGCTCCACGTGGCCCGGGTGGCGCAGGCGGCCGGCCGGTCCAGCTCGTACCCCCGTGCGGCCCAGGCGGTGGTGCCGCCGGTGAGGGTGACGGCGGCGACGCCGTGTCCGGCGAGCCGGCCGGCGGCCCGTGCGGAGCGGTTGCCGGAGGCGCAGACGACCAGGACGTCGCCGCGGCCGGCGGCGTCCCGCAGGGCGGGCAGGGCGCGCCCGAGGTGGTCCAGGGGGAGGTTCAGCGCGCCGGGCAGGTGGCCGGAGGCGTACTCGCCGGGGGTGCGCACGTCGATGACGGTGCAGCGGTGCAGCCGGGCGCGGGCCTCGTCGGGGCCGATGGCGGAGGGGGTCACGGGGGCGGTCATGGCGGGGTGGTCCTTTACTGGTCGACGCCGTCCCGAAACGGGACGTACCATACCCCGAGGGGTATGCAGGGAGGAGTGGTTGTGGAGCTGGAACTGGAGGGTGCGGATCTGAAGGCCGTGCTGAACCGGCTGCGCCGGGCCCAGGGGCAGATCTCCGGGGTGATCCGGATGATCGAGGAGGGCCGGGACTGCGAGGAGGTCGTCATGCAGCTGGCGGCCGCGTCCCGGGCGCTGGACCGGGCGGGCTTCGCGATCATCGCCACCGGGCTGCAGCAGTGCCTGGCCGATGTCGAGTCGGGCCGCCGCAACGGCGAGGACGCCGAGGAGATGCGGGCCCGGCTGGAGAAGCTGTTCCTGTCGCTGGCCTGACCGGTCCGTGTCCGTCGCCGCCCGGACCGGTGCGGGCGGCGGCCGGGCCGGCGGCGGGCGCGCGGGTGCCGGGTGCGTCACCACACCGCGTCGGCCAGCATCAGGGCAGCGACGGCCAGCAGCAGCGCCGCGAAGACCCGCCGCAACGCCGTCCCCGAGATCCTGGCCGCCAGCCGCTTGCCGTCCCAGGCGCCGAGGACGGCCGCGGCGGTGAAGGGGCCGACGACCGCCCAGTCGAGGGTGTCGATCGTGCCCGCCCGCTGGGTGAGCGCGGCGAGAGCGTTGACGGCCACGACGACCAGGCCCGTACCCACGGCGACGCGCAGGCGCAGGCCGAGCACGCCGGTCAGCGCCGGTACGGCGAGGAAGCCGCCGCCGACGCCGAGGGTGCCGGTGACCGCGCCGAGCCCGACGCCCGCCGCGGCGGCCCGGACCGGCCGCACGGGGACGCCGTCGGCGGCCGGGGCGGGCGGGCGCAGCATGCGGACCGCGGCGACCGCCGCCACCAGGGCGAACGCCCCGGTGAGCACGGCGCCCGGCAGGCGAGCGGCGAGCGCGCCCCCGAGCGCGGCGGGCACGACGCCCGCCGCGGCGAACAGCAGGCCGGTGCGCCACCGGACCAGGCCGTCGCGGGCGTGGGCGGACAGGGCCGCGGCGGAGGTGAGGACGACGATGACGAGGCCGGCGGTGGTGGCCGCGACCGGGGTGAAGCCCAGCGGGTAGATCAGCGCGGGGGCGGCCAGGACGCTGCCGCCGCCTCCGAGCGCACCCAGGGCGAGACCGACGAGGGCGCCCGCGGCCAGGGCGAGAAGGAGCGTGCTCACGTGACCGTGCCGCTCCCGCCGTGGCCGTCACCGTACCGCGCGGGGCGGCGTCCCGTACGGGGCGTGCCGTCCGGGGCGGGGGCGGTGCGAGGGCGCCCGCCGGCCCGCGGCGGCGCGGGGCGCGCGGACGCCGGGAGCGCGCCGGCCCGGCGGGGGGCGCGGGGCTCGGTCCGCCGCCCGGCCGGCAGGGGCCGTCCCGGGGCACTACGGAGGTGTGCGGTCCCGGGCGCCGCGCCCGTGGGCGGGCCGTCCGGGGGCGCGGGGAACCGGCGGAGGACGTTCATACCGGTCGGTGCTCTTTCGTCTCGGTGTGCTTGCGCCGTCAGGCAGAAGGGGTGGTTCGGTGTCCTTGCGCCGTCAGGCAGAAGTGGTGGTCCCGGTGTGCTTGCGCCGTCAGGCAGGGGTGGTGGTCGTGAGGCCGGCGCGTTCCGCACCGTCGAACGAGTCGTCGACCGCGACGACCTCGCGGCCGGCCGCGTCGAGCAGGGACGCCGCGATGGCGGCGCGCATGCCGCTCGCGCAGTGGACCCAGACCCGGCCGTCGGGGATCTCGCCGAGCCGTCCGCGCAGGCTGTGCAGAGGGATGTGGACCGAGCCCCGGACGTGTCCCTCGGCGCGCTCGGAGTCGCGGCGGACGTCGAGGACGACGGCCCGCTCGTCGGTGGGCCGGCCGGCGAGGTCGGCGAAGGTGGCGCGGGGGAAGGAGGCGGCGGCCTCACCGTCGCGCAGCCAGCTCGCCGGGTCCCCGGTGGCCGCCGCGGCGGGGCGGTCGATGCCGACCCGGGCCAGTTCCCGCTGGGCGGCGGCCAGCTGTGCCGCGGACTCGGCGAGCAGGGTGACCGGCTTGCCCCACGGGACCAGCCAGGCCAGGTAGGTGGCGAGTTTGCCGTCGGCCTCGAAGTTCAGGGAGCCGGACACATGGCCCTCGGCGAAGGCGACCCGGTGGCGCAGGTCGACCACCCACTCCCCCGCGGCGAGCCGCCGGGCGATCTCGTCGGCGTCCGCCGGGGCGGGCGGGGTCAGGTCGATCGGAGCGGGGCCGTCGGCGTTGACCGGCGCCATGTGGGCGTAGTAGGCGGGGGCGTCGTCCAGCCCGGCCAGCAGGTCCGCGACGAAGGCGTCGACGTCCCGGGTGAGCGCGTCGTTGGACGCGCGTTCCTTGCCGATGGTGGTGGAGTCGTCCGTGGCCCGGCCGGAGGAGGAGCAGAAGCTGCCGAACCCGTGGGTCGGCAGCACGGCTGTCGCGTCGGGCAGTTCGGCGGCCAGTCGTCGGACGGAGGCGTGCTGGGCCCGGGCGAGCGACTCGGTCAGGCGGGGTTCGACGAGGTCGGGGCGGCCGACGGCGCCGATGAGCAGGGAGCCTCCGGTGAACACGGCGACCTCGGCGCCGCGCTCGCGCAGGACGTAGGCGGTGTGGTGCGGGGTGTGACCGGGCGTCGCCATGGCCCGCAGGGTCAGGCCGGCGGCCTCGTCGACGGTCACCTCGTCGCCGTCGCGCACGGGCGTGCGGGCGAAGGAGACCCGGGCGTCGGCGGGCACCAGGTGGGCGGCGCCGGTGAGACGGGCGAGTTGCAGGCCGCCGCTGACGTAGTCGTTGTGGACATGGGTCTCGACGACATGGCCGATGCGCACGCCGCGCCGGGCCGCGGCGGCGACGACGCGGTCGATGTCCCGCGGCGGGTCCACCACTACGGCCGTGTGCTCGCCGCCGGCCAGATGGCCGCGGTTGCCGAGTCCTGGCACCTCGATCGTGTCGACGAAGAACACGTCCTGCTCCTTCCGGTGTGCATATTACCCCGGGGGGTATCCGTGACCTCGACGGTAGCACGTACCCCCGGGGGTATACCGCGCCCGGTGGCGGGGCCGGCGTCCGACCGCGCCGCCCGTGGGCCGGGTGCCCCCGCCGGGACGCGCGGATGCCCCGGCGGCTCCTCGGAAGAGGGCCGCCGGGGCATCCGGTGCCGCGGGGTCACGCGCGGTGCTCGCCGTGCGGGACGACGGGGCCGGGGGCGTTCCCCGGCCATCGCATCACTTCGAGCTCAGGTAGTCCTCCACGCCCGGGGCCGTGTGGGCGTCCTCGGCGTTGACGACCGCGCCGACGGCCTTCGCGTCCGGCTTGAGGACGTACGTCTCGACGCTCGCCGGGCGGTCGACGTCGGAGAAGTTCTGCGCGGTGCCGAGACCGGTGTCGGCGTTGGTCTGCGCGCGGTGCGCCTTGACGACGTCCTCACGGCTGAGGCCGCCCGCCTCGCAGGCCGCCTTCAGGTCGTTGCCCAGCAACTGGGCCGCGTTGTAGCCGGAGAGCACGCCGGAGTCCACCGGGGAGTCCGGGTACTTCTTCTGGTACGAGGCCACCATCTTCTGCACGCCGGGCAGGTCGCTGCTGACCGCGGGCGCCGCGCTCACGACGTGCAGCATGGCCGCGAGGGCGGGCGCGGCGGGGGTCTTCATCAGCTGCGGCGCGAAGCCGGGGGCGCTGCTGACCACCGGGACCTTCAGCCCGCGCGAGGCGGCCACACCGACGAGGGAGGCGGTCTGGGCGGGACCCGCGCTGATCAGGACCGCCTTCACGCCCTCCTTGCGCAGCGCCGACACCTGCGCCGACAGGTCGGTGTCGGTGGCCTGGATCTTCTGCCCGGCGATCTTCAGACCGGCCTTCTCGGCCGCCCAGGTGGACCCTTCCAGCGCGTTGGTGCCGTAGTCGCCCTCGAAGTAGACGTGGCCGATGGTGTCGCCCTTCTTCAGGCCCTTGGTGCGGGTGAGGAAGTCGACCGCGGCGATCATGTCGACGTCGTAGGTGGTGCCGAGCACCTGGATGGCGTCCTTGCCGAGCAGGGACGCGGCCCAGGCCTGCGGGAAGGTCAGCATCTTGTCGCGCTGGATGTCGTCGAGCAGGGCGGCGACCACCGGGGAGCCGATGACCTGCGGCAGGGCGACCACGTCGGGGGCGATGTCGGCGTAGGCGGTGACCGCCTTCTGCACGTCGTAGCCGTGGTCCTTGACGACGATCTCGATCTTGCGGTCGCAGATGCCGCCCTCGGCGTTGGTCTCCTCGGCCCACATCTGCTGGGCCTGCACGATGCTCTTGCCGAGGGTGGCGTACGGGCCGGTCAGGTCGGTGAGGGCGCCCAGTCTGATGGTGTCGGCGGTGACGCCGGGACCGGTGCGCACGCCGTCGGCCGCGTCGCCGTCCCCCTTGCCGCTGTCCGCCTTGGAACTGCACCCGGTGGCCGCGAGCAGCAGGGCGAGGGTGCCGGCGAGGACGGTACCGGTGGTGCGACGCCGGTTGCGGCGAGTGCGGTGGGTGGTGTTCACGGGGTGTGCTCCTTGGTTCGTGCGGCTGCGGGGGCTTGCGGGGGCGAAGGGACAGGGGTCTCGGCGGGCGGGCGGGCGCGGCGGCGCCGGATGCGTTCGCGGGTCCGGCGGGCCAGGCCGTGCAGGCCGTCGGGCGCGTACAGCAGGACGAGGACGATCGCGGCGCCGTAGAGGTAGCGGGCCGCCTCGGTGGGTCCGACGGCGCCCTCGGCCGAGCCGGGGGCGGCGACCAGGGGGAGCTGGTCGGCGTACCGGGTCATCAGCAGCGGCAGCGCGGTGACGAACACGGCGCCCGCGGTGGCTCCGGCGACGGAGCCGAGCCCGCCGATGACGATCATGGCGAGGTAGTCGACGGAGAGGATCAGGGAGAAGTAGTCCGGGACGACCCGGCGGAAGGCGAGCGCCAGGAGGACGCCCGCGAGTCCGGCGTACATGGACGACAGCACGAACGCCGCCGAACGGTGCCGGGCGACGTCGACGCCCATCACCGAGGCCGCGGTCTCGCTGTCGCGCAGCGCGGCGAGCGCCCGGCCGGGGCGCCCGCGCAGCAGGCCGCGGGCGGTGAACCAGGTCAGCGCGAACAGCGCCAGCCCGAGGAACCACAGTCGCTCCTCGGCGCCGAACGGCACGCCGAGCACGGTCAGTTCGGGGTCGGTCTCGGCGAAGGTGAACCCGCCGACGGAGAGCGGCGGCACGGAGCGTCCGTTGAAGCCGCCGGTGACGGAGTCGGCGGTGAGCAGGACGTGGTGGCCGAGGAAGACCAGGGCGAGCGTGGCGATGCCGAGGTAGATGCCCTTGACCCGGGCGGCGACGGGGCTGAACAGTCCGCCCGCCGCACCGGCGAGCAGCACCGCGAGGACGGCGGCGAGGACCGGCGGCAGGCCCGCCCCGGGGTCCCCGGCGAACCAGGCGTACCCGTACGCCCCGACGGCGAGGAAGAAGGCGTGTCCCAGGGAGAGCTGGCCGGCGGTGCCGGAGAGCAGCGCGAGGCCGATGGCGCCGATGGCGGCGGCCATGGAGAACAGGCCGATGCGCAGCCAGAAGGCGTCCAGGTAGAAGGGGGGCAGGCACAGCAGGACGGCGAGCACCAGGAGCGTGGCCCGGCGGCGGGTGAGGGCGGCGAGGAGGCGGTCAGACACGGGCCACCCCCTTGGCGCCGAACAGCCCGGTGGGCCGCACCAGGAGCACCAGCAGCATCACGGCGTACGGGGCGACGTCTCCGAAGCCGTCGCCGAGGAGGTGGAGTTCGGACTGGTAGCCGACCACCAGGGCCTCGGTGAGGCCGATGAGCAGGCTGCCCGCCAGCGCGCCGGCCGGGGAGGCGAGCCCGCCGAGGATCGCGGCCGGGAAGGCGTTGAGCGCGATCTGTCCGGTGGTGCGCTCCAGGCCGGGTGCCGGGAAGGCCGCGAGGAACACGGCCGCCAGGGCGGCCAGCGCGCCCGCCAGGCACCAGGCTCCCGCCCGTACCCGGCCGAGCCGGACGCCCATGAGGGCGGCGGCCTCCAGGTCCTCCGCCGCGGCCCGCAGCGACAGGCCCCAGGGGGTGAAGCGGAAGAGGGCGAAGACCGCGCCGATGACCACGGTCGACACCACGATGGCGGCGAGCCGGCTGTCGGCGACGGTCACCGGTCCGAGTTCGGTGACCGAGGAGCCCCACGGGTCGCCCAGCGACAGCAGGTCGCCGCCGATGCGGCGGGCCAGGTCGGTGAGCAGGACGATGTCGATGCCGATGGTGACGATGGTCTGCACGTGCGCGGCGTGGCCGTCCTGCCCGCCGCGTTGCAGCAGGAACCGGTCGACGACGCCCGCGAGGGCGGCGGTGGCGAGGACGGCCAGCGCCATGGCTCCCGCGAAGCCGAGGTCGTCGTGCAGGACGGCGATCAGGTAGCCGCCGAACAGCAGCATGGAGCCGTGGGCGAAGTTGAGGACGCCCGACGCCTTGAAGATGACGACGAAGCCGAGCGCGACGAGCGCGTACACCGCGCCGAGCGCCACGCCGCCGAGGACGTTGTCCAGGAACCCGGTCATGCCACCTCCTCCCCCGCGCTGCCGGCCTTCGAGCCCGGCGCCGTGTCCGGCGCCCCGCCCGGCTCCGCGCCCGCCGACGGATCGGCGGCCCCGTTCGCCCGCGGTGCGCCGGGCGTCGCCCCGGTGCCGAGGTAGGCGCGCAGCACCTCGGGGTCCCGGCGGACCTCGTCGGGGGTGCCGTGCGCGATGGCCCGCCCGAAGTCGAGCACGGTGACGTCGTCGGCGAGCCGCATCACCAGGCCCATGTCGTGCTCCACCAGCACGATGGAGAGCCCGAGTTCGGCCCGCAGTGCGGCAACGGCCTCGGCCGTGCGGGCGCGTTCGGTGGCGTTCATGCCGGCCACGGGTTCGTCGAGCAGCAGCACACGGGGCTCCAGACAGAGGGCGCGGGCGAGTTCCACCCGCTTGCGGTCGCCGTACGACAGCAGCGCGACCGGGCTGTCGAAGTGGGCGCCGAGACCGGTCAGTTCGGCGATCTCCCGGGCGCGGTCGAGGTGTTCGCGCTGTTCGCGCACCGCGCCCGGCAGGCGCAGGGCGGTGGCGGCGAAGCCGGCGCGGGAGAGGGCGTGGCGGCCGAGCATCAGGTTGTCGGCGACCGTGCCGTGGGTGGTGACGATGTTCTGGAAGGTACGGGCCACGCCGAGCGCGGCGATGCGGTGCGGGGCGAGCCGGGTCAGCTCGGTGTCGCCGAGCGTCACCGTGCCGGCGGCCGGGCGGCACAGGCCGGACAGCACGTTGAAGCAGGTCGACTTGCCGGCGCCGTTGGGTCCGATGAGCGCGTGCACCGAGCCGGGGGCGACGGTGAACGACACCTCGTCCAGGGCGGTGAGCCCGGCGAAGCGCACGGTCACCCCCCGGACGTCGAGCACGGGCGGCGCGGCGGAGGTGCGGTCCTTCACGCGGCCCCCCGGTCCTCGGCCGCCTCGCCCAGGTAGAGGCGGCGCACGGCGTCGGTGCGGGCGAGTTCGGCGGCGGGGCCGGACAGCCGGGTCTCCCCGACCTCCAGGACGTGCGCGTGGTCGGCGAGGGAGAGCGCCATGCCGGCGTTCTGTTCGACCAGCAGCACGGCGGTGCCCTGGGCGTTGATCTCCCGGATCACCTCGGCGATCCGGTCCACCATCTGCGGGGCGAGGCCGAGAGACGGCTCGTCGAGCAGGAGCAGCCGCGGCGCGGCCATCAGGGCCCGGCCGATCGCCAGCATCTGCTGCTCACCGCCGGACAGCAGTCCCGCGGCCTGCGCGGTGCGCTCGGCGAGCCGGGGGAACAGCGCGAACACGCGGTCCCGGGCCTCCTGCGTCCGGGACCGGTCGCGGCGGGTCAGTCCGAGCCCGCCGCTGCGCAGGTTCTCGTCCACCGAGAGACCGGCGAACACCCGCCGCCCCTCGGGGACCTGGACGACTCCGGCCCGCACCGCCGTGACGGGGTCCTTGCCGTCGAGCACCGTGTCGCCGTAGCGGATGCGACCGCCCGTGACGGCGCCGCGGTGCAGGCGCAGGGTGCCGGACACGGCGCGCAACAGGGTCGTCTTGCCCGCGCCGTTGGCGCCGAGCAGAGCCACGACGGCGCCGTGCGGCACGGTCAGGGACACGGAACGGAGGGCGGACAGGGCGCGCCCGTACGTCACGTCGACGCTCTCGACGTGCAGGGCGGGCCGGTCGTCCGGTGGTGCTTCGGGCATCACGGCTCCTCGGGGCCGTACCGCGGGACGGCGACGGCTTGGTGGGAAGGGGGGAGGCCACGACAGCACGGGCGCGGGCGGGCGGTACAGCGTTGAGCCGCCTCTCGCTGCGGGTTCCCAACCGGCCGGGGCGGGGGTTGTGCCGGTGCCCATGCCCTCCGGGCAGGTGGCGGGCGGTGGGGCGGCCGTCGGGGGCGGGTGCCGGGACGGCCCCGGGCGCCGGGGTCGCCGGCGGCGCGGACGGTGGGGCGGCCCGCCCGGGTGCCGGAACCGGCCGGGAGTCGCCGACGGCGCGATCCCGGGGCGCGGCCCGGCACCGCGCGACGGGACCGTCCTGGGTGCGGTCCACGGGTGCGGCGGCCGAGGCCCGCGGACGGGGGCCCGCGGACCGGGCTGCGCGCATTCGGGCGCACGGGGCGCGGGGCACGGCCGTCGGCTCCGTCCGTCCGGAACGGGCGCGGCGAGCGGTCCGGCCCCGCTGCGCTGCCCGCGCGCCGGCGTGGGCACGGCATCGCGCGGGGATGTCCCACCGGCCGGGCGGAGGGCCCGTCCCGGCCGCGCGGGAGGGGCGGGCCGGCGCGGCCGGTGGGGTGCCGGCCCGACCGGGTGCCTGAACCGGCCGGGAGCCTTAACCGGCCGGGAGCCGTCGGGCGGTGCCGTCCCGGGGCGCGGCCCGGCTCCGCGCGGCGAGACGGTCCGGGGTGCGGTCCACCGGTGGGGCGGGCCGGGCGCACGGACCGGTGGCCGCCCCACGCGAGGGGGCACGGGGGGACGGCTCGCGCCTCCGTCCGTCCGGAGCGGGCGCCGCCGGCGGCCCGGTCCCGCTGTGCCACCCGGGCAGCGGCAGGAGGCACGGCCGCCCGCACGGGGCCCCCACCGACGCCGCCCGGGGGACCGCACGGCCCGGCCGGGCGGACCGGCGCGGCTTCTGGGCGCCGGTGTCGGGCGGCCGGCGCCGCTGTCGGGCGCCGCTGTCGGGCGGGCCGGCCCGCGCGGCCGGGCCGCAGCGCCCGTACCCGCCCGGAGGGCGTCAGCGCGGCAGCAGGCGGTGGGCCGTCAGGGCGAGGGTGACCTCGACGAGGTCGGAGGGGCGGGACAGGGAGCGGCCCGTCAACTGCTCGTAGCGGCGCAGCCGGTTGAGGACCGTGTTGCGGTGGCAGTACAGGCGGCGACTCGCGCGCTGGGCCGAGCCGTCGCAGGCCAGCCAGGTGGCGAGGGTGTCCAGCAGGACGTCCGCGTCGGCCGGTTCCAGCCCGGCCAGCGGGCCCAGCAGCCGGTCGGTGAGCGCGGCGCCGAGTTCGGGCGACGACATCACCAGCGCGGCGGGCAGGTGGTCCGTCAGGCGGACCGTGCCGCCGGTCTCCGGGCAGAGGCCCAGCGCGGTGTCCGCGAGGGCACGGGCACCGCCGACGGCGGCCAGACCCTCGACGGCGCTGCTGACGCCGACGCGCAGTCCGGGCCGGGCGTCGGCCGTGACCGGTTCGGGGTCGTCGTCGGCGAGGACGATGCCGTAGTCGACGTCCGTCCCCGGGTGCCAGTGCACGCGCACAGTCGGGGGCAGCACCGCTTGTGCGCCCGGACAACCGGCCGGCCGGCCGCCGGCCACCGCGACGACCACGTACCGGCCCTGCTCGGGCAGGTCCAGGGCCTCGGCGGCATCGGGCAGGTCGGCGATGCGGCTGCTGCCGTCCAGCAGGGCCGCGGCCAGCAGGCGCACCCTGTTCTCCCTCCGCCAGGCGAGTTGCCGTTCGGTCTGCCGGTAGGCGTCGGCCACGAGGGTGCAGTGCTCGTCGACGAACTCCCACACGTCGGACGCGACGTGCACCAGCAGCCGGACGTCCTCCGGCGCCGTCCGGCAGGTCTCGTCGACCAGTGCCTGCCACACCAACGACCCGCCCAGCCGGAAGGCGTGCAGCAACGCGTCGAGCGGGAGCCCCTGTTCGGCACGGGCGGCGCCGATCCGCCAGGTGCAGCGGCGGGCCGCGTCACGGGCCCCGCGCGGGTCGAGCAGGGAGGCGACGCTGTGCCGCAGCGAGCGGTGCACCTCCTGCCAGGTGCCGGTGGCGTCGGCCTCCACGGCGGCCCGGTAGGCGGACTGCTGCTCCTGGAGCACGGCGACCAGCCGGTCGGTGAGGTGGGGCAGGTCGTCCAGCAGGACGCGGGCGCCCCGGTGCAGGACCCGGAGGGCGTCCGCGTCGATCAGCGGGCGCACGCGTGCGGGCCGTGGGCGCGGGGCGGGCACGGGCCCGGGGCGTGGCAGAGTACGTGGCCGTACGGCGTGGTGCATCGCGCATCTCCCCCAGGGTCGGCTTCCCGGCGGTGCCCGTGCGGCGGTCCCCGGACCGGCGCCCGGCCGGCCGTGGAGCCCATGGGGCGGCCGCCACCTGACTCGTCCTGCCCCGAAGGATGGCATACCGTCCGGTCGGTCCCTAGAGCTGTGCACCGGTCTTTTCCTCTTGTTCGACCAGCCGGACAAGTTCCACGCGGGAACGGACCCCGAGCGTGGCGAAGACGTTCCGCAGGTGGTAGTCGACGGTCCGGGTACTGACCGACAGGCTCAGCGCCACCTCCCGGTTGGTCGCGCCCTCCGCCACCCGGCGCGCGATCCGCAGTTGCTGCGGGGTCAGCCGGGACAGTCCCCCGCCCGTCCCGCCGACGCTCTCGCCCGCCCCGGTGCCGGGGGCCGCCCCGTTGGCCCGCAGCTCCGCGCCCGCCTGGCGGGCCCACACCTGCGCACCGCAGCGCTCGAACCCGAGCAGTGCCTCACCCAGCCGGGTGCGGGCCTCGCGCAGCCGGCGCCGGCGCCGCAGCCACATGCCGTGCAGCAGCTCGGTGCGGGCCCGCTCGAAGTCCCCCGCCCCGCTGGTCCGCTCATGGCTGTCCAGGGCGCGCAGGAACAGCTCGTCGGCGGCCGACGGCGGGGCCAGCAGCGCCCGGCAGCGCAGCAGCTGGGCGGGGGCCTGGGGATCCGCGCCGCACGCGGCCCACAGCGCGAAGTCCTCCACCACCGCGCGGGCGTGCTCCGGGTGCCCGGCGAGGACGGCGGCCTCCACGTAGCAGGGCACGGCGAGCATCCACACCGCGAAGTGGCCCCGGCGCGGGCCGGGACGCACCAGCGGGCCGAGCCGGTCCGCGGCCTCCCGGGGACGGCCCGCGCCCAGGTCCGCGCGGGCCGCGGCCCACTGGGCGAGGGTGGCGGCCTGGGCGAGCCCGTGCCGCCGGGCGGTGGTGAGGGCCGCCGTGACGTGCTCGGTGACCGGGTCGCCCTCGATGGAGGCGGCGAGGGCCAGCACCGCGTGGTGGTGGGCCGCCGTGTTGCGCTGGGCGGCCCGCCGGGCGGCCCGCAGGCCCTCCTCGGCGTGGGCGCGGGCCAGCTGGTGGCGGCCGGCCCGCAGGTCGGCGTAGGCGAGGTACTCCAGCGCCCTCGCCTCCAGGGCGGCGTACCCGGCGGTGCGGGCCGCGGCCAGGGCACGGGCGCCGGCCCGGCGGGCGGCGGTGACCTCGCCGAGCATCAGCGCCGCGGCGGCGGCGCGCATCAGCTCCTCGCAGTCGTCGGCGTCCTGCCCCCGGTCGACCACCCGGCGCAGGGGTCCGGCGGCGAGGTCGAAGCGGGCCAGGAGGACGGCCCTCATGCCGTCCCGGTGGTCATGGAGCAGGGTCGGCCGGGCGGCGGACGGCGCGGTGGCGTCGGCCGTGCCGCGGGCGCCGGGGCGGGGCGCTTCGCCGTGGCCGTGGGTGAGGGCCCGCAGGCAGGAGGCGGAGTCGCCGGCCGCCCAGGCGGCGTCCGCCGCGCCCAGCTCGGCCGCGACGGCCGGTTCGGGGTCCGGCGGGCCGCCGGGGCCGGCCGCGGATCGGGCCACGGCTCCGGCCAGGAGGCCCGCGGCGAGCAGGAAGGACTCGCGGGCGTCGTCCACCGGGCCGTCCGCGAGCAGCACCCGGCCGCGCAGCAGCTCCGTCCGGCCGCGCACGGCGGTGGGCACGGGGCGGCTCCGGGCGGCGTCGAGCAGCCGCAGGGCGCCGGGCGAGTCCCCGGCGAGCAGCGCCTGTTCGGCGGCCGCGGTGTACTGGCGGGCGCGTTCGGCGTCGTCCGCGCTCAGTTCGGCGGCCCGGGTGTGCGCCGTGCGCCGCACGGCGGGCGGCGGCGCGGTCGCCGGGTCGGCCGCGGCGGCCGACAGTGCGGACGCGAGGTGCGGCGCGGGCCCGGTGACGGTCCAGGAGCGGTGCAGCAGCGCGGGGAGCCCGGCGGGCAGCGCCCCGGCGAGCGCCCGGTGGGCGGCACGGCGCCGCTCGGGCGGGGCGGTGGCGTAGACGGCCCGGCCGAGCAGGGGGCTGCGGAACCGCAGCCTGCCGTCCGCCGCGACGAGGAACGGGGACGCCGTCGCGGGGCCGGTCGCCTCCGCGCGGTGGCCGGGGTGCGGGGCCGCCCGGTGGACGAGTGCGGCGTCGGCTCCGGGCGTGTCGCCCGCCCGCTCGGCCGCCGCCACCGTCAGCAGCAGCTCGGTGTGGTCCGCCGGCAGTCCGGCGAGGTGACCGCCGACGAGGGCGTCCAGGACCTCCCCGTCCGCGACCGGCACGGGCAGCTCCCGGTGACCGCGCAGCTGCGCCGGGGACAGGCGGTGGGCCAGGGCGAGCAGCAGCGCGGGACTGCCGTCCGCCTCCGACACCAACTGGGCCCGGACGGCCGGGTCGACGGTGTGGTCGGTGGCCTCGTCCAGCAGCTGCGCGGCGTCGTGCGGGGTGAGCGGGGCGAGCGGGAAGGCGGGGAGGCCGGCCAGCTCGGGGACGGTGGGACGGTGGCCGGGGACGGCGAGGAGGAGGCCCGCCCCGCCCGTGACGCGCACCCGTGCGGCGGCCTCCCCGAGGGCGGCGCGGGACGCCGGGTCCCACAGGTGCGCGTCGTCCACGCACAGCAGGTGGGGGGTGGGGCCGGCGGCCTCCCGGAGCGCGGCGAGCAGGGTGTCGCCCGCCGGGCCGGCGGGCGGCGGCCCGGGCCGGCCGAGAGCGCGCAGCAGGCCGTGCAGGCCGCTGCGGGGCCGCGCGGAGTCCGCCGGGTCGGCGCGCAGGTGCCACACCGGCCCGGCGCGGAAGGAGCGGGCGGCGTGCGCGAGGAAGGCGGAGCGTCCGCAGCCGGGTTCACCGGTCACCAGCCGCACACCGCCCTCGGTGCGCAGCCGGTCCATCAGGTCGGCGATCGCCCGCCGCTGCGTGTCCGCGCGGTAGCGGTGGGAAGCGGGTCCGGGGGTCGTCTGTCCGGTCATTCCCGGGACCTTACTCAGGCGTAAGTTCCACCGGAAGACGTGCGTCCGGGGCTTGTTGAAGACTCATCCGCCCCGTGGCCAGTGGCTTCGGCGCCGCCGGACGGGGAGCGGAGTGTGCGCCGGCCCAAGACGGGGCGGCCGTGGCGGTGCGCCCGCACAACGCCGGTGGCGGCCCGCGTCGTTCGCGGGCCGCCACCGGGTGGAGCGGGTGGGGCGAGGGGTCAGGAGGTGTGCGGGCAGTTGCCCCGGGACTCCTCGATGGTCAGGCTCGGCCGCGGCAGCGGGCACAGGAACTGCTCGTAGCGGGTGTCGTTGTCGATGAAGCGCTTCAGCCACGAGATGCTGTACTTCGCGATCGTGGTGTTCGAGGTGTTGGGCGTGAAGTGGCTGGCGTTGTTCAGCTCGATGTACGCGCGGTCCAGGGAGGACGGCAGCCCCTCGTACAGGGGTTCGGCGTGGGTGGAGACCGGGGCGATGGAGTCGCCGTCGGCACCGAAGATCAGGGTGGGCGTCCGCACCTCGGGCCAGGTCTTGTCGAGGTTCCAGGGGGTCAGCGGGATGGCGGCCTGGAGGGAGGGGCGGTCCTTGGCCGCTTCCAGGCTGCCGCCGCCGCCCATGGAGTGGCCCATGACGCCGAGCCGGCTGCTGTCGACGCGGCCACGCACCGAGCTGCGCTCCGTCAGGTAGTCCAGTGCCGCGAGCAGTTGGTCCCCGCGCGAGGCGGGCTGGTCGAGCGTGGTGTTGGTGTCGATGGTGAAGACGACGAAGCCCTGCGACGCCAGGCGCGGGCCCAGCCAGGCGATGGAGGACTCGTAGGCGGTGAAACCGGGCGAGATGGCGATCGCGCCGAAGGTTCCGTCGGAGGTGCTGGTCGGGTAGTAGATCGTGCCGCCGCCGAAGCCACGGGCGACGAGTGAGGAGACGGAGGTCTCCGACACCGAGTACGGGCCGCGCAGCGCCTCGATGCTCGACTCGGTCGGCGCGGGGCCGCGCTCGTAGGGGTTGTCCGCCGCGTGGGCGCCCGGCCCGGCGAAGGCGCCGAGGGCAGCCAGGGCGGCGACGCTCGCGGCCAGTCCGGCGAGCCTGCCGGTACGGCGGCGTCCCGCCCGGGACGGGGCCGGTGCGCTCATGCTGCTGTGAGGGTGCTGCTGCACGAGGGGGGTCCTCTCTGTCGCGGCGGTCCGCCCGGCCGGCCGGTGCACGGGGAAGGCGTGAGGTGCGGACGCGCACCGGCCGGGGCGCCGCCTGTGGGCTGGCGGTGCCACTGTCGGAGAGGAGGGGGGCGGAGCGGACCGGCAATATCACCGGTCTCGTGCGCGGGCGGGGGCGGACCGGGCGGACGCCGCGGGGTGAGAGGGACGGCTGTGACGGGAGCGGCGGCCGGGTCACGGTGGGTGCGGCCACGACGCGCGAGCGCCCGCGACAGCCGTGCGGGACGGCGCCGCGCACCACCCGGAGGCAACGGGCCAGGGCGGTGCCGGGACGGCGGGGCCATCACCCGGGAGTGCCGGCACAGGGGCCGCGCCGGGACGTCGCCGGGCACCACCCGGGAGGGCCGGCACAGGGCCGCGCCGGGGCGCCGCGGGGCGCCGCTGGGGGCGGTGGGGGAACGGCCGGGCGGGCGGCGAGAACCGGCCTGCATGCGGTGGGGAACCCGGGGTATACGCGCAGAACGCGGTCACCGTCGGAGTCGGCGCCGACGGTGGCCGCTTCTCGTCCGCGGCGGCCGGTTGACCCGGCCGCCGGTTGCTGTGGGGCGGTCCGCGTCAGGCGGCGTCGTAGGTGTGGGCGCGGCCTCCGGACCACTTCACCCAGGCCGGATCGTCCAGCAGCCGCTCCCCCTCCGGCAGCCCGGCCCGCCGCAGGAACTCCACCACGTCGCGGTCGGAGTACGCCAGCCCGACGATCTCACCGTGCACGGTCACCCGACGGCCGCCCGAGCCGAGCGGCGGGTGCACCACGATGGGCGCCTTCGTCATCCCTCCAGCATCCGGCGGGCGCCCGGTTCCCGCATCCGGGGACCGTGCCTCACCCGCTTGGCGGTCCGGGCGCGCCGCCCCGGAGCCCGGGTGGTCGTATGGGAGACGGCATCCATGCCGACCCGGAGGGAGCTGGGAATGCACGAGATGTGGTGCGGTGCGGACACTTCGGGGGAGCCGGTGTGGCACGTCCTGACACCGGACAGGAACGCCACGCTGTGCGGCGTGGAGAAGGAGGACGAATCCCGTCGGCGGCACGCGACGGACCGGCACTGCTTCTCCTGCATGCAGTCGTTCCAGGCCGCGATGCAGTCCGCTCGCTGAGTCCGGGCCCGGCCCCACAGCCGGGCCCGGACTTCGGCGCGTGCGCGGACCTCGGCGCGTGCGCGGGGCCCTGGCGTCCCGCACAGTCCCGCGCACAGGCGCGCTCAAGGGCAGTGGCAGCCGTCGTCGCCCGCCGGACCGGGCGGGCGGGTCTCCCTGCGGCAGAAGCAGGACGACTCGACGGGCACGTCGGCCACCGCGACCGCCGTCCTCAGCTGCTGGGCCACGATCGCCGCCTCCGCCGTGCGTCCGGTGCGCGTGAGGCACTCGTGGAAGCCGTGCAGCGCCCAGACGTTGCCAGGATGCTGCAACGGGCGGGGCAGCGTGGGGTCCAGTCCCAGGTCGGCCCGGTAGACGGCCTCCGCCTCCTCGATCCGGCCCTGCTCCAGGAGGAGCGCCCCGTAGGCGTGCCGGGTCGGCTGCATCCACCCCCAGGGTTCGTCGTAGGGCAGCGTGTCGTCGAGGTGGACGGAGCGTTCCAGGGCGGCGAAGGCCGCCTCGACGTGGCCCTTGCGGTACTCGAGTTCGCCGTCCAGCATCGCGGAGGCGATGGCGAGGATGTCCGCGCAGGTGTTGTTGAACAGCATCCGGGTGTCCGGGACCCGGTCCACCGCGGCCCGGAACGCCGTCCGTTCCCGCTCGGCGCGGTCGACGGCGCCGGTCGCGGACAGGGCCACGCCGCGGGCGTAATGGAGCATCGCGGTGGTGACGCAGTACAGCCCGGGGTCCTCGGGGAAGGGCAGCGCCAGGATGTCGTCCCAGCGGCCGAAGCGGATCAGGACGTGCACCCGCATGGCGAGGAAGCCCTCCAGCCAGTCGGCCATCGGCGGGCTCTCCACCCGCAGCAGCTTCTCGGGTACGGCCTCCTCGAGCCGTGCCGCGGCCTCCAGGGCGGTCCCGGACATCCCGGCGAACATGGCCCCGTAGATCGTGAAGTGGATGTTGTGCGCCCGGTAGAGGGTGTAGAAGTTCATGGCCCCGGAGCGGGCGAGATACTTCTCGTCGGCGGCGGCGGCGAGGGCGTTGTCGGAGACGACCCGGCGGTAGTCGCCGCAGAGCACTTCGAGGTGCGAGGGCATGTGCAGCAGGTGCCCGGCGTCGGGTACGGCGCCGCGCAGCCGGTCCGCGACGGTGAGGGCGGCCTCCGGGGTGGGCGACATCTCCATCAGGTGGATGTAGAGGTGGACGACGCCGGGGTGGTGCGCGCCGGCGTCGGTGGCGAGGGCGGCGTCGAGGACGGCCTTGGCCTCCAGCGTGCGGGCGCCCTCGGCCGGGAGGCCGGTGCGCAGGTCCCACAGCTGCCACGGGGTGAGGTTCATCTGGGCGTCGGCGCACAGCGCGGCCACGTCCGGGTCGTCGGGGGCGTCCCGGTGGACCTCCCGCATGCGGTCGGCGTAGGGCTCGTTCCACACCGAGCAGTCGGCGGCCGGCCGGTCCTGTGGGTAGCGGGCGCGCAGCGCGGAGACGAGGGCCTGTTCGACGGGGGTGGCGCGGGCGGCCGTGGCGTGGGCCCGTTCCACGGCCTCGTGTGTGCGGGCGACCGTGCGGGCGAGTTCGTCGCCGTCGAACGCCTCCCACGGCTTGTTGTAGTTGGGGCCGAGGGCGTAGGCGATGCCCCAGTGGGCCATGGCGCAGCCGGGGTCGGCCGCCGCCGCCCTCTCGAAGCAGGCGACGGCCTCCTCGTGGTGGAAGGCGTAGGTCCACACCAGTCCCCGGTCGAACCAGAGCTGGGCCTGCGGGGAGTCGGTGGTCACCGGCCGGTGGTGGGTGCCGAGGTCGTAGTAGTCGTCCGTGGCACGCATGGCGCTCTCCCGGGGAGGCGGGCGGGTCGGTGGGCGGCCTCGTCCGCGGGTGTCGTCAGGGGACGCAACCGACGATAGCGGTGCGTGGCCGCCCGTGCCGAGCGCAGCGTCAGTCCGGGACGGAGGTGCTGGTCAGCAGCTGGGGTGAGAGCACCTTGAGCATGGTGTCGGTCCAGCGCAGCTGCCGCAGTGTCTGCGGGTGGCAGTCGGAGACCAGGCCGAGGAGGCGGGTGTCCCGCCGGGCCTGGGCAGCCTGGCCGAGCATCTCCCAGTGCAGGGAGTTGCCGGCCGCCGCCAGGTGCAGGTCTCGCAGGTCGTGCAGCAGGATCAGGCCCGGTTCGGGGCGCCTGCCGAGGGCCTCGGACGCCTTCTCGCGCAGGGCGGTCAGGACGCCCGCCTGGGGCCTGCCGCGCGGCCCGGACAGGTCGAGGCCGTGGTCGCGGCCGAGGTCGGCGAGCCGGGCGGCGTGCTCCCGGGACCAGCGTGCGACGTCGGTCGCGACGTGGCGGAACTCGTGCTCGACGCGGTGGCGGGCCGCGGCGGCCAGCAGGTCCTGCTCCAGGTCCCGTTCGCCGTCGTGCAGCAGGCGCAGGACCAGGGCGATGCTGTTCATGATCCGCTCCCGTCGGACGCGTCGAGGCCGGCGGCCCGGTCCCGGTCGGCGCGGCGGGCGACGAGGGTGACGCGGGCCGCGGCCGTCTTGAACAGGGGTTGTTTGGAGACGGGGTCCCAGTCGGTGACCGTCGTCTCGTTGGCCGCCCGTCCGTCGCCGTCGTCGGGTGGGCGGTGGCCGGCCGGAGTGTCCCAGTAGCCGTAGTGGAAGGGCACGAAGAGCATGCCGTCGCGGATCGCGGTGGTGCGCAGGGTGGCCCGGACGGCGCCGCGCGGGGTGGTGATGCGGACCAGGTCGCCGTCGGCCAGCCCCTGGGCGGCGGCCTCGCGGGGGGAGATCTCCGCCCAGACGTCGGGTGCGGCGGCGTTCAGTTCGGGGGCCCGGCCGGTCTTGGTGCGGGTGTGGAAGTGGTAGACCGTGCGGCCGGTGACCAGTTGCAGGGGCAGCTCGTCGGAGGTGTCCTCGTGCGGCGGGATGTACTCGGCCGCCTTGAGGACGGCCTTGCCCTCCGGGTTGAGGGCACGGTACCCGTCGGCCCCGACGCTCGCGCCGGTCACCAGGTCCCGGCCGTAGCTCTCGCACACGTCCGGATCGGCGTACGCGATGCCGTCGGTGTACAGGCGCGGGGTGCCGTCGGGGGCGTCGTCGGTGCAGGGCCACTGGACGCCGCCGTCCCGGCGCAGCTTGTGGTAGCTGAGGCCGGTGTAGTCGCAGGGGCGTCCGGCGCTGCACCGCTGCCAGGCGGCGAAGGCGGACTCGGCGTCGTGCCAGCCGATGAGCGGGGCGCCGTCCTTGTCCCGGAAGTCCATGCGGGCCGCGAAGTCGAGCAGGATGTCGAGGTCGGCGCGTGCTTCTCCGGGCGGGTCGACGGCCTTCTCCGAGAGGTGCACCGTGCGGTCGGCGTTGGTGAAGGTGCCGGTCTTCTCGCCCCAGGTGGCGGCGGGCAGGACGACGTCGGCGAGTTGGGCGGTCTCGGTGAGGAACAGGTCCTGCACCACGGTGAACAGCCGTTCCTGGGAGAGGATCGACCGGATGCGGGACAGTTCGGGCAGGGACACCGCCGGGTTGGTGGCGCTGATCCACAGCATGCGCAGCGAGCCCTGCTCGGCGTAACGGAAGATCTGCATCGCGTGGGTGGGGGGCCCGTAGTGGGGGATGTCCCCGGGGTCGAGGTTCCACAGCCGGGCGAGTTCCTCGATGTGCCGCGGGTTCTCCCAGTTGCGGAAGCCCGGCAGGTCGCCGTCGGCGCCGCACTCCCGGGTGTTCTGGGCGGTGGGCTGGCCGTTCATCTGGAGCAGTCCGCAGCCGGGGCGGCCCAGCATGCCGCGGATCACGTGCAGGTTGTTGACCTGGACGGCGGCGGCGGAGGCCTGGTGGGACTGGTAGACGCCCTGCAGGACCGTGGACAGCAGCCGCTCGGCGCTGCCGAGGATGTCCGCCGCCCGCTCGATCTCGGCGGCCGGGACGTCGCAGATCTCCGCCGCCCACGTGGGGGTGCACCGCTCGACTGCGGCGGCGAGTTCGTCGAAGCCGACGGCGTGGGCGTCGAGGTATGCGCGGTCGACGCGGCCGGTGCGGATGATCTCGTGCAGCAGGGCATTGAGGAGCGCGACGTTGGTGCCGGCGCGGGGCGCGAGGTGCACGTCGGCCCGGCGGGCGACCGGGGTGAAGCGGGGGTCGACGCAGACCAGGCGGGGCGGGTCCGCGCCGTCCAGGCGGTCCAGCATCCGCATCCACAGCACGGTCTGGGTCTCCGCGACGTTGTGTCCGAAGAGGGCGAGGGTGTCGGCGTGGTCGACGTCCTCGTAGGAACCGGGCTGGCCGTCGCTGCCGAAGGTCTCCTTGAGGGCCTCGGCGGCGGTCGCCGTGCACAGGCGGGTGTTGCCGTCCAGGTGGTTGGTGCGGATGCCGCCGTGGGCGAGCACGGCGAGGGTGTAGTACTCCTCCAGGAACAGCTGTCCGGAGGTGTAGAAGCCGATGGAGCCGGGCCCGCGTTCGTCCAGCAGGCCGCGGGTGCGGGCGGCGATCCGCTCCATGGCGGTGTCCCAGTCGGTCTCCACGAGCCGGCCGTTCTCGCGCACGAGCGGCCTGGTGAGGCGGTCGGGGGCGTGGTTGGCCTGCCATCCGTAGAGGTCCTTGGGCCCGAGCCGCCCGCGGTTGACCCGGTCGTCGGCCCGCCCCCGTACCCCGACGATGCGTCCCTCGCGCACGGCGATGTCGAGGGCGTCCCCGTTGGAGTGCAGGATGGACGCGGTCCGCACCCAGCGGTCGACGTCGCGCTCGCTGATCCCGTCCGCGAGATGCATGTCCGTGCGAACGGGCCAGGACGTGCCGGCGGCGTAGGGGGTGCGGGTCCCCCAGGGGTCGGCGATCCGGTCGGGTGTGCTCTCCACTGTCCACCTCCGGGGGCAGAAGTCGGCTCAGCGGCGGGTACCCGCATTCCGGGACGTCGTCACGTCACCACGCGTGACCGCTCGCGTGCGCCGAGCAGCGGAGCGGGGCGCCGGGGACGTTCGATCGGGGCGGGTTCGCCAACGGGCTGGCCGGGAGCCCTCGGGCCTCCCTAGGATGGACTCCCTGTCCAGTCAGCCCAGTTGGCGCGGTACTCCGCAGGGGGAACGATGCAATCCGGCAAGCAGCTGTCCACCGAGATCGACGCAACCGTGCCGACGGCCGCACGCATGTACGACTACTATCTGGGCGGCAAGGACAACTACGCGGCCGACCGGGCCGCGACGGAGGAACTCGACAAGGTGGTGCCGAGCACGCGCCGCCTCGCCCTGAACAACCGCCGCTTCCTCCAGCGGGTCGTGCGCACCCTCACGCAGGAGTACGGCATCCGGCAGTACCTGGACCACGGTTCCGGCCTGCCCACCCAGGAGAACGTCCACCAGGTCGCGCAGCGCATCGACCCCACCACCCACGTGGTGTACGTCGACAACGACCCGATGGTGCTGGTCCACGGCCGCGCCCTGCTGGAGCAGGACGAGCGCACGGTGGTCCTCCAGGCCGACATGCGCGACACCGACGGCATCTTCGGCCACCCGGAGACCCAGCGCCTGATCGACTTCTCCGAGCCGGTGTGCGTGCTGTTCAACTCGACGTTCCACTGCATCCCGGACAGCGACACCGACGGCCCGCTCGCGCTGGCCCGCCGGGTGCGCGAACGGCTCGCACCGGGCAGCTTCATGGTGATGTGCCAGCTGGTGAGCGAGGACCACGAGGTCCGTGAGTACGTCACGAACTTCATGGACCAGGCGACGCAGGGCAACTGGGGACGGGTGCGCGAGCCGAAGGATGTCCACAGCTACTTCGAGGGGCTGGAGATCCTGGAGCCGGGGCTGGTGGAGGTCTCCACCTGGCGCCCGGACACGGAGGTGGCACCCCGTCAGCTGACGGAGGAGTGGATCGAGTTCGGCGGCGTGGGCCGGCTCCCGCTCTGACCCGGGCCGAGCCCCCCGGGGACCCGACGACGACGCCCTGTGTGCGGCCTCCGGGAGGCCGCACACAGGGCGTCGGGTGGTAAGAGCCGGGCGCCGGAAGGGCGTTGAGGCCGGGCGCACGCAGAACATCGACCCTGAGGGCCGGGGGCACGACGGGCGCCGGGCGGTGGAGGCACGGAAGCATGCCGGTCCGTTGCCGGCGGGCGCACACAGGGCTTCGGACGGCCCTGACGGGCGGGCGTACGACGGGCGTTGAAGCCGGGCGCACGAGGGAGCCGGCCCGTCGGGGCCGGGAGCGTCTCGGCCCGTCGGGGCCGGATGCGCGGAGGGCACCGGGCGGCACGCGGCCAGGTGCGCAGGGGCCGCGGGGCCGTGCGGTGGCCCCGCGCACACGGTGTCGGGAACCTTCGGACCGGTGGCGGCGGGCACCCGGCCGGGATCCTACGGGCCGGGGTAGCGTCCGGCCACCGTGCTGCGCAGCAGTTCCAGGGAGTCGCGGGGCTTGAGCGCCTCGTCGGCGAGACGGTCCAGCGCGATCCGGTACTCCTCCGTCTCGTCGCGGTCCTCCAGGAAGTTGGCGCTGCGGATGTGCTCCAGGTAGACGACGTCCGGCAGGTCGAGACCGCCGAACCGGAGGTAGGTCACGGGGATGGCGGGGGCCGACGCGTTGGTCACGCTCAGCGGGACGATCTGCACCGTCACGTTGGGCCGCTCGGCCATCGTCACCAGATGCTGGAGCTGCTCCCGCATCACCTCGGCGCTGCCCAGGACGCGCAGCAGCACCGACTCGTCGATGATCGCCCAGAGCTGGGGAGCGCCGTCCCGGAGCAGCAACTCGGCGCGGCGCATGCGCAGTTCGACGCGACGTCGGACTTCGCCGGCGGGTGCGTGGGGCAGGCCCCGCTGCACCACGGCGCGCGTGTAGTCCGCGGTCTGGAGCAGGCCGGGGACGTACTGGATCTCGAAGGTACGGATGGTCGCGGCGGCCTCCTGCAGCCCCACGAGCCGGTCGAACCACTCCGGCATCAGCCGCTTGTCGTACCGCTGCCACCAGCCCGGTTCACCGGCCCGCCGCAACAGTTTGAGCAGGACGGACGCCTCGTAGTCGTCGGTGCCGTAGAGCTTCAGCAGGGTCCGCACATCGGCTTCGGTCGGCGGGCGGCGGGCCTTGCCGGACTCGATGCGGGACAGCTTGGCGGCACTGAAACCGGCGGCTCGGGCGGCCTGTTCCTGGGCCAGCCCGGCGTCCTCACGGAAACCCGCGAGCTGCACCCCGACCAGCATCTTCAGCAAGGTCGGCGCCGGCTCGGGCCGGTCCAGATATGGCTCCAGACGGGAGATACGCGGCGACGCGGCGGACATCCTGGCTCCCAGACAGACCGGCACAAGGGCGATTCACACTATCGCACCTCGACCCGGTCCGGCGCACGGGACCGACCAGAACCCGCTGGGAAGTGGGGAGTTGGGCTCCGGATGACCGGCGCCGGCCGCTCGGACCGGCGCCGGCGCGGCGGGCTCAGACGAGGTGGTCGAACTCCCCGTCCTTCGCCCCGGCCAGGAACGCGGCCAGCTCCGCCGCCGTGTACACGAGGGCGGGCCCGTCGGGGTCACGGGAGTTGCGCAGGGCGACATCTCCGTCGAGCAGGGGCGCCACTTCGACGCAGTTGCCCTCGGCGTTGCTGTGTCGGCTCTTGATCCAGCGGGCGTCCAGCTGGCTGGCCCGCACTCCGTTCCGCACTCCTGGCACCGCAGTCTCCTTGCTGTTCACGTGTCCCGCCGCGCACGAGGCCCGGCCGTACCCCGGGAGAGCCGAGCACTGTCGGCCGCACTCGCCCCTCCCGAAAAATCTCGCGCAATTTCTCGTGCAATTGCACGCGAGCGCTGTCAGCGTGGATAATAGCTGCGGCGTCAACCCCCTTGTTGGCGCACCGTTTCTGACGTCGCATCGGGAGAGATGCCGTGTCATCACCTGCGCAACACGTACTCCGGCCGCCGACCGGAGTGGGAGCTCAGGCGAGTGGCTCCGGCCCAGCCACCGTGCTCACCGCCGGCCCGCCCACCGCGGTACCACCCCCGGCGCGCCCGGTGCCGCATCCCGCCGGCATCACACCGGCCCTCGTGGCGCTGCGCGTCGAGTGCGACCGGGAGGGGTTCGCCCGCGCCCGGTCCTTCACCCGCCGCACCCTGGACGCCTGGCGCCTGGGGCACCACAGCGACGACGTGACCCTCGTGGTCACCGAACTCACGGCCAATGCCGCGACCCACGCGGCACCACGGTGCGCGGGCGGACCCGAGGTGCGGCTCGGCCTCCGGCTGGGCCCCGCCCACGTGCTGCTCACCGTCTCCGACACCGACGACCGTCCGCCCGTCCACAGACCCGGCGGCTCCCTGCTGGAGCACGGCCGGGGCCTGTGCATCGTCGACGCCCTGTCCGAGGCGTGGGGCTGGTCCCCCACTCCCCCGGCGGGCAAGACGGTGTGGGCCCGACTGTCCACCCGCCCCCCTCATTGACACGACTGCCGCGGAAAGGCACCGACGCCATGCGCAGCGCTTCGACGGAACACCCGAGCAGCGAGCGCCCCGTGCGCCGCACTCCCCCCAGCGGAGTGGTCCGCACGACACCCCTGACCGGCCTGTCCCGGGTGCCGTGGGCCGACATCCAGGACTCCACCGGCTCCGCGGCGGCCATCCCCCTGCTGCTCAACGGCATCGCCTGGGGGGACGCCGAGACCGCCCGGTCCGCGCTGGAGGATCTCCGGAAACGCATCTGCCAGTACGGGTTCGTGGTGGAGCAGGCCACCGCCGCCACGGTCCCCTTCCTCTGGGAGCTGGCCCAGCTGCCGCACGTCAGCTGCCGACCGCAGATCATCCAGCTCCTCAAGTCCATCGCCGACGCCCGGCAGTGGGAGTGCACCGCCGCCGCGTACCCGAAGCTGCTCAACCGCCGCGAGAACCCGGTGGTGTGGGAGCGGGCCGCGCGGCAGGCGGTCCGCGCCCGGCGCGCCGACCTCGGCCGCCTGATGGCCGAGCAGGACACCGAGATCGCCCGCGCGACCAGCGAACTGGCCCGCTCCCTGGGTGACTGACACACCGGGTGCCGTCCTGTGCGACGGCCCGGGCGAGACCGCGCGCGGATGGCCGGGGGACGGTCCGCGCGCCGTGGAGGGGCCGCGCGCGGTCACAGGGGGTGACCGCGCGCGGTCCTGTGACACTCGTGGCCTTATGACACGCAGGGGCCCCGTGGCGCGCGCGGCCCTGCGACGCAGAGGAAGCGGGCCTGCGACGCAAGAGGAAGGGGACGGAGCGTCCGGACCCGGGTGGCGCCCCTCCGCCGCCGGCGGGCCGGCACGCGGGAGGCACCGCGGCACGCGATCCCCGGCTCCGGCTCGGGGACCCGGGTGGAACGCGCTCCCCCTCCGCCCTCGTACCGACGGATCCGCTGCCGTCCGTCCCTGCGGCCAGCCCGCCTCTCCCGGCGGCCACCCCGCCTGCCCCGGAGGCCACCCCGCCCGTCCCTGCGGCCACCCCGCCCGTCCGCGCTGATGCCCCGTCGCTCCCCGCATGCGACTGCCTGACTGTCTCACCCTGGTTCTACGGTGTCCGCATGAACATGAACGACCCGCAGGACGTCGGCGCCGCGTTCGGCGCGATCATCCTCGGCGGCACCCTGAGCGAGGAGCCGCCCCCTCCCGACTCGCCCCTCGGCCGCGTGCGCGCCTTCGTCGCCGAGCACGGCGCCCGGTCGCTGAGGCGCGAGCACATCGGGGCCGCACAACAGGGGCGGCCCCTGCTGCCCTGAGCGTCCCGGCCGACGCGGTGACGGGGCGTCCACGGCACGGGCGGGACCGGACCGTGGTCATGCGCTGCGCCGGGCACGCCGTGGTGGTGACCGCGGCTGTCCCGCGGGTCGCCGCGGTCACCACCACGGGCCTGCCTCGCCCGGACCGCCGCCGGAGCACCTCCACCGAGCCCGCCCGTCCGTTCCGGTTGCGGAATCCACCGCGCGGGAGCAGAGGACGCCGTCCCACCGCTCCTCTCCTTGGGCGAAGACGCGTTGGGCGAAGACGCGCCACATTGGCCGGTAGTTACACTCGGCACATGGTCCGACTCAGGGGTCGCTCCGAGGCCCGGCCGTCGCTTCGGCCCGGCGCCGTCGCGTCCGTACGGCAGCGGCGGGAGGAGGGCGACCGCTCGCGAGGCCATCCGGCGGCGGCCCTGCGGTCGGTGCTGAGCGGGCGCAGCGTCGCCGGACAGGTGTTCGTGCTGCATCTGGTGATCGTGCTGCTGCTGGTCGTGGCGGCCGTGGTCGCCCTGGTGCTCCAGGTGCGCAAGGACAGCACGCAGGAGGCCCGCAACCGGTCCCTGGCGGTCGCCGAGACGTTCGCCCACGCGCCGGGCATGGTCGAGGCCCTGGAGGCCCCCGATCCCACGGCCGTGCTCCAGCCGCGGGCCGAGGCGGCGCGGGAGGCTTCCGACGTCGACTTCGTGGTCGTCATGAACGTCGACGGCATCCGCTACACGCACCCCAAGCCGGACCGCATCGGCAAGCGGTTCGTCGGCACCGTCGCCCCCGCGCTGGCCGGGGAGCCGGTGGTGGAGGAGGTCGACGGCACGATCGGCCGGCTGGTGCAGGCGGTGGTGCCGGTCGAGGACGGTGACGGGACGGTCGTGGGGCTCGTCTCGGCCGGGATCACCACCGAGAACGTGGGGGGTGCGGCCGACAACCAGCTGCCGCTCGTGCTGAGCGCGGCCGCCGTCGCGCTGGTCCTGGCGACCGGCGGGGCTGCCCTGGTGAGCCGGCGGCTGCTGCGCCAGACGCACGGCCTGGGCCCGTACGAGATGACCCGGATGTACGAACACCACGACGCGGTGCTGCACGCCGTGCGGGAGGGCGTCGTCATCGTCAGCGGGGACGGCATGCTCATGCTGGCCAACGACGAGGCGCACCGGCTGCTGCGGCTCCCGGACGACGCCGAGGGCAGGCAGGTCCTCGACCTGGGCCTGGACCCGGGCACGGCCGAGCTGTTGTCCTCGGGGCGGGTCGTCACCGACGAGGTGCACCTGGTGGGCGACCGGCTGCTGGCGGTGAACCAGCGGCCCACGGACCGGGCCGGAGGGCCGCCGGGCAGCGTCGCCACGGTCCGCGACTCCACCGAGCTGCGGGCGCTGTCCGGCCGGGCGGAGGACGCCCGGGAGCGGCTCGACATGCTGTACGACGCCGGGGTCGGCATCGGCACGAGCCTGGACGTGACGCGGACCGCGGAGGAGCTGACGGAGCTGGCCGTGCCGCGGTTCGCGGACTACACGACGGTGGACCTGTTCGAGCCGGTGCTGGACGGCGGGCAGCCGGACGCCTCGGCCTCGCTGCGCCGGACGGCACGGGCCGGGATCGGCGAGGACGCGCCGCTGTATCCGCTGAACCACACGATCCGGTACGTCCCGTCCTCGCCGCAGGGTCGCAGTCTCACCACCGGGCGGCCGGTCCTGGAGCCCCGTCTCGGTGACGCGCCGGGCTGGCGGGCGCAGGACTTCGAGCGGTCGGGGCAGGTGGTGGACTTCGGCATCCACTCGCTGATCACGGTGCCGCTGCGGGCCGGGTCCCTGGTCCTGGGGGTCGTCAGTTTCTGGCGCTCGGAGAAGCCCGAGCCGTTCGACGAGGACGAGCTGGCGCTGGGTGAGGAGCTGGTGGCCCGGGCGGCGGTGTCCATCGACAACGCCCGCCGGTACACCCGGGAGCACGGCATGGCGGTGACGCTGCAGCGGAGCCTGCTGCCCCGCACCCTGCCGGAGCAGACGGCGCTCGACATCGCCTACCGCTACCTGCCGGCGCAGGCCGGGGTGGGCGGGGACTGGTTCGACGTGCTGCCCCTGTCGGGCTCCCGGGTGGCGCTGGTGGTCGGCGACGTGGTCGGGCACGGGCTGCACGCGGCCGCCACGATGGGGCGGCTGCGGACCGCGGTGCACAACTTCTCGGCGCTGGACCTGCCGCCCGAGGAGCTGGTGTCCCTGCTGGACGAACTGGTCGCCCGGATCGACCAGGACGAGACGGAGGACGAGCACAGCGCCCCGGTGACGGGGGCGACCTGCCTGTACGCGGTCTACGACCCGGTCACCCGGCGGTGCACCGTGGCGCGGGCGGGCCATCCGCCGCCGGCGCTGGTCCACCCGGACGGCACCGTGGAGTACCCGGACGTGCCGGCCGGTCCGCCGCTGGGCCTCGGGGGCCTGCCGTTCGAGACGGCGGACCTGGAGCTGGCCGAGGGCAGTCGGCTGGTGCTGTACACGGACGGGCTCGTGGAGGACCGGCGGCACGACATCGACGTGGGGCTGGAGGAGCTGCGGAAGGCGCTGGAGGGGGCGGGCACGTCGCCGGAGGAGACCTGCCGGGCGGTGCTGGAGGCCCGGCGCCCGGTGAAGGCCGGGGACGACATCGCGCTGATCGTGGCCCGTACGCGGGCGCTCGGCGCGGACCGGATCGCCGAGTGGCCGGTGCCGTCCGATCCGGCGGCCGTGGCCGAGGTGCGGGCCGCGGTGACCCGGAAGCTGGCCGAGTGGGGGCTGGAGGAGCTGACGTTCACCACGGAGCTGATCCTCAGTGAGCTGGTGACGAACGCGATGCGGTACGGCGGGGATCCGATCCAGGTGCGGATGCTGCGCGACCGGCACCTGATCTGTGAGGTGTTCGACAGCAGCAGCACCTCTCCGCACCTGCGGTACGCGACGATGACCGACGAGGGCGGGCGGGGGCTGTTCCTGGTGGCGCAGCTGTCCGAACGCTGGGGCACCCGGTATCTGCCCGCGGGGAAGGTCATCTGGGCGGAGCAGACGATTCCGGGATCATAAGGCAGCTCCAGAGATGCCATAAGGTGAGCTTATGAGGGCATAGACGGGACCCCGGTACCGACTTAGGCTTGCCTTAGTTTAGGCTTCCCGGGAGACGCCTGACCTCGCTCGAAGGGAACCTGACATGCCCCGCCCCCTGCGGGTAGCCGTCGTCGGATCCGGCCCCGCCGGGATCTACGCCGCCGACGCCCTGCTCAAGTCCGACGTCGCCGCCGACCCCGGGGTGTCCATCGACATCTTCGAGCGCATGCCGGCGCCCTTCGGGCTCATCCGCTACGGCGTCGCCCCGGACCACCCGAGGATCAAGGGCATCATCACCGCCCTGCACCAGGTGCTGGACAAGCCGCAGATCCGCCTGTTCGGCAACGTCGACTACGGCTCGGACCTCCACCTCGACGACCTGCGCTCGTTCTACGACGGCGTCATCTTCGCCACCGGTGCCACGGCCGACCGCGCGCTGCCGCTGCCGGGCATCGACCTGGACGGCTCCTACGGCGCCGCCGACTTCGTCTCCTGGTACGACGGCCACCCCGACGTGCCGCGCACCTGGCCCCTGGAGGCGGAGAAGGTCGCGGTGCTCGGCGTCGGCAACGTGGCCCTGGACGTCGCGCGCATCCTCGCCAAGACCGCGGACGAGCTGCTGCCGACGGAGATCCCGGCCAACGTGTACGACGGCCTGAAGGCCAACAAGGCCGTGGAGATCCACGTGTTCGGCCGCCGGGGCCCGGCGCAGGCGAAGTTCAGCCCGATGGAGCTGCGGGAGCTGGACCACTCCCCCAGCATCGAGGTGATCGTCGACCCCGAGGACATCGACTACGACGACGGCTCCATCGCCACCCGGCGCGGCAACAAGCAGGCCGACATGGTCGCCAAGACGCTGGAGAACTGGGCGATCCGGGACACCGGCGACCGCCCGCACAAGCTGTACCTGCACTTCTTCGAGTCGCCGGTGGAGATCCTCGGCGAGGACGGCAGGGTCGTCGGCCTGCGCACCGAGCGCACCGAGCTGGACGGCACCGGGAACGTCAGGGGCACGGGGACGTTCAAGACGTGGGACGTCGGCGCCGTGTACCGCGCGGTGGGCTACCTGTCCGACCAACTGCCCAAGCTGCCCTGGGACATCGACTCCGGCACCGTGCCGGACCGCGGCGGGCGGGTGGTGCAGGAGAACGGCGAGCACCTGCCGTCCACGTACGTCACCGGCTGGATCCGGCGCGGCCCGATGGGCCTGATCGGGCACACCAAGGGCGACGCCAACGAGACCGTCGCGAACCTGCTGGACGACTACGCGAACGGGCGTCTGCTGACCCCCGAGACGCCCGCCCCGGAGGCCGTGGACGCGTTCCTGGCCGAGCGCGGCGTCCGCTACACCACCTGGGACGGCTGGTACCGGCTGGACGCGGCGGAGAAGGCGCTGGGCGAGCCCCAGGGACG
This sequence comes from Streptomyces sp. NPDC029526, assembly GCF_040637405.1. Classification (NCBI taxonomy): domain Bacteria; kingdom Bacillati; phylum Actinomycetota; class Actinomycetes; order Kitasatosporales; family Streptomycetaceae; genus Streptomyces; species Streptomyces sp. NPDC029526. The sequence goes on from NZ_JBEZWE010000008.1 coordinate 155,456, forward strand.
GGCCCGCGTCAAGATCGTCGAGCGTGAGGACATGCTGCGGGAGAGCGGCGCCTGAACCACGCACCCGGACAGGCCGATCGGATGATCGGCCTTTTCGGCGTGTGCGCGACGGCGGTTGTGTACGATCCACCTTCACCGAAAGACCACATGTCCCTCACATGAGGGGCATGGAGGGGGGATCCATCCATGCGTATACGCACTGCCGCCGTCGCGGCCACCGTCGCCGCGGGCGCGCTGGCCGCACTCACGGCCGCGCCGGCCCAGGCCGCCGAGTACTCCTCCGCGCTCAAGGTGCGCGGCGTCCAGTACGACGCGCCGGGGCGCGACTCGAACAAGTGCTCCGGGGGCAACACCCACCAGGAGTACCTGACGGTCAAGAACTACTCGAAGTCCAAGAAGGTGAACCTCCGGGGGTACGTCGTCAAGGACGCCGCCGGGAACCGGTTCACCTTCACCGCCAACCACTACCTGGAGCCCGGCGACTACGTGAAGCTGCGCGGCGGGCACGGCGCGGACTCCGACAAGAAGAACGTCGTCTACCGCGACAACTGCAACTTCCTCTGGAACAACGACAAGGACACGATCTACCTGATCAAGCCGTCGGGCAGCCGCGCCGACGTGCACAAGTACACCAAGCGGGGCTCGGACCGCGACGGCAACGGGTACATCACGTTCCACAAGTGACCGACCGCCGGCCGGCCGGTCCGCACCGGCCGGTCACTCGCTGAGCGGAAGGCGGCCCGTCTCCCCCGGTCGGAGGCGGGCCGTGCCGTCCGGCAGCCGTACCTCGACCGGTCCGGGCCCCGAGGCGGGCACGGAGATCTCCACCGCGCCCCGCTCCAGCCGGATGCGGACGCCCCAGTGGCCCCGGTAGCGCAGGGTGAAGCCGTAGGACGACAGCTGGGGCAACGGCACCGGGTCGAGGCACAGGGCACCGTCCCGGGTCTCCAGACCGGGCAGCCCGCGCTGCACCAGGTCGAGGGTGCCGGCCATGGCGCCGAGGTGGATGCCCTCCCCGGTGGTGCCGCCCTGGAGGTCGGCGACGTCACCGCGCAGCGCCTCCTGGCAGAACGCCCAGGCCTCCTCCCGGCGGTCCCGGGCCAGCAGCCAGCCGTGGACCAGCCCGCTGAGGGTGGACCCGTGGCTGGTGCGGTGCAGGTAGTGGTCGACGGTGCGCCGCCAGACGTGCTCGTCGAGGTCGTGGCCCAGACGGCGGAACAACTCCCGCAGTTCGGCCGGGGAGAACAGGTAGCCGAGCATCAGCACGTCCGCCTGCTTCGACGCCCGGTAGCGGTTGACGCTGTCGCCCTCGGCCTCCAGGATCCGGTCCAGGCGCCGGATGTCCCCGTAGCGCCCGCGGTAGCCCTCCCAGTCCAGCTCGGCCAGCTCCTCGTAGCCGGCGAACTGGCTGATGACGCCCTCGTGGTACGGCACGTACAGGGTGCGGGAGATCTCCTCCCACCGCTCCAGCTCGGCCGCGTCCAGCCCCGTCCGCTCGTCGAGCTCGCGCCGCCGGGGCTCGGGCAGGTCGCGCAGCACGTCGAGCGTGCGGCCGAGCACCCAGGCGGCGGTGACGTTGGTGTACGCGTTGTCGTCCAGACCGGGCCGGTCCGCGCCGGGGTAGGCGTCGTGGTACTCGTCGGGCCCGACCACGCCCCTGATGCGGTGCCGGCCGAGGTCCCGGTCGTAGGTCGCCGCGCCGGCCCAGAAGCGGGAGATCTGCAGCAGCATCTCGGCGCCCCTGGTGTGCAGGAACTCGGCGTCGTCCGTGGTGGCGCAGTACTGCCAGACGTTGTACGCGATCGCCGAGCCGACGTGGTGCTGCAGACGGGTGTGGTCGGGGACCCAGCGCCCCGAGCGCGGGTTGAGGTGGAGGGTCTGTGACTCCTCCCGGCCGTCGCTGCCGCTCTGCCAGGGGTACATCGCCCCGCTGTGCCCCGCGTCCCGGGCGGCGGTGCGGGCCCGCTCCAGGCGCCGGTGCCGGTAGTGCAGCAGGGCGCGGGAGACCTCGGGGAAGTGCAGGTTGAGGTACGGCAGGACGAACAGCTCGTCCCAGAAGACGTGCCCCCGGTACGCCTCGCCGTGCAGCCCGCGGGCCGGCACGCCGACGTCCAGGTCGGCGGTGTGCGGGGAGAGGGTCTGCAGCACGTGGAACAGGTGCAGCCGCAGGATGCCGCCCGCCTCGCCGGGCACGTCCAGCTCGCCCCGGCGCCACAGCTGGCCCCAGGCGGTGCGGTGCGACTCCACCAGATCGTCGAAGTCCGCCACCCGGCCCACCCGGTCCACGGCGGCGTGCAGCGGGTCACTGATCGCCGGGTCGCGGGAGGTGTGCAGGGCGACGACCTTGTCGACGCGCGTGGTCAGGCCGTCGGCCAGGTCGAGGACGGTCCGCTGCACCGCGCGCGGGCCCTCCGCCTCCGGGTCGGCGAGCGGTGTCTCGCACAGCAGCCGGGAGGCGAGGGCGACGCGGATGTCGGAGGTGCGGGTGCGGCAGCGCAGCCAGGCCGTGTCCTTGTCGGCGGTGCCGGTGTGCACGTGCGTCAGGTGCCGCCCGTCCAGCTCCCGGTAGCGGGGCACCCCGGCGTTGGTCACCCCGCCGTCGAGAGCGGCCTCCACCTCGAGCGGGCCGTCGTACCGTTCGGGCGTGAACTCGGTGCGCAGCGCGGCCAGACACGGATCGGCCATGTGCACCAGCCGTTCCTGGCGCACCCGCAGGGACCGGCCGTCGCCGAGGTCGTAGCGGGTCTGCCGCTCCAGCAGTCCGGAGGCCAGATGGAGGATCTGGCGGTGGTCGAGCACCGTCGCGGTCCCGGGGGTCAGCCAGTCGCCGCCGGGCAGGCGGAAGCGCACGGGCAGCCAGTTCGGGAGGTTGACCATGTCCTCGTTCTCGACCTGCATCCCGGCCACCTCGGAGGTGAGCCGGTCGTAGCAGCCCGCCGCGTACGTTCCCGGGTAGTGGACGTCGTCGGCCGGGCACTCCGGCAGCGCGCCCCGGGTGGCGAAACGGCCGTTGCCCAGCGTGCACAGTGATTCCCGCAGCCGCTCGTCGGCGGGGTCGTAGCCCTCGTACTCCCAGGTCCAGCCCGTCACCTCGACGCTCCTCCCGGCAGCGGCCCGCCGGGTCGCTCCCGGTGGACGGTGCGCACCCAAGTACCCCCGGGCGGCACCCGGCACACCTGGACCCGGCCCCCTCCGGGCGGAGGGCCGCCCGACGCGCGACGGCAGCGGCCCGCGGGCGTCCGGTCTCAGTGCTCCGTCACCGGGACGCACCACACCAGCGTGGTGCCGCCGCCCGCGGAGGTGGTGGTCTCCAGGGTGCCGCCGAGCTGCTCGGCACGCTCGGCGATGTTGCGCAGTCCGCTGCGGCGGCCGCCCTCCGGCAGGCCCACCCCGTCGTCGGCCACCGTCAGCCGCACCTCTCGGCCGTCGGTCTCCAGGCTCACCTGGACACGGCCGGCCCGTGCGTGCCGGGCGACGTTGGTCAGCGACTCCGACAGGACGGCCACCACGTGGTCGGCGGTCTCCTTCGTGACGTGGGTGTCGACCAGGCCCTCCATGCGCACGCTGGGCGCGAAGCCGAGCACCGGTGCCGCCTCGCCGGCCACGCGCACCACGCGGGCCCGCAGCCCGCTGCCGGTCCCACCGTCGCGGGCCCGGAGGCCGAAGATCGTGGACCGGATGATCTTGATGGTCTCGTCCAGGTCGTCGACGGCGCGGGCCACCCGCTCCGAGGCGCCCTGGTGCTCGATGAAGCGGCCGGCGCTCTGCAGCGTCATGCCGGTGGCGAACAGACGCTGGATGGCGAGGTCGTGCAGGTCCCGGGCGATGCGGTCGCGGTCCTCCAGGACGGCGATCTGCTCGGCGTCCTCACGGCGTTCGGCCAGCTCCATCGCCACCGCCGCCTGGGCGGCGAACCCCCGCAGCGGTTCGATCTCCTTCTGCGAGAACTCGCCCTGCCCGGTGGCGCGCACCAGCAGCAGCACGGCGCGCACCCCGTCACCGGAGCCGACCGGCACCGCCACCGCCGGGCCGAGGCCCGCGAACCGGGGCGGACCCGACGAGACCCGCTCGTCGCACGAGACGTCGGGGCTGGTGACGGGGGCGGTGCCGGTGAAGGCCCGCCCCAGCAGGCTGTCGTCGACCGGCACCACCAGTCCGCGGTGCGCGTCCGCCTCCTGCCCGATGGCCAGCTCCACCGTCAGCGAGCCGGTGTCGGCCATCGGCACGGCGACCTCGGCGAGGGCCGCACCGGTGATCTCCCGGGCGCGTTCGGCGATCAGGGCCAGCGCCTCGCCGCGCCCCATCCCGGCCATCAGCCCGTGGGTGAGCTCGGCGTTCGCCTGCAGCCAGCGTTCGCGCAGCCGGGACTCCTCGTACAGCCGGGCGTTGTCGATGGCGACGCCCGCGGCGACGGCGAGGGTGGCGAGGACCGACTCGTCCTCCTCGTCGAACTGCGCGCCCCCGCGCTTCTCCGTGAGGTACAGGTTGCCGAAGATCTGGTCGCGCACCCGGATCGGAACCCCGAGGAAGGAGTTCATCGGCGGGTGGTGGGCGGGGAACCCGTAGGAGGCGGGGTGCTCGGAGAGCTTGGTGAGCCGCAGCGGCTCGGGGTGCCGGATCAGCTCGCCCAGGATGCCGTGCCCCTCGGGGTAGGCCCCGATGCGCCGGATCGTCTCCTCGTCGATCCCGACGGTGTGGAACGCCGACAGCCGCGTGCCGTCGGGACCGATCACGCCCAGCGCGGCGTACTCCGCGTCGACCAGGGCCGCGGCCGCGTCGACGATGCTGTGCAGGACCTGTTCCAGGTCCAGCTCGCGGCCGACCGAGAGCACGGCCTCCAGCAGGCTGTGCACCCGGTCCCGGGTCCCCCGGGCGGCGTCGATGCGCCCCTGCAGCTCCTCCAGCAGCTCGTCCAGCCTCAGCTGCGGCAGCCGTACCCGGGCGTCCCCGTCCCGCTCGGCGCTTCCCACCCGTGGACCTCCCGTCCTCCGCGGCCGGCGGTGCGCGGCGGCCGACAGCAGCAACGGTATCGGGCACGGTCCGCGGGCGTCGCGCCGGTTGCCGCACCGCTCCGGGTCAGCGTTCCGGGCGGCGCGCCCGGTCCTGGGCCTGGGTGGCGATCACCGCGGCCTGGATGCGGCGCTCGACGCCCAGCTTGGCCAGCAGCCGGGAGATGTGGTTCTTGACCGTCTTCTCGGCGAGGTACAACCGCTGACCGATCTGACGGTTGGTGAGTCCCTCGCCGATCAGCGCGAGGATCTCCCGCTCCCGCTCGGTCAGGCCGGGCAGCGCCTCCTCCTCCGGCGGCTGCTGCTCCTGGCGCAGACGGGCCATCAGCCGGGTGGTGGCGCTCGGGTCGAGCAGCGACTGCCCCGCGGCCACCGTCCGCACCGCCTGGACCAGGTCCGAGCCCTGGATCTGCTTCAGCACGTAGCCGGAGGCGCCCGCCATGATCGAGTCCAGCAGTGCCTCCTCGTCGTCGAAGGAGGTCAGCATCAGGCACGCCAGGTCGGGCATCCGGGACCGCAGCTCGCGGCACACGCTCACCCCGTCGCCGTCCGGCAGACGCACGTCCAGCACCGCGACCCGGGGGCGCAGCGCGGGCACCCGCACCAGCGCCTGCTCGACCGTGGCGGCCTCGCCGACCACGGTGATGTCGGGTTCGTCGTTCAGCAGGTCGTGGACTCCCCGCCGGACCACCTCGTGGTCGTCCAGGAGGAAGACCCGGATCGGCTGCTCCGCTCCGGGCTGCTCGGTTCCGGGCTGCTCGGTTCGCGGCTGCTCGGATCCCGGCTGCACGCTTCCCGGCTGCTCGCCGACCGTCATCTGCTGCTCCTCGTCTGCCGTGCGACTGGGTCCGCCGGTCGCGCTCCGGCGGTCACCGGCGGCTCCTGCTGCGTCTGTCGTCCCAGAGCGATCATCGTCCCTGCGGGGCCGGACGGCCAGGGCCGGACGGCCCTCTCCTGTTCCGTGCCGGGTCCGGACGTGCGCGGGACGCCTTCCTCCGGCTCCGGACCGGGCGCCCGGCACCCGGGCCGGTCGGCCCCCGGCGCCGGGCCACCCGGCCCCTGGACGGCACCCGGCCCACCGGGCATCCTCGAAGGCGGAGCGGCACCGATCCCCCGCGGTGCCGCTCCTTCGCGTCCGTCCGGTCCGGGACAGCGCCCCCCTGCCCGAGCCACCCGGCGAGCCTCAGCGCGACGGGGCCGGGGCCCCTCCGTCCCCTGCGGGCGGCCCCCGCCCGACCGGGCCGGCACCCTCCCGTCCCCTGCGGCCGGCCCCTGCCCGACCGGGCCGCAGGCGAAGACCCCGCGCGCCGTCCGCGACGCCGCCGTACGGCACCGGCCGGTCAGACGCTGATGCGGCGTCCGGTGATCTCGAACGGCTCGATCCGCACCCACAGGTCGCGCCGTCCGCCCGCCCAGGGCTCGGTGTGGGCCGCCTCGCTCAGCCGCTCGGTCTCCGCGGGCGCCGTGACGGCCACCGCGTCGCCGCGCACCTGGACGCTCCAGCCCTGGCTCAGCGCGTCGTCGATGCGGTCCACCTCGAAGGCCACCCGGTGTCCCACGGCCCGGGCGGGAGTGGTGCCGGGCGCGGTGCGGAAGACCACGGAGTCGTCGACGACGTCGTAGTTCACGGGGACGATGACGGGCCCCTCGTCGGTGGGGACGGCGAGGCGGCCGACACCGTGGGTGCCCAGCAGCGCGCGGGACTCCTCCTGGCCCAGCACGGTGAACTCGGCGTGCGGAGCCGCCCGGCCGGTACCCGGCGGCAGGTCGGTGTCGCCCCCGGAGAGCCCGTTCAGAGTGGTCTCCAGGACCCCGGCCAGGCGGAGCAGGACGCCGGTGTTGGGTGAGGCTCCGGCGTGCTCCTCCAGGTGGGCGAGGTAGCTGGGGGCCAGGCCGGCACGGGCCGCCGTCTCCTCGCGGGTGAGGCCGAGTTCCGTGCGGCGGCGGGCCAGTCGGCGTCCCAGGTCGCCGACCGGGGCGCCGTTCTGGGCGCCGTCCTGGGAGGGCGGCGGGGCCTGTGCGGCCATGGCTGTCACTTCCTTCCCTCTGGCGCGGTCTCCCGCGCCGTCCGGCTGGTGGTGCGCTCGGGTGGTGCGCGCGGGCGGGGTCCGGGCCGGGGCGCCGGATCCCGGGGCGGCCCGCGGTGCGGCCGCGGGAGCGGCACGGCCGCTGCCGTGCTCGGCGGTGGTGACCGCACGGGCCGTCGTACCCAGCTTGTCCCGTTCCGGCGGATTCCGCTCGGGCCCGCCGTCCCCGGCCGGTGCGACGGGGAGGGGGCGGCGGCGCGGTCGGCGGCGGGGAGCGGTGGCGGGCGGGCGATCGGGACAGGGGCGTAGGCGGGTGGGCTGGAACGGCGCCGTGGGCGGCCGGCGAGGAACGGTGGCGCGGGCGGCCGGGACGGTGACACAGGCGGGCTGCCGGGAGGGCCGCGCAGGCGGAACGGCGGCACAGGCGGGCTGACAGGAAGGTCGCGTAGGCCAGGGGGCGGGGACGGCGGTGGCCTCCGGCCCTCGCTCCGGGGCCGTACGGCCCTACCCCTCGCGGGGTGCGGGAGTGTTGGCTCCCGGCATGTCCGACTTCTCTGGCAGGCCCGGCGTGCGGCTGAGGGAGCGCACCGTCGCCGGCACGGTGATCGTCGCCCCGCACGGTGAGCTCGACCTGCTCACGGCACCGGCTCTCGCGGCGCGCCTGGACGCGCTGACCTCCGGCCCGTCGCCCGACGTGGTGGTGGACCTGCGGGCCGTGTCCTTCATCGACTGCTCGGCGCTGGGCGTGCTCTGCCGTGCCCGCAACCGCGTACGGATCCGCCAGGGCAGGCTGCGGCTGGTCTCGCCGAGCCCCGGCTTCCGGAGGCTGCTGCACCACACCCGGCTGGGCGGTGTCTTCGACCTGCTGCCCGGGCTCCCCCGTGCGCTCACCCCGGGCCGGTCGGTCGGCGCCGGGTGGTCGTGAGCCGCTCGGCGCGCGGCTCGTCGTGACGGAGCCGGCCGCCCCGCCGGGTGGCCCGTCGCGGTACGGCACCGTCGGCAGCCGCACGGGCACCGCCGCGCGCGGCCCGGCCGCCCGGTCCCCCGGTCCGCGCCGAACGGCCCCCGTCCTCCGGCGGTCGTGGGGGCCGAAGGTCCCCTTCCTGCGGGCCGGTGGGCCCGAGGTGCCGTTCAGCGGCCCCGGACCCACGCACATCCGATGATCGGATTGCTATACAGAAGGTGGCGAGGGAGCCCCGACTCCGACGCCAACCCGCCTTCTCCGCCCCGTCGTTGGGAGACCTCATGCTGTCCGAAGAATCCGCCGCAACGGTGCGGGCCACCCTGCCCGCCGTGGCCGGTGCACTCGACGAGATCACCACGCGCTTCTACGGCGCGATGTTCCGGGACCGTCCGGAGCTGCTCGACGGACTGTTCAACCGGGGCAACCAGGCCAGCGGCGCCCAGCGCAGGGCGCTGGCGGGGTCCATAGCCGGGTTCGCCCAGGCCCTGCTCGCCGAGCCGGACACCCGGCCCGACGCGCTGCTGGCCCGGATCGCCCACAAGCACGCCGCCGTCGGCATCACCGACGACCAGTACACGATCGTCCACAAGTACCTGTTCGGCGCGATCGCGGAGGTACTCGGTGACGCCGTGACCCCGGACGTGGCCGCCGCGTGGGACGAGGTGTACTGGCTGATGGCCGGGGCGCTGATCGCGCGGGAGGCGCGGCTCTACCATGAGGCGGGTGTGGCCCCGGGCGAGGTGTGGCGGCCGTGGACGGTCGTCGAGCGCCACGAGGAGACGGCGGACGTGGTGTCCTTCCTGCTGCGCCCGGCCGACGGCGGGCCCCTTCCGCCGGCCCGGGCCGGCCAGTACGTGAGCGTCCGGGTGCGGATGCCCGACGGGGTGTGCCAGCTGCGCCAGTACAGCCTGTCCTCGGACCCCGGCGACTCGCTGCGCCGGATCACGGTGAAGCGGGTGGCGGGCGAGGACGGCGCCCCCGACGGCGAGGTCTCCCACCTGCTGTTCGACCAGGTCGGCACGGGCGACGAGCTCGTCCTGTCCGCCCCGTTCGGCGACGTGTCGCTGGACGAGGCGGACACACCCGTGGTGCTGATCTCGGCGGGCATCGGCTGCACCCCGATGGCGGGCATGCTGGCGCGGCTCGACGCGCTGCAATCGCCGCGCCGGGTGCTGGTCCTGCACGCGGACGTCTCGCCCGACGAGCACGCCCTGCGGGCCGAGGTGCGCGCGACGGTGGAGCGGCTGCCGGACGCGGAGGCGGTGTTCTGGTACGAGCGGCCGGGCGCCGAGGAGCCCGGCGCGCGCACGGGGCTGATGGACCTCACGGACATCGGTGTACCGGCGGACGCCACGGTGTACCTGTGCGGGCCGCTGCCCTTCATGCGGGCGGTGCGCGCCCAGGTCCTGGCGGCGGGGGTGCCGGCCCGCAACGTGCACTACGAGGTGTTCGGACCCGACCTCTGGCTGCCGTCGGCGACGGCCTGACCGGCGGCCGTCCACGGGCCCCGTCGCCGAGGCGGCCGGCGGCGGGCCCCGACCCGCGGTCTCGACGGCCGTCGGCGGCGGACACCCGGCGCGGAACGGCGTGCCGGGCACGGCGGAACGGCGTGCCGGGCACGGCGGAACGGCGTGCCGGGCACGGGCGGGCCCGGCGGTTCACGTCGTGGCGCGTGGTCCGCCGGGCCGGGCCGGTGCGGGTCGACGGTGTTGTTCAGACCTCCAGTTCGGCCTCCAGGCGGCGCAACTGGTGGCGCGCCATGGCGAGGTTGGCCCGGCCGGCGTCCAGGACCAGGTACAGGAACAGGCCGTTGCCGCCGCGTCCCTTGAGCAGGCGGATCAGGTGGTACTGGCTGCTGAGGGTGATCAGGATGTCCTCGATCTCGTCGTTCAGGCCGAGGTGCTCCATGGTGCGCAGCTTGGAGCGCACCACGTCGGTGTTGCCCGCGGCGGCGACCTCCAGGTTGAAGTCCTTGCCGCCGCCCAGGGTGCCGAGGGCCATGCCGCTGGTGTAGTCGACGAGCGCGGCGGCCGTCGCGCCGTCGATCGAGGCGAGGCATTCCTTCAGCGCGGTCTCGGTGTTGGCCATGGGGGTTGTTCCTTTCGATGGTGATCGGTGGTTCGGGCCGGCCGTCGGGCGGTGCCGCGGCGTCCGGCGCGCGAGGGGTGTCCGGTGGATCAGCCGCCCGGGTGCGGGCGGGGCTGGTGCGGGGGCCGTTGCGGGGTGCGCACCGGCAGGGTGCCGATGCGGCGGGCCGGGTCCGGGGGCGGTGCCGAGTGCCCGCCGGTGACCGGGCGTTCGGCGTGCCGCCCGCCGCCGGGGCCGATCCGGGCGTCGACCAGGTCGGCGATCCGGGCGCCGCTGCGCCGGCCCTCCAGGTGGAGCCGACCCACGTTGACCCGGTCGTCGGCGAGAAGGGTCAGGACGGCGGTGGTGCCGGCCGCGTAGGTGGCGACGTAACCCTGGGCGCCGCGCACGAGGAGTTCGCGGAACTCCCCGCGGTCGGCGGCGTCCGTCATGCGGTAGGCGACGCCGAGGGCGGCGGCGGTCAGGGCGGCCAGGCCCTCCGGCTCGGTGTCCGGGACGTCCTGGGCGAGGACCAGCCCGTCGACGGTGGCCGCGAGTGATCCGGTCAGCCGGGGTATCCGGGTGCGGAGCCGACGCAGTTCGTCCAGCACGTCGGTCTCGACGGCCATGAGCAGTCTCCTTTCGGCACGCTGACGGCGCGCGCGGATCACAGTGCCTCCAAGGCGTCCAGGAGCCGTCGCAGCAGCGCTGTGTCGGGCTCGTCCCACGCCCCGCCGCGGGGGTCGCCCGGCCCCTGGGGGACGTCGGTGACGGGAGGGGGCGGAGCGGGGGTGACCAGGCCGTCGGCGGCCAGCCGGCGCAGTTCGACCAGGGTGTGGAAGGTGCGGCAGGCGAGGGCCGAGGCGATCTGTGCGGCGGTGCGGGCGCCGTCGACCAGCGCGAGGGTCCGGCCGCGGCGGGGCGGCAGGTCGGCCGGGTCGGCGGCGGCCACGCGGGAGAGCGGGACGACGTCGACGGCCGGGTCGGGCCAGATCCGGTGCAGCAGGTCGCGGCGGCGCAGCGATTCGCGCAGCACGGCGTCCACCGGTACGGGGCGGACCGCGCCGAACCAGTGGACGACGCCGGGCCGGAAGCGGGGGGCGGCGCCGTCGGGGGCGAGCGCGAAGTACGCGGCGTCGAACAGGGCGCCCAGGTGGAACAGTTCGAGCGCACCGGTGGTGAGACGGCCGCTGTCGATGAGCCGCCGGCCGACCCGGTGGCCGGCCCCGGCGTGCTCCACCGCCTCCCACCAGCCGTCCGGGCTGACCGCGCCGCTGCGGGTGAGCAGGTCGCCGAGGTCGGGGCTGTACCCGGACTCGACGTGGACGACGTGTCCGGACGACAGGTAGACCACCCCGTACCGGGTGGTGAGGGCGCCGGTGGCGCGGTCGGCGGCGAGGCTGCCGAGGAGTTCCGGGGCGGATCCGTCCGCGCGGGCTGTCGTCGTGGTCATCCGAGCACCAGGCGGTCCGCCATCTCGGCCAGCCGGATACGGGCCAGGGCCAGGTTGCCGTCCCCGCGGTCGAGCCACAGGTACAGGAACACCGTGCTGTCGAAGGTGGTGATGACGAATCTCAGCAGGTGGTAGGCGTCCGCCGTGGTGAGGATCAGGTCCTGGACGGGCGGTTCCTCGCCAGCCGGGGCCAGGACGCTCGTGTCGCCCGGGGCGAGCGTGCCGCTCTCCATGGCCAGGCGGGCGAGTTCGGCGGTCTCGGCGGCCGTCGCCTCGGGGTCGTCACCCGGCGCGTCGCCCACCGCCCCCAGGGCGAGCCCGCTGATCCAGTCGACCACCAGGGCCCCTCGGGCACCGGGCAGTCGCATGGCTTCCAGCAGGCTCTCGTCTATTCCGGGCACGCCGGATCCCCCTCCTCGCACGGCTGTACCGCGAACGTGACGTCGACGCTACGGTGTGTGCTCGACCGAGGTGGGGGCTTTGGCGTTTTCCGGGGGAATATGCGACACGGGTGTCCCGGCTTTGGTAGGGTCCGCGCCCCTCGCGCCCGCCCACGGCCCGAACGGGCCCTCGGGCAAGGGCGTCGGGGGGTGGCCGGACCGGGGCCGGTGGCCGTGGGCGGCCGTCCACGGCACGTGCCAGGCCCAGGGACCGACGCAAGGCCCGGTCCAGGCCCGTGCCGGGCAGGGGCCCCGGGGACCGGCGCCGCAGAGCGCCGTCCGGGACGGGTGCCGTGTGCGGGCAGGGTCTTCCCCGATGCGGATGGTGGGCCGGCCCTGCCCGCGGCACCCCATTGTGGCGAGGGGCCGGAACCGCGGCCACGTGTGCGGCGAGTCTCCGCGTGCGCGGCGCGCACACCCCGCGCGCGAAGCACCGCGCACGCCCCTGCACATGCGGGTCCGCGGTGCGGGTACCCGCAGGTCGGGTCCACCGTCCGGTGGACCCGTGTGCCGTCCGCATGCCGGCGACGGCGATACTGGCAGGACCATTCGCCCCCTTCCCCCCCAGGACCCATGCCGACCTCCACCACCGTCCGCGCCACGGTCCCCCCGACGGTCTGGCTGATGCGCGGCCGCCACCCGGGGACCGCCCCGGCAGACGACCTGCGCGCCACCCTGCGCGCCCGCAAGGACAGCCGGGACATCGACGACTACCTGGAGCTCCCACCGGACGACGGTGAGGCGCCGGACCTGGTCTTCGAGGCTCGCACCCGGGTCGCCGACGGAGTCGTGGTGCGGGCCCGGCTCGAGCTGGCGCCCGCCACCGGGGACGGCCGGGACTGGACCCTCGTCGCCGAGGCCGACGGCCGGCCCTGGGATCCCGCCTGGCCCGCTCCGACCGGCATGTTCTGGCCCCAGGAGCCGGATCCTGCCTGGGCCGCGGACCCGGTCACGGGGTTGCGGCCGGGCATCCCGCATCAGCTGCCCGAGGACGACAAGGCCGTACGACGGCTGCTGCGCGACTGCGCGCGCGGCAGCACGCGCATCCACGTCCTCGTGCACGAGGCCATGACCACGGACGAGCGGGGCCGGGTGCCCCTCGCGCACTGGCTGCCGCCGGCACTGCGGCCCCTGGTGGTGGAGCACCGGGCGGCCCCGCACCAGCTGCGGGTGGTCAACTGGGCGCTGCGCGAGAGCGGCGTCGAGGTGCCGCGCGGCGGCGCGCTGGTCCTGCCCGGCCGGCCGGCGCCCGAGGGCTACGACGCCGCCGCGTTCTCGGTCCGGGCGGTCTTCCTGGACGGGACGGAACCCGTCGAGCTGACCGGGGCGGTCCGGGACTACGCGGCGCTGCCCCGGCCGGTGCCGGAGGCGGCGGAGGGCGCCCTGACCGCGCTGCGCGAGGACTGGCACCTGCTGTCCGTGGAGGAGGAACTGGCGCGGCAGCGGGCGCTGGTGGCGATGTACGCCGAGGCGCTGGAGGCCATGACAGCGTCACGGGACCTCTACCGCGAGGCGGCCGAGCGGGCGCACGAGGCGCTGGCCGCCTACCGGGAGTCGGCCGGTGGCCTCCCGGGCGGCGGACAGCCGTCCGGTTCCTCCGTTCCGGCGTCCCCGCTGCGTCAGCTCACGCGCACCCTGGACCGCTTCAAGCCGACGGCCGGGCTCCGCCGTTCCGGGGCGGCCCGTGAGCCGGACGGCCCGTCGGCCTCGTCCGGCTCCTGACCCGCGTTCCGGCCCGGACCCTCCGCGCGGTCCGGGCCGAACCCTCCGCGTGGTCCGGCCCGGACCCTCGGCGCGGTCCGGGCCGGAACGCCGGGCCCGGATCCCCCGCTCGGTCCGGCTCAGTCCGCCAGGCGGCCGGCCTCCGGAGGCGGCCAGGCGGCCCCCCGCCTCCCCGGGTGCGGGGACGCGATCCGCACGGTGAGCGCGGCCAGCGCCGACAGGGCCGCCGTGACGGCGGCGGCACCGGCGAGCCACGGGGGTGCCAGGGCGAGGTCGGCGGCCCGGGACGGGACCGCCGTGGGGAGGGACCGCCCGTAGACGTGGGCCGCCGCCAGGACCGCCGGGACCACGACCGCGAGCGCCAGCACCAGGGCCCCGGGGCGCACCAGCAGGGCCGCCCCGGTCACCAGGCACAGCAGGGACAGGCCGAGGGCGAGGGCGTGCAGCCGGGCCGAGGCACCGTCGTGGTGCAGCGGGAAGTGCGCCACGGCGCACAGGATCAGCAGGACGGCACTGAACCGGCTCGTCCAGGACACCGGCCGCGCGAGCCTCTGCCCGGGCGGCCGGGCGGCGGTGTCCGTCTCCGCTCCGGCACGGGTCGCCTCGGCGCGGGACGGTCCGGAGCGGGCACCACCGGTACGCGGACGCCTCGCCCGCCCGCGGGCCTCCCGCCCACCGGCGCCGCCGCGGCGCGTGCGCCGGCCGACGCCCCGGCCGCCGTCCCGGCCCGGGACCGGCCCGGACTCCGGTGCGTCGTGGCCTCGTTCACCGTCGGTCCGCCCGGAGCCCGGGCCGGGGGCGGTGCGGGACGCCGGGGCGGGCACCCCCTCGGCCGCGAGACGGTCGATCAGGCCGACCAGGTCCTCGACGGACCGGCCGGTGGCGGCGGCACGCAGGGCCTCCTCACGGCAGTGGGGCGCGAGCGGCTCGCTGTGCAGCAGCGCCACCAGGCGGGTCACGTCCTCGACGGGACGGTGCGCCGCGGCGGCCCGGATCACCTCGTCGGCGCTGTCCTCCTCGCGCGGCGGGCGGGTCAGCAGGGCGACCAGGCGGGTGACGTCCTCGACGGGACGGTCCACACCGGCGGAGCGCAGGGCGTCCACCACGGCGCGGGTGTGCGCGGGCGAGCGTTCCAGGGAGGTGATGAGGTCCACCACCTCCTCCAGCGGCCGGTCCGCGACGGCGGTCTGCACGAGGTCCCTGACGGGGTCCGTGAAGGGTTCCCCCGCCCCGGACTTCCCCGGCCCGGACTCCCCTGCCCCGGACGCCGCCGAGCCGTCCGCCGGGCCGTCGGCCGAGCCGTCCGCCGGCGGTTCTCCGCCGTGTGCGTCACGGCCGGGCGGGGCCGGCGGGTCCAGGAGGTCGACGGTGGCCACCGGGTCCCAGACCGGTGCGGGGCCGCCGGGACGGCCCGGGTCGGGCGGCCGGTGGGGGCCCGCCTCCGCCACCGGGTCCGTCCGCTGCCCACCGGCCGCCGGATCCGTCCGGCTTCCTCCCGCCGCCGGGTCGGTACGGCCGGCCGGGGCGACGGTGACCGCCGGGTCCTCGGCGGGCACCGTGCTGCCGGCCGGCGCCGGCGGGTGGGCCGGGCGCGCGGGAAGGTCCGCGGCGGTACGGGCCGCGGGGCGCCCGGCGGTCGGGGGCCGCCCCGGACGCCCGTGCTCCACGGGCCGGGCGGGGACGTCGTCCCACCGGGCCCGGCCGGATTCCGGCCGCCCGGGCCCGAACCCGGTGGCCGTGACCGTCACCGAGGAGGGCGCGGACGCCGGACCGGCCTCGGGAGGTATGGCGGGGTCGCTCGGCGCGGGCGACGAGGATTGGGAGGTCATACTCGGCTCCATGGGTGAAGGCTGAGGCCGCTCCTGCGTCCCCCGCGTGCGACGAGCGGCGTTACGCTGACCATTACTAGGCCCCTCACCACCCCCCTGCCACCCGACTGGGCCACGGGGATGACCTGCGACGATCCCGCGTTTGCTGCCGCCGAAGCGGGGAAACGGACCGGGTCGGACATGTCCGGTCCCGGCCCCCTTACCCGGGCCGGAAACGGGAATCCAGTCCATGAGGCCCGTGTCGGGGCACACCGGGAGGAGGGCGGCTGGTGGATTCGACCGCCGTGGTGCTCGTCGTGGTCGCGGTTCTCGCGGCCGTTCTGCTCTCCACCGCACTCGTGATCCTGGTACGGCTGGTCCGTACGAGGCGCGAACTGCGGCAGGCCGGTCTGCCCACCGGCCCCCGCTGGGTCTTCTGGGGCGCCGTCCTCTATCTGGTCCTGCCCACGGACCTGCTGCCCGACCCGGTCTACCTGGACGACATCGGCGTCCTGCTGCTCGCCCTGCGCTCCTTGCGCGGCTCCCTCGGCGAGGGTGCGCTCCCGTCGGCTTCCCGGCGGTCCGTCCGCCGACCCGCCGATGACTACGCTCCGTGAGGAAACCAACCACCCGTTCGATTCGTATAAGTGACTGGAAGCCAAAAGAAGTCGGCGGACCAGGCAACGGCGCACAGGTGGCCCCGCCTGGTCGGCGCAGCACCGACGAGGGAGAGACGATGCAACCGTTCGCGCTCAACTACGCCCGTCCGGCGGTCGAGTTGGCGGTCGCCACTCCGTATTCGTACGACTCCGGACTGCAGTTGAACGTTCTCGTCGACGGACGGATCGCCGCTTGCGACCACGCGTTGTTGCGGGAGGTGGGGACCACGACATCGACCGCGGGCTCCAAGACCCACTTCGACGACTGACAGCGGACCGTAGACGATGACCGTGCTGATCCTCACCTGTGAGGAGGACGTGACCGCCGACATGGTGGTCGTGCACCTGAACGGCCGCGGGGTCCCGGTCGTGCGGCTGGACCCCGCCGATCTCACCGGCGGGGTGTCCCTGTCCGGTGAGTACGTCCACGGCCGGTTCCGCGGCCATCTGTCCACCGGGGGAAGGCTGGTGAGCATCGGGGGACTGCGCTCGGTGTGGGTCCGCAGGCCGGGCGCTCCGGCGAGCCGGGCGGCGCAGCCGTCGGCGTGGCTGACCGAGGAGGCCTCGCAGGCCCTCTACGGCATGCTGCGCGGTTCGGACGCGCGCTGGATGAACCATCCGGACGCGGCGCGGCAGGCCCGGCACAAGCCGTGGCAGCTGCGGCTGGCGCAGCGCTGCGGCCTGCCGGTGCCGGCCACGGTGATCACCACGTTCCCGCGAGCCGCGCGGGAGTTCGCGGAGCGGTTCCCGGACCTGGTCGTCAAGCCGGTGTCGGGAGCCCATCCGCAGGATCCGCCGCGGGCCGTGCCGACCAGCCGGGTGCCGCCGGACGCCGACTTCTCCGCCGTGGCGTTCGGCCCGACGCTGTTCCAGCGGCGGATCGACAAGCGGGCCGACATCCGGCTCACCGCCGTGGGCGAGCGGCTGCTGGCCGCCCGCAAGGAGACGGATCCGGCCGCGGATCCGGACGAGGTGGACGTGCGTTTCGCCGCGTCCGCGGCCCCCTGGAAGCCGGTGGACGTGCCCCCGCGCACCGCCGACGCCGTCCGCGCCTATCTGCGCGAGGCCGGACTGGCGTACGGGGCCTTCGACTTCGCCGAGGACGCCGACGGGCTGTGGTGGTTCCTGGAGTGCAACCAGTCCGGTCAGTTCGGGTTTGTGGAGGTGGAGACGGAGCAGCCGATCGCCCGCACCATCGCCGAGTGGCTGGCACGGCCCGTCCCCACCGCGGCGGGGGCCGGGGACGGAACGCGGGCGGGGACGCCCTGAGCACGGCGTCCGGCGCGGCGGGGCCCGCCGGACGCCGTCAGGCCGGCCGCGGTCCGGGCAGCAGGGCGGTGCGCTGCCAGCCGTTGCCCGGGGCCTGCGGCCGGTCCAGCCCGGCAACGGCCCCGGGTGACTGAAGGGGCCGCATGACCGACTCCAGTTCCCTGCTCACGCGTTCGGCTTCGCGGCGGACCTGTCCGGGCACATCGCCGCACTCCGCGATGAGTCGGTCGTAGATGGGGGAATCCTGGAACACCCGACAACGTGCCTTTCTGCTCTGCGGTCCCCGAGCGGGACGCGAGTGCCGAGTGTAGGCGCCCGCACACCGTGGAGTGCCACTTCCCCCGTACGAGTTGACGCAGAACGGACAATCGAATGGGTGTCCGTGCGCCGGCCGGGCCGTGCCGCGGCGCGCGGTCAGGCTCCGGTGGTGGAGCCGGGGCGGACGATCATCAGAACCGTGACGGTCGCCCACAGCACGTTGAACAGGCCCGTGAACATGGCCAGTCGCGCGGTGGCGGCGCGGTCCACCGGCCGGCCGGCGCCGAGTCGGGCGAGGAGTTCGTCCTGACCGGGCAGGACGAAGGCGATGAGGATCCCCGCGGCGGCCGCGGTCAGCGTGATCGACGCGACCAGCCAGGCGTCCCCCAGGACGCCCATGGCGAGCGCGGTGGCCAGCCCGAGCACCGGCACCGCGATCCCGAGCCGCGCGTAGACCCGGCAGATGCGGTGCAGCACCGTCACGGTGGTGGAGGCCGTCGTCAGGACGGTCCCGCCGCTCCCCTCCTCGTCGGGGGCGGCTCGGCGGACGGCCGGGGGGAACATGCTCGCGGCGACGGTCACCGGGCCGACCGCGAGGATGGCGGCCAGGACGTGCAGGGACAGCAGGAACTTGGTCACCGGGACCCTTTCGACAGTGGGACGTGAAGCGGCGCCGCCCTCACGCTAGGCGCGCCCGCCGGGTCCTCCCCAGAGGCGGGAACGACAGAAGGCAACGGGTTCCCGCCAACACCACGACCAGGGGATTCTCCCGCTCATCCCCCTGAAGCGAGGTACAGGGAGTGGCGGGAACCCGCCTATCGTGGCGGCATGCACTCCGTTGCGGTCCTCGCGCTCCCGGGCGTCATCCCGTTCGACATGGCGGCCCCCCTTCAGGTCTTCGACTGGACCCGGCTGCCGGACGGCCGCCCGGCCTACCGGGTACGCCTGTGCGCCCCCGCACCCGAGGTGCCGGCCGACGGCGGGTTCGCCCTGCGGGTGGACCGGGGGCTGGAGGCCCTGGAGGACGCCGACACGGTGATCGTCCCGGGTGTCGCCGACGGGCCGCCGCCCTCCCCCGCCGTGCTGGAGGCGCTGCGCGGGGCGGCGGAGCGAGGTACGCGCATCGCCTCGGTGTGCGTGGGCGCGTTCGTGCTCGCCCGCACCGGCCTGCTGGACGGGCTGCGCGCGACGACGCACTGGGTGGCGGCCGAGCAACTGGCCCGGGAGTTCCCGCTGATCGACGTGCGGCCGGATGTGCTGTACGTCGACAACGGCAGCATCCTCACCTCGGCGGGCGCCGCGGCCGCGCTGGACATGTGCCTGCACATGATCCGCCGCGACCTGGGGTCCGCGGTGGCGGCGAACGCCGCCCGGATGTCGGTCATGCCGCTGGAACGGGAGGGTGGCCAGGCCCAGTTCATCGTGCACGAGCACCCGCCGGTGCCCCGCGGGTCGGACCTGGAGCCGGTCCTGGAGTGGATCGAGGACAACCTGGCGCGGGAGATCACCCTGGGCGCGATGGCGGCCCGGGCGGGGATGAGCGAACGCACGTTCAGCCGGCGGTTCCGCGAGCAGACCGGCACCACGCCGGTCCAGTGGCTGCTGCGGGCCCGGGTGCGGCGCGCCCAGTACCTGCTGGAGAACAGCGATCACACGGTGGAGCGGATCGCGGGGCAGGCCGGCTTCGGGTCGCCGACGGCGTTCCGCGAACGCTTCCGCAGGGTGGTGGGGACCACGCCGTACGGGTACCGGACGGCGTTCCAGGGGGGCGGGCGGGCCGGTTCCTAGGCCCCGCCCCCGGGGGCGGACGGCACGGAGCCCGGTGGGGACACGGCTGCGTACCGTGTCCCCACCGGGCTCCGTCGCGTACCACCGCGCGACGCGGTGGCGTCCGCGGGTCAGACCGCCAGGGACAGACCGCTCTCCCCCTCGGTGCGCGCGGTCCGGCCGGCCGGGACCGGCTTGCGCGCGAGGAGGGCGTCCGCCCGCGCGACGGCGGTCCGGATCTCGGACGTTCCCGTCATCACGCAGAGCGTGTAGCTGACGTCCTCCAACTGCCGCGCCACGGCCGGCGAATGCCTCTCCGCCTGAGCGATCTGCAACGTCGCGTACCGCGTGAGCAGTTCCCTGACGACCTTGGGATCCGGTTCGAGCACGAAGCGCCCCTCTCTCTCTTTGACTGCGTATGCCCGGACCCGGCGAAAGCATCCATTTCTTTTACTCAACGGGTCGTACATGACCGGAATGCGTGCGCGGTGCGACCGGACGCGAGACTCCGGCGCGTTCGCCCCACGACACCCCGGGTCCCCGTGCGGCCTTCACCCACCCGTCCTCCCCGGGGCGGCTGTCGGACCCCCGCGATACGCTGCGCGAAACAGACCTTCCATCCCTTTCAGGGAGGTTCCGATGACCGCGCGCCTCAACCCCTACCTGAGTTTCGACGGCGACGCCCGGCAGGCCATGGAGTTCTACCGGGACGTCTTCGGCGGGGAGCTCCGGCTCCACACGTTCGGCGACTTCGGACAGGCCGGCACCCCGCACGCGGACAAGATCATGCACGGCATGCTGGAGGGCCCGGACGGCCTGAGCCTGATGGGCGCCGACACCCCGCCCGGGACCGAGTACGCCCCGGGCGACAGCTTCTCGGTGAGCCTCAGCGGCCCCGACGAGAACGAGCTGCGGGGCTACTGGGAGAAACTGTCCGACGGCGGCACCGTGACGGTGCCGCTGGAGCGGCAGATGTGGGGCGATGTCTTCGGCATGTGTACGGATCGGTTCGGCACCCCCTGGATGGTCGACATCACCCAGGGCTGACCCGGGACCGCACCGGACCGCGGACCCGCCCCGAGGCCCCGGAGGCGCCCGCAGAAGCCGGCCCCCGCCTCGAGACCGCCGCCCCGCACCACCCTCACCACCCGGCCCCGCAGGACCCGGCCCCCGCGGAGCACGGCGGATCCCCGGCGCCCGGGGCGTGTGGCACGCTCGGGCGGGAACCTCCGGCGCGTTCCCCGCCGGAGGCGGATTCCCCCTGTGGAGAGGTGACGGCATGCGCATCGGACTGCTCGGTACCGGCCCCTGGGCCCGGCTGGCCCACGCTCCCGCGCTGAGCGAACACGCGGAGCTGGAGTTCACCGGCGTCTGGGGCCGCCGCCCCGAGGCCGCCGAGGACCTGGCCGGACAGTACGGCACCCGCGCCTACGCGGACGTCGACGCACTGCTCGCCGACGTGGACGCGGTCGCCGTCGCGCTCCCCCCGGACGTGCAGGCGGAGCTGGCGGTCCGGGCCGCGCGG
The DNA here is from genome assembly GCF_040637405.1 of Streptomyces sp. NPDC029526. Classification (NCBI taxonomy): domain Bacteria; kingdom Bacillati; phylum Actinomycetota; class Actinomycetes; order Kitasatosporales; family Streptomycetaceae; genus Streptomyces; species Streptomyces sp. NPDC029526. The sequence goes on from NZ_JBEZWE010000008.1 coordinate 176,424, forward strand.
GCGGGCTGCCACCTGCTGCTGGACAAGCCGCTCGCGCCGACCGTGGCCGAGGGGCGGGCGGTGGTCGAGGCGGCCGAGCGGGCCGGGGTGGCCTCGGTGGTCTTCTTCACCACCCGCTTCCAGCCGGAGCCCGCCGCCTGGATCGCCGAACAGGAGAAGGCGGGCGGCTGGTTCACCGGCCGCGCGGAGTGGCTGGGTGCGGTGTTCACCGTGGACAGCAGCCCGTTCGCGGCCTCCCCCTGGCGCCGGGACAAGGGGGCGCTGTGGGACGTCGGCCCGCACGCCCTCTCCGTCCTGCTGCCGGTCCTCGGCGACGCCCGTCGGGTGGTGGCGGCGGCACCGGGCCCCGGCGACACCGTGCATCTCGTCCTGGAGCACACCGGCGGCGCTTCGAGCACCCTGACGCTGAGCCTGACCGTTCCGCCGGCCGCCGCCGGGACGGCCGTCGAACTGCGGGGCACCAGCGGCGTCACGCGCCTGCCGGAGGCCACGCAAGGAGAGGTGGCGGCCCTGACCCGCGCCGCGGACGCCCTGCTCGCCGCCGCGGACACCGGTCGGCCGCACCCCTGCGACGCCGCCTTCGCCCTGCGCGTCACGGAGATCCTCGCCTCCGCGGAGGACCTGCTCACCGCCGGTCGCTGACACTTCTCGGGCGCCCGGCACGGCACCCGCTTAAGCCACCCTTAAACGGCGGTTAAACAATCGTGCCGGGCCCCGTCCCGTCCATGGAAAGCCCAGGTCAGCAGCGGCCAGGGGACAAGTCGGACCGTTGGCGGAGCCGACCGCCGTCCGTACCATCAGGGCCGCGCGCCGGTACCGGCGGCCGCTCTGAGAGCGCTCCCTGAACGGGCGATCCCGGGGCCGGTCACCCCCCACGTCGGCCGGCGCGCGCCCAGGAACCCGCACGAGTCCCCAGGAGACCCCCCACATGACTCCCCGTCACCAGCGTCCCCTCGGCCGTCGCAAGGTGCTCTTCGTGCTCGGCGGCGCCGCGGTGGCCGCGCCCGCCGTGGCCGCCCTCGCCCCGCACGCGCTCGCGGAGGACCCCGCCGACCGGACCGCCGCCGACGCACTGCCGCTGACGATCGTCAACGACAGCGGCTCCTTCGACAACGCGAGCGTGCGCCTCTACATCGTCGGCAACCAGGACGGCCGGCAGGTCCGCCTGACCCCCGAGGGCACCCTCGCCCCCGTCTCCCTGTCGGACAACGGCCCCGACGGCTTCACCGACTACGCCATCGAGCTGGCCGGCAGCGGCGAGACCCGGCTCTCCCTCCCCCACATGTCCGGCCGCATCTACGTCGCCCTCGGCGGCAGGCTGAAGTTCAAGGCGGTGGCGGACGGCGACGGCAACGCGGCCCTGCAGTACCCGGCCGGGTGGGTCGAGTCCGACCCCAACTACGGGGTCCTGCACGACTGCGCGGAGTTCACGTACAACGCGGCCGGCATGTTCTGCAACACGACGATGGTCGACATGTTCAGCGTGCCCCTGAGCCTGCGGCTGACCGGTGCCGAGGACCAGACGACGGGCACCGTGCGGGACGGGGGGCGGGCCGCCGCGTTCGAGGCCGTCCGCGGCCTGGAGGGGTACTCGCGGCTCGTCGTGGACGACACCCGGATCATCGCCCCCGGCCACGGACTGGACGCCGGCCTGTTCGACAAGGACTACCTGGCCCCCTACATCGACGAGGTGTGGAGCACCTACACCGGCCGGGACCTGAAGGTCACCACCAACGCGGGGACCTTCACCGGCCGGGTGCGCGGGGACCGGTTCACCTTCGACGGGCCGGCCCAGGTGTCGTTCGGCCGGCCGTCCACCCGGGACGTGCTCTTCTGCGACGGCGCGCTCGCCGCGCCCAACGACGGAACGACCGGACCGGTCGCCGCCGTGCTGGGTGCGGGCTTCAACCGCTCCACGCTGCTCAGCCACCCCGACCAGCCGACCACCGACGCGTCCGACTTCTACCGGACCGAGCTGACGAACCACTACTCGAAGGCCGTGCACGAGGCCGCCGAGGACGGCAGGGCGTACGGCTTCGCCTTCGACGACGTGGCCGACTTCGCCTCCTACATCCAGGACACCGCCCCGACCGGCCTGCGGCTCACCCTGACGCGGTTCTAGCCCGTTCCAGCCGGTTCCAGCCGGCCCGGTCCGGGCGACCGTCCCCGGTCACCGCGCGAGCGCCGAGCCGGGCCCGCCCGCCCCCGCCCGCCGGAGGCGGGCGCCACGGCCTCGGGGCCACGCACGCCGGCGGGAGCGCGCGCCGTCCGACATGCGCGCTCCCGCCCGGCGTAGCAGCGTGGTCCTGTGAGGGGACTGGGTGTCGGGCCGCCCCGCCGGGACCGGACGGGGTATCTGCACGGAGCACCGCCGCCGGGCTGGGCCCGGCTGGTGCCGGTCGTCCTGCTCGCGGCCGTGTGCGTGACCACGGCGGTCAGCTCCGAGCCGCTCGACATCGGCTTCGTGCTCGGGGCCGTGCCCCCGCTGGCGGTGCTGGCGCACGGCCCGGTCGCCACCGCCGTGCTGGGCGCACTGACCCTGCTGGTGCTGAGCGCGCCGGTGTTCAACCTCGACGCGCCGGGCAGCACCGACCTGCTGACCGTCGCGTTCGTCGCGGTGCTGAGCGTGCTGCTGTCCTTCATCCGAAGCCGTCGGGACGCCCAGCTGGTCACCGAGCGGGCCGTGGCCCGCGCCGCCCAGCGCGCGGTGATGCCGGCGCTGCCGGACCGGGTGGGCCCGGTGCGCTGCGCGGGCCTGTACCGGGCGGCGCAGCGCGGGACGCTGGTCGGCGGCGACTTCTTCGACGTCCGCGCCGGGCCGTACGGCGTGCGGGCGGTCATGGGGGACGTACAGGGCCACGGGCTGTCGGCGGTGGCGACGGTGGCGTCGCTGCTGGGCGCGTTTCGGGAGGCGGCGCTGGACGAGCCGGACGCGGGGGCGGTGGCGGCCCGGCTGGACCGGCGGCTGAGGGTGGACGCGGCGGGCGACCCGCACGCCGAGTTGTTCGCCACCGCGGTGGTGCTCGACTTCTCCGCCGACGCGCGGTCGGCGCGGCTGGTGGCCTGCGGTCAGCCGGGGCCGTTCCTGCTGCGGGACGGGCGGGCGGCGGAGCTGGAGGTCGAGCCGTGCACGCCGCTCGGCCTGGGGCTGGCGGGGCTCGACGCACCCGTGGAGACGGTGGTGCGGCTGCGGCCGGGCGACCGCCTGTTCCTGGCCTCCGACGGGGTCTTCGAGGCCCGTGACGCCCAGGGGGACTTCTATCCGCTGGCCGACCGGCTGACACGGTTCGCCGACGGTGACCCGGCCGGCCTGGCCGAGCGGGTGTGGGCGGACCTCCTGCGGCACTGTCCCGAGGTCCACGACGACGTCACGATGCTCGTGCTGGCCCCCGTACTGCCCGACGGCGAGGACGGACGGGACGCCCGGGAGGGACGGCGCCGGGTCCTCCTGGACCGTCCACCCGGCGGGTCCGGCCGCGGCACGGACGCCGACGGCGCCCCGCCGCTCCCGCGCTGAGCGGCGGGGCAGGGGGCGCCGATGAGCCGTGCGACGGGACCGGGGTCAGTCGGCGTTGACGCAGGTGTTGCCGAACGCCGGGTTCAGCAGACCGACCACGTTGATCGAGTTGCCGCAGGCGTTGACGTCCACGTCGACCGGAATCTGGATGACGTTTCCGGAGAGGACGCCGGGGCTGTTGGACGCGACGCCGACCGTCTCCGGACCGCCGTCCGCGACGGCCGTGCCGGCGGAAGCCAGCAGGGCCACGCTCGCCAGGCCGGCCGCGGTGATCAGACGTATGCGCATGGGAAGGCTCCTGTCGTTCGGGGGGACATGTGAGTCCACCTTCACCTCGGGTTCCCCACCGCGACATCGGTGGACGGCCGAACGGGCGGACGGCCGGGCGCGCGCCGGGTGCCCGGGGCCCCGGAGCAGGTTTCCCGGGCGCCCGGGGAAGGTACTCCGGCAGCCAAGGAGCGGCCCTCCACCGCGCGGCCCCCGCGCTCCGGATGCGCGCCGGGCCCGCGCGTCGAATGGTGGGGGGCGGACCCGGTGACCGCACCGGGGGCCGCTACAGCGATCCGGACCCGAGGAGCCAGAGATGCCGACGTCCCAGCCCGACGCGTCGCAGCCCGACGCGTCCCGGCCGCCCGAGGGCGGCACCACCCCCGACAACCTGCTCCACGCCCGAACCGGCACCGAGGTGTCGCCGGAGGACGTGGTGCTCGCGTCCGGCAAGGACCTCACACCGGAGAACCTCGAATGGGCCAAGCGCAAGCTGGCCGAGGAGGGCCCCGCCGCCCTGGACAAGCTGCTCCCGTGAACACCGCCGGCCGCGGTCCGAACCTCCCGGACCGCGGCCGGCCCCGCCCGTCCTGCGGCGGACACCACGCCACGCCTCACACGGCACGACGCCACGTCACCACCGTCACGAGAAGTTATGGGGCGTCACAGCCGTCACAGCCGTCACAGCACCGTCACCCGACGGAGTCTCCTCGAGGCGCCGGTGACCGAAGGGCTCATGGGCCGATGGGCGAAGCCTCGACCGGGAGCACGGCGCCACGGGAGCACGGTTGACATCGGCATGCCCGTACCCCGACAGGCCGTCGCCGGCCCGGCGCGTGCAGCGGCGGGCCGGCGACGGCCTGTCCACGGGGCGGAGTCGCCCGCTCGCGGGTCACCCGGATCCGGGCCGGCCGGGCGTCAGGGAACCTCCCGGTCCTCCGGCAGCGACGCGTCGTCCTCGACGACGTGCATGGCGGCCTCCTCGGCCCCCGCAGCCCCGCCGTCGATGCCCACGTCCTCGGCGACGGTCTCCTTCGTCCGGTCCGGGCGCAGGCCCTCGTCCGGTGCGACCAGGCGCCCGGCCCGGTCGGTGCCGGTCTCCGGGTCGACGGGCTCGCCCTCGCCCCCGGGCAGGTCGCCCACCCCGTCCCCGACGGGTGCGGACGCGTCCGGCACCTCCTGGGCCAGCCGCTGGTCGAGGCTCTCCCCCTCGTTCTGCTCGGCGGCGGTGGTGCCGTGCTTGGTCACTCCCAGCGGTTTCTCCGGCGGGGAGTAGCCCTCGTCGAGCATGTCGTCGTAGGTGCGCTCGCCGATCGCGTCCTGCATGTCCAGGGGGGCGGCGTCCTCCTGCTGCTCGTTGCTTCCGGTGGGCTGGTAGGCGTCGTCCGCCATCGGGTCGGTGCCCATGCGGTCCTCCCTGTCGCGTTCTGCCGTCTCGTTGGTCCCGGGTGTCCGATCCGCGTTTCCCGTGCGGCGATCTCTAATCCCGTGCGGGCGGTGCGGGTGCCCCGGTCCGCCGGCCGGGCGGCGGCGCGACGTGGACCCTCAGGTCGCCGACGCGGTGCACGGGCCAGGACCGGGCGTAACCGGGGGCCGCGCCTCCCGGGCCGACGAGGGTGGCGACGGGGACGCGGTCGGCGGTGCGCAGGATGGCCGCCACGGTGGTGTTCGCGTTGTTGCCCGCGGTCGCGCCGGAGGAACAGCCCGTGTAGTAGCCGATCGGGATGGCCTGGTGGCCGGTGAGCAGACAGGGCGGGGCCACGCCGAGCCGGTGCAGTTCCCGGGCCGTACGGGTCCAGTCGCGCCGGCTGTCGATGGTGCGGTCGGCGGTGTACACGAGCACGGTCGACTGGACGGCGAGGTGCCCGGCCACGCACAGCGCGACCAGTGGTGCCAGGACGGGCCGCCATCCGCCGCCGGGCCTCCGGGCGAGGTGCCACAGCGCGGCGGCGACCGGGAAGGCCAGCAGGGCGTAGGTCGGCTGGAGGAAGCGGGGGGCCGCGTAGCCGATCATGAACAGGTAGGGGAACGCGGCCGTGCTCGCGCAGGCCAGCGGCAGCAGCGTGCGCGTGAGCTGTCCGGCCCGTACGGCCACATACAGGGCGAGGAGCGCGAGCAGCGGCAGGGCGAACCACCACAGGGTGATCACCGGGTGCGGCATGGAACCGGTGCAGGGGCGGCACAGCGCACGTCCGCCCAGGCTGCGCAGCTGGTCGTCGAGCGCGAAATGCCAGCCGAGCCCGCCCTGGATGCGGGACGCCTCGGCGAGCCGCTCCCCCAGTCCGCCGTAGGAGACGAAGGCCGCCACGATCCAGTCGGCGGCGCCGGCCGCGAGCCCGGCGGCGAGGACGAGCAGGAGCCGCACGTGCCGTCGGGCGAGGGCCAGGACGACCAGGGGGACGCTCACCCAGACGGCGTCGGTGGGCCGCATGACCGCCATGAGCGCCGCCCCGCCCGCGACACCCCACAGCGCGAGCCGGGCGGAGGGATTCTCGTGACGGCGCAGGAAGCAGCCGACGGTCACCAGCGCGCCGACCGCGACCCAGTGGTTCGGCATGGCCTGCGGGCCGTAGAAGAGGGTGATCCAGAGGGAGGCGAAGAACGCGCCGCCGGTCACCAGCACGCGGGTGGGGAACAGGCCGCGCCAGGCGCGCAGCGCTCCGTACAGGGCGAGCCCGGACAGCGCGGCCAGGTAGAGGCGCAGCAGGACCGTCGAGGACGACCAGGAGGCGACCGGTGCGACCAGCAGGGAGACACCGCGCGAGCGCGGTGCGCTGAAGAAGGCGGCCGGATGGTGGGAGGTGACCTGGCTGACGTAGACGATCTCGTCCCAGCCGAGGCCCAGCACCGGCCTGACGAGGACCAGCTGGGCGACGGTGAACACGGCGGCGACGGCGGCGAGCGGGCGGGTCCCGGCGCCCCGCGGGGACCGCCGGGGGGTGGCCGGGCGGTCGGGCCGACGCTTGCCGAGGAGCAGGTCAGCGGTGCCGTCGGCCATCGTCCGTCCCCGTTTCCGCGCGGTCGTCCGTACCGGTCCCGCGGCGGCCCCGAGGCACGCACCGGCTGCGGAGATCCGGGCATCACGGTCAAACTAACCTCGGCGTGCGGGGCTCGCAGGGCAGGACACGGCCGGCGGGCGCCCCCGGGGTGACGGGCCGGCGGACGCCGGGCGGGGCCGGGCTGCCGGCCGCCGTGACCGCCGGTCAGGGCGGGGGGCCCGGGAGTTCGGCGAGGTCGCCGACGACGAGGTCGGCGCCGTGCGCGTACAGGGCGTCGCGGTGGCCGGTGCGGTCCACGCCGACGACGAAGCCGAAGCCTCCCGCCCGGCCCGCCTCCATCCCGGCCAGCGCGTCCTCGAACACGGCCGCCTCCGCGGGCGTCACGCCGAGGTCCCGGGCGGCGGCGACGAAGGTGTCCGGCGCGGGTTTGCCGGCCAGCCCCCGTGCGGCGGCGGTCCCGGCGTCGACCCGTGCGTCGAAGAGGTCCTCGGCGCGGATCGCGCGCAGCACGTCACGGCAGTTGGCGCTGGAGGAGACGATCGCGGTGCCCAGTCCGGCGGCGCGGACCGTGCGGATATAGCGCAGTGTGCCGTCGTACGCCTCGACGCCGTCGGTGCGGATGCGGTGCAGCAGCGCCGTGTTCTTGCGGTTGCCGAGGCCGTGCACGGTGCGGGCGCCGGGCGGGTCGTCGGGGTCCCCCTCCGGCAGGTCGATGCCGCGGGAGGCGAGGAAGGCACGGACGCCGTCGGCCCGGGGACGGCCGTCGACGTGGCTCTCGTAGTCGGCGGGGGTGAAGGGCCGGAAGCCCTCGCCGTCCCGCTCGCGCAGAAAGGCGTCGAACATCTCCTTCCAGGCGGCCTCGTGGACCACGGCCGTTCTGGTGACGACGCCGTCGAGGTCGAAGAGGCAGGCGCGGATGGTGCCGGGCAGACCCGTGTCCGTCATACCGGACACTGTGCCCCGTGCGGCGCCCCCGGGGCGGGAACCGGCGCGGGGCACGGCACACTCCGGGGACCCCGGTGCCACACTCTGCGGTGTGGCGCTGACCTTCGACGACCTCCTCCGCCGTGCTCGGGAGCTGCCCCGCACCGGCCGGCGCGCGATCCTCGGCATCGCCGGCAGCCCCGGTGCGGGCAAGTCCACGCTGGCCGAGCGGCTGGTGCGCGAGCTGAACAGCACCGGACGGCACCCCTGGGTGACGCACGTGCCGATGGACGGCTTCCACCTCGCCGACGCCGAACTGGAACGGCTCGGCCGCCGGGACCGCAAGGGCGCGCCGGACACCTTCGACGCCGCCGGGTACGCGGCCCTGCTCGTCCGGCTGCGCGCGCAGCCCGACGACGAGGTCGTGTACGCGCCCGCCTTCGAGCGGGTGCTGGAGCAGCCGGTCGCCGGGGCGATCCCGGTGCCGCCGACGGCGCGCCTGGTGGTCACCGAGGGGAACTACCTGCTGTGCGAGGAGGGCGCCTGGGGGCAGTTGCGGTCCCTGCTGGACGAGGTGTGGTTCTGCGCGCCGGACGAGGAGGACAGGTTCCGGCGACTGGTCGCCCGGCACGTGGAGTTCGGCAAGCCGTACGACGAGGCGGTGGCCTGGGTGCGGCGCTCCGACGAGCGCAACGCCGACCTGGTGGCCCGGACCATGCCTCGCGCCGACCTGGTGGTCCCCGCGTCGGCGCTGCCCGCGCCGGGCGACGACTGAACCCGGACGGGAGACAGAGGCGCGGCCGTCCCCGGCGGCGCCTGCGGTGACGCGGGGCGCGGCCGGGTCCCGTCCGAAGCCACGTCGTGACGGGTGCCCCCGGCGGTTAGTCCTCGCGGGTGCGTCGTCGCGCGGTCCTGCCCGTCCCGCCGGTCGCTGCCGTCCGCCGCGCGCGTCGGGCTCGCCCCGTCCGCGCGGTCGCCCGGCAACCCGGGAAGCGGACGGGACGAGCGGGGCGGGCAGGACGACGGGCGGGCAGGACGGCGAGGACGGGCGGGGCGGGCAGGGCCGTCGGGCCGGACTATGGCTGCCGGGCTGTCGGCCCCACCGGAACCTTCGGCCGGAACCGTCGGCGGGTGCGCGGCCGCCGTCCCGCGGCTCAGCGGCTCAGCGGCTCACTCTGCCGAACGCCTCCGCGCTGACGTGCGGCATCACCGTGCTCGCCACCCGGTAGCGGCCGTCGGGCAGATCGCCGGACCGGCCGACGTGGACGGCGAGGGGGCCCGCCCACTCGTACCCCTTGCGGGCCGCGTGCCGGGCCAGGCTGTCGGTGAGGGCCTGCCCCACCCGGCTGCGGCTGCCCCGACGGGTGAGTTCCTCGTGCACCGGGCCGGACAGTTCCACGTCGTAGGCGTTGGGGACCATCACCCGTCCCCCTGCGGACACCACGGCGTGGCGGTCGCACTCACGCCGCAGGGCGTCGACCAGTTCCACCGGCCCGCGGTCGGAGATCCGTGCCCGCAGCGCCTCCCACCGGGTCTCCAGGGCCTTCTCCCACGCGCGCAGCGTGCTCATCGTCTGCACCTCGCCGCAACGTCACCGGTCCTGGTTGTCGTCGAAGTCGTCGGGGCGCACGTCGGCCTCCTCGAGGGCCTCGCGCATCGTGCGGCCGGTGGCCCCCTGGTCGTGGGTCCCGTTCTCCGCGTCGGCGCGGCCGAGCGTCTCGTCGGTGTCGTGGGTCTTGGGACGGTTCTCCTCGGGGACGGTCATCTCCGTCGCTCTCCTCGTGTCGTGGGTGGGTCCTTCGTGCTGGAGGGGCGGGTTCCCCGGGGGCGCCGGGCTATCCCCGCGGGTCCGGTGAGCGGCGCCGCCCGCCACGGTGCGTGAGCTATGTTGAACTCTCGTGGGAGACGAAGGAGGCGGACACGTGCCATCGCCGCAGCAGGCACGCGCACAGGCATCCGCGATCACCTCGGGCCGGGCGGCGCAGGACAGCGACGTGTCCCCGACGTCCCGGCTGCGCACGCTCTTCGACCGGCCCCGGCTCTCCCCCGGGCAGCGGCGCATCGCGCAGTACCTCATCGACCACATCAACGAGGCGGCCTTCCTCTCGATCACCGAGCTCGCCGACCGCGTCGGGGTGAGCCAGCCCTCCGTGACCCGGTTCGCGTCGGCGGTGGGCTTCAGCGGCTATCCGGCGCTCCGGGAGAAGCTGCAGTCGATCGCCCTCGGCACCCTCGCCGGCGGTCATGCCGCCGAGGAGCGCGGCAACGAGCTGCAGGCGGCCGTCGACGCGGAGATCGAGAACCTGGAGAACCTGCGACGGGACTTCGCGGACGCCGACCGGGTCATCGCGATGGGCCGCGACCTCGCCGCGTCCGCGCCGCTGACCGTGCTGGGTCTGCGCATCTCCGTCTCCCTGGCCGAGTACTTCGCCTACGCCGCCCGCCGCATCCACCCGGACGTGCGCCTGGTGACCCGGGGCGGCAGCGTCGCCTACGACGCGTTGCTGCAGTCGCGGGAGGCGGGCGGCACCTGGGTGCTGGCGTTCTCGATGCCCCGGCACGCGCACGAGACGCTGACGGCCGTGAAGGTGGCGCGGGAGGCGGGGCTCAAGGTGGCGCTGATCACCGACCTGGCGCTCGGCCCGCTGGCGGACGAGGCCGACGTCACCCTCGCCACGGGTACCGGCTCGCGCCTCGTCTTCGACTCCTACGCGGCGCCGGGCGTGATGTGCGCGGCGCTGCTCCAGGCGATGACGGACGCCGACCCGGAGCGGTCCCAGGCGCGGCTGGAGGAGTACGAACAGGTGGCGGACCAGCTCCAGTTCTTCCTGCGGGACTGATCTCGCGCCGGGCCCGGCGCGCCCCGCTCAGCGCTCCGGACACCCCCTCCGGCGCCGGCGATCACGTTGTCCCCTCCCCCGCCGCGTCGCCGTGACGTACCTGCCGGTCTTCCGGAGGACGGCGGCCGGTCACGGCCCCCGACCAGTCCCCGCCGGCTCCCCGTCCCGTGGGTCGCGATCCCCCGCTCCTGCTGCCGCGCGACCCGAATTCCCGTGGCCGTCCCGTCAGTTCCCCGTTGCCCGTCCGGTCACGGGCAGCCACCCCCCGATCGAAGCACGCATGAATGTTTTCATACGCCTTGCAAACCAGATGGCATATATAAATACTGCTCACGGATCGCGGCCCACCGCTCGGGACGCGATCCGCACGCTTCGCACCAACGACACACGGCGCACACCACACGCTCATCCGCACCACCCGTTCCACCTGCTCCACCCGTTTCCACCTGTTCCACCCGTTCCGCCCGGAAAGCAGACGGTCCGCCCATGCGCAGCTCACACCCCTCGCCGCGGACGGCACAGGCACCGACCGGGCTCCAGAGCGAACACCCGAAGCCGCCGGGTCCTACCCGCTCCGGCGGTCACGGTGTTCGGCCGGGCGTCCCCTTGCCCGGCCACCGTGGCGGCCCCGGTCATCCCCTAGACCGGGGCCGCCCCGTCCCGTCGTCCACCCCAGCGACGCCGCACCACCGGAAGCGATGACCATGACCGTGACCTCCACGCGCCTCGGCCCGGACTGGCCCTGCCAGGTCAAGACCCCCGGCAGCTACGACTGGGAGCGCTCGGCCACCAAGTGGCTGCGCGAGCTCGTGCCGGCGCGTTACGCGAGCTATCCCGCGTTCCTCCGGCAGCCCGTACTGCTCGCCCGGCACGCGCAGATACAGGTCGAGCACGAGATCCGGGTCGCCCGGACCGCCCTGCAGACCGCACGGGCCGATCTTCCCCGGCTGGGCCTGCACGAAGGTGTCATCGAGCACACCATCAAGCTCTACGCGGCCGAGGTGATGCAGTTGCAGCACATCGCGCGCAGCGTGCGGGCTGTCACCCGGGCCCTGGTGGACGCGGGCCGTTGAACGCCGGCGCCGCCGGCCCGGCGTCGGCCCTCGTGCCGCCGCCCGCCCCCGGTGGGGCGCCCGGCGGTCCGACCGGTCGGGAAGGCGGTCTTCGAATAAGCATTCGTGTGCGATGCTCAACACGTGATGAGCGAGCCTGTTACCCCGGCAGATCAGGGACGCGTTCCCGGTCTGGCCGAAATGGCCCGGGTCGTGGCCCAGCAGCGCGCCGAACTCGACCGGCTGCACGAGCAGGCGGCGACCGAGGCCGTGGTGGAGCGCGCCAAGGGGGTCGTCATGGCTCTGACCGGGTGCTCCGCCGAGGCCGCCGGGGAGACCCTCCTCCGGCGCTCGGTCACGGCCGGGCACAGCCTGCTCGAGGAGTGCCTGCTCACACTGGGGGCGTCGGAACGGACCGCCTCCCCGGCGTCGGACGACGCCCCGTCCGACGCCGGCGACGTGCGCGCGCCGGGCGCGCCGGACGGCTCCGACGACGGCCTGCGGGAGCTCGCCCTGGCCCTCGCCCACGTCCTCACCCCGCAGGACCTGGCGCGGAACGTGCTCCAGCACCTCACGGCCGGGCAGGCAGCAGACTCGGTGGTGGTCTACGCCCGTCGACCCGACGGCAGCCTGGAGCTGGTCGGCCACGCCGGCCTCGACGCCGGGGAGACCGCCCGGTGGCGGCAGCTCCCGCCGTTCAACGGGCTCGCCCCGCTGGAGGCCCTGCGCACCGGTGAACCCCTCTGGCTGGAGGACTTCGCCGAGGACAGCAAGCGGTTCCTGCTCATCGGCGAACCGCCGGAGCGGTGGCGGTCGCGGGCCTGGCTGCCGGTGCGCGGTGAGGGCACGGACGTCTGCCTGGGCGTCCTGCGCACCGGGGAGCGGCCGTTCTCCCCCGGTGACCGGGCCCGGTTGCTGGAGATCGCCCGGCTGTGCGCCCGCCCGCTGCACGCGGTCACCGCGCCGGCCCGGCGCTCGGCCGTGGCGTCGCCCGACCCCGTCGGCTCCCTGTTCGAGGCACTGCCGGTGGCGGCGATGCTGCTCACCCCGCTGCGCACCTCCACCGGGGAGACCGAGGACTTCCGCATCGAGGCCGCGACCGCCCAGGCGGGCGCCTTCCTCGGCGGCGACGGCGGCGAGCCGGTGGGGCAGCGGCTGCGCGCGTACCGTCCCGGAGTGGCGGACGAACCGCTCTGGCAGTGCTGTCTGGCGACCCTGGCGGGCGGCGAGCGCCAGGAGGGTGAGCCGTTCGCGCACGAGGAGACGGTGGACGGTGTCCGCGAGTTGTCGACGTACTCCGTACGGGTGACTCCGCTGGAGGACGCGCTCGTCGTCATCTGGGTCCGGCACGCGCCCTCCGACCGGCAGGAGCAGCGGCTCGCCGAGCTCCAGCGGCTGGGGAACCTGGGCTGGGCGAACTGGGACCTGAGCACCGGGGAGGCCTCCTGGTCGCCCCATGCCTTCACCGTCCTGGACCGGGACCCCGCGCTGGCCCCTCTCCCGCTCACCGAGCTGGCGACCCTGGCGCTGCCCGAGGACCGTCCGGCCCTGGAGTGCGCCGTGCGGGACATGCTCGGCGGGGGCCGCCCCTTCGACGTGCTGTTCCGGATCCGCACCGAGCGGGGGGTGCGGCACCTGCGGCTGGTCGCCGAGGCGCTGGCCGACGTCCACGGCAGACCGGTCGACGTGCACGGGTTCATCCAGGACCTCACCGCGCGGCGGCGCGCCGAGCTGGCCCTGGTGGAGAGCGAACGGGAGATCCTCACCCAGCACGACGTGCTGCGCACCGAGCGGGCGCTGGTGGCCCGGCTGCAGCATGCGCTGCTGCCGCTCCCCGGGCACCCGGTGCACCCCGCGGGACTGCGGGTGGAGGTCGCCTACCTGCCCGCCCAGACCGACATCCACGTCGGCGGCGACTGGTTCAGCGCCATCGAACTGCCCGACGGTGACGCCCTGTTCGTGGTGGGAGACGTCGCGGGGCACGGCGTCGACGCCGTCGCCACCATGGCCCAGCTGCGGTTCACCGCGAAGGGCATGGTCATCACCGGCTCCTCGCTGACCGGTGCGCTGGGGCGGCTCAACACCCTGCTGCTGCACTCCCGCGAGAGCCGGGCCACCGCGACCATGGTGCTGGCCCGCTACCGGCCCTCGGAACGCCGGCTCGTCTGGGCGCAGGCCGGTCACACGCCGCCGCTGCTGCTGCGCGACGGGGGCGTGACCTATCTGCGCCGCCCGCCGGGCATGCTGCTCGGCGCGGCTCCGGCCCCGCACTACGAGGAGACCGAGTGCCTGCTGGAGCCGGGCGACCGGCTGCTGTTGTACACGGACGGCCTGGTGGAGCGCCCGCCGGAGAACATCGACCAGGGCCTGGAACGGCTCGCCGAGGCCGTGGCGGACCATCCGGACGAGGAGCCCGGGTCCCTGCACAGGCTGCTGGAGACGATGCTGGCCGGCGACGACCGCCGGGACGACGTGTGTGTCCTGGACATCCGCGTCCCCAAGAAGGAGGAGTGAGGGCACGGCGGACGGCGCGTTCCGGGTGACCCGGCCCCGGGGAGGGGTCACCCGGTCCCCGCGGGGGTGCGGGACTCCAGGGCGAGGCGGGTGTCGTCGCCGTAGACGCCGCTCTCGTCGCCCCGGATGCCGTACCAGAGCTGGAAGCGGGCGACGGCCGCGGTCAGCGCGGTGTCGAACCGGCCGTGGGTCGCGCCCTCGCGGTAGACGTCGGGGACACGCAGCAGCCGCTGCTGCAGTTCGCTCACCTGCGGGCCCGTGTCGCCCTCGCGCAACACCCCGGGAGCGGCCGGGACCGGCTCCGGCGGAGCGCTCGTCACCGGGTCGGGCGCGGGCGCCGCGCCCCGGGCGGGCGGTGGGCGGTGTTCGGGCGCCGTCGGCTGTCCCCCCGTCCCGCCGTGCAGGAGGGCGGCGCCCCCGAACCCCAGTACGGCCGCCGCGGCGGTGGCGATCACCACGGCGGCACGGCGCTGTCCCGGGCTGTGGGTGGGCGTCCGGGGGCGGTCCGGGCCGGTGGGAGGCACCGGGGGCAGCTCCCGCGTCTCCGCCTCCGGGTCCGTGGCCGGGCGGGGCAGGGTCACGGCCTCGTAGCCGGCCGCCGTGTCCCGCTCGAACTCGCGGAAGAGTTCGGCGAGGGCGTCGGTGCGGCGCGGGCGCAGCACCCGGATGGGTTCGAGGGGCGGCCCGTCGTGCGGTGACCGCGGGCCGGGTGGTGTCGACACGCTGCTCTCCCTTGCGCCGGGGCGGGGCACGGTCGTCCCCACCGGAGGGATACGCGGCGCGGGGCGCGGCGGTTCAGCGGTGCGCGTCCAGGAAGCGGTGCAGGGAGGTCGTCATGGCGGCCACGAAGGCGTCCCGTCCCGCGTCGTCGAGGGCGTCGAGGGACAGGTAGGGGTTGTGGTCCTCCAGCTCGACCAGCAGGAGGTCCCCGGCGCGGGTGCGGCAGGCGTCGACGCGCTGGATGCCGTGGGCCAGGGTGTTCCACCCCACGAAGTGCCGGGCGAAGGCCAGGTCGTCGGGGCTCGGCCGGAAGGGCCGGAGCTGCCAGCGCCGGTCGGGGTCGGGGGCGTACAGGGCGTACTGGAAGGTGTCGTCGACGAAGTAGAACGAGACCTCGTGGACGAAGTCCACCAGGGGCTGGACCAGTACCTCGCCGTCGGCGAGGGCGGGGACCTCCGCAGCGGTCACCACGCGCAGGCCCACGGAGTCGGCGCCCCGCCGGGGCTTGACCACGTACCGCTCCGTCCGCGGCAGCCGGGGCAGGTCCTCGGCCCGGTCGACGGTGGGGATCACCGCCTCGCCGGCGGCGGTGAGGTCGAGGAGGTACTGCTTGCCCGCCATGTCGCCACGGCCGGTCAGCGGGTTGTAGACCGGGATGCCGGTGACGCCGGCCCGGGCGCGGAAGGCGTCGTGGGCGTCCTGGTGGTACAGCACGGGGCCGCTGTTGCGGGTCACCACGGCGTCGAAGCCGTCCAGCAGCGCGGCGGCGTCCCGGGGGTGGCACAGGGCGAGGTCGAAGGCGTCGCGCAGCCGTGAGGTGAGGAAGATGTCCTCGTCGCAGTAGCGGCGCCCGCGGGCCGGGTAGGCGAGGTCGGTGACGTACAGGAGACGGGCGCGGGCGGACGGCATGGGGGCTCCTCGGGAAACGGCGTGGTCAGATCATAGGAAGCGCCGGTCCCGGCCGGTTCCCGGGCAGCACAGGTAGGGACAGCACAGGTACGTGCAGCACTCAGTACCGTTCGGCGCTGCACGGAGTGCCATGGAGGTCGCTCCGGGTGCTACGTTCACCTGCATGGGTTCCAGCGGGGCGGCGGCCGGCCGCGGTGACAGGACCGAGCAGCCGCCGATGCGGGACGCGCTGATCGCGGCGGCCTTCCGGTTGTTCACGGAGCGGGGCTACGAACAGACCACCGTGGACGACATCGTGGCGCTGGCGGGGGTCGGACGGCGTTCGTTCTTCCGGTACTTCCCCACCAAGGAGGACGTGGTCTTCCCCGACCACGAGCGGTGCCTGGCCGACATGACGGCGTTCCTGGCCGGGAGCCCGGACGACGCCGAGCCGGTCACCCGGGTCTGCGACGCGGCGCGGCTGGTGCTGCGGATGTACGGCGAGAACCCCTCCTTCTCGGTGCAGCGCTACCGCCTCACCAAGCAGGTGCCCGGGCTGCGCGCCTACGAGCTGTCGGTGGTGTGGCACTACGAGCGGGCGCTGGCCCGGTACCTGCGCGAGCGGTTCGCCGGGCACCCGGACGGCTCCCTGCGGGCCGACGTGATCGCCGCGGCCGTGGTCGCCGCGCACAACAACGCCCTGCGTTCCTGGCTGCGTTCACCGGACCGCGTCGACGCCGAGGCGGCGCTCGGCCACGCCCTGGCACAGGTCCGGGAGGCCTTCGGCACGGTTCCGGTTCCGCCGTCGCAGGCGCTGCCGGAGGACGTGGTGGTCGTGGTGTCCCGGCGGGACGTGCCGCTGTGGCGGGTGGTGCGGGAGCTGGAGAGCGCGCGGGGACACGGCTGAGGCGCGGGCACGAGGGACACCGCCCCCGGAACATTGAGGGTACGCAGTGCCTTTACGAGTGACACTGAGTGCCATACTCTGTCGCTGTGCCCGGTGGCACGGCGTCCCGGGCACCCGTGTGCCCGGGTGACCGCGCACCGGTTTCCGGCCCAGTGCAGGGAGTTGACAACGTGTACCACCACTCAGGGAGCGTCGTTCAGCAGACGGCCGGTATCGCGACCGGCGTGCTCGAGGCCCAGGTCCCGGACCGGGACGCCATGCTCTTCCAGCGCTGCACCTGGTGCGGCACCGCCATGTATCACCGGCTGCTGTGCCCGGTGTGCCAGGGCAGCGACCTGCGGACGGAACGCAGCGAGGGCCTCGGCACCGTCCGCCACTCCACCGTGCTGCACCGCAACACGCCCGCGGCACGCAACGTGTCCCTCATCGAGATGGCCGAGGGCTTCGTCGTACGGGGCCGCGTCATGGGCCCGCCCATCGGCATCCACAGCGGTGACCGGGTGCGGCTGTCCACCGCGAAGGACCCGGTGCGCGGCGAGCCGGTCTTCCAGCTGGTCGACGAGCCCTACCGGGCCTGGACCTGACGGTGTGACGGGCCGCCGTGGCGGCCCGTCACACCCGTCGGCGCCGGCCGGCGCGGGCGGGGTCAGTCGGGGTCAGGCGGGGTACGGCGGGGTCACCCGGATCCCGACGGTGCCGTCCAGGCCGCGGCGCAGCCGGCTGCCGAGGAGCGTCAGCCGGCCCATCAGACCGTACTTGCGGGCGATCAGCTGCCGGTAGCGCGCGGTGGTCGCCGCGTCCACGACGACGGCGGTGGCCGGGAGCTGCTCGCCGGTGGGGTTGCCCCTCAGGTCGCACGGGCCCACCAGGACGTCGGCGCGAGCCCTGATCCGCTTCACCTTCCAGCTGTCGGCCGCGGTCCACACCCCGAGCGCGTCGCCGTCCCGCACCACCCACACCGGCGTGGCCACCGGCGTACCGTTCCTGCGGTAGCTGGTGACCAGCAGGTACTTGCCCGCTCCGAGACGCTCCAGGTCCGCTTCATCCATGGCGGGCAGTCTAGGGGGCGCCGCAGCCGCCCGCGATCACGGGCCGACGGCGCCCCTCAGCCCTCCCCGGCCCGCCCGTCGACGGCGCGCGCCATGGCCCGCACCGCCCGGGTGAGCACCTCGGCCGAGGTGGCGAAGTTCAGCCGCACGTGCCCCCGGCCACCCGTGCCGAAGTCCGGGCCCGGGTTGAGGGCGACCCGGCCCCGCTCCAGGAAGACCCGCGCCGGGTCGTCGCCGAGGCCGAGTGCGCGGCAGTCCAGCCAGGCCAGGTAGGTGGCGTCGCCGGGGCGGTAGCCGAGGGCGGGCAGCTGCTCGGCGAGGAGCGAGGACAGCAGGTCCCGCTGGGCCCGCAACCCGGTGAGCAGGGAGTCGAGCCAGGGGGTGCCGTCCGTCAGGGCGGCGGTCTGGGCGATGACGCCGAGGTGGTTGGGGCTGTCGGCGACCTCGTCGGGCAGCCGCGCCAGGTCGTCGGCGGCCGCCGGTCCGGCCACGGCGAGCGCGGCCCGGATGCCGGCGAGGTTCCACGCCTTCGAGGCGGACATCAGCGACAGGCCGCGTTCGGCGCCGGGCACGCTCAGGTACGGCACGAACGACGCGTCCCCGAGGACCAGGGGCGCGTGCGCCTCGTCGGCGACGACCCGCACCCCGTGCCGCTCGGCGAGGCGGGCCACGGCGGACAGCTCCTCGCGGGTGTGCACGGTGCCGGTCGGGTTCTGCGGGCTGCACAGCAGGTGGGCGGCCTGCCGTCCGTCCTCGGTGACCCGCCGGAAGGTGTCCTCCACGACGTCGAGGTCCAGCCGTCCGTCGGGGCCGAGCGGCGCCTCGACCACGCGCCGGTCCAGGTGCGTGACGAAGGAGTAGAACGGCGGGTAGACGGGCGGGTTGACCACCACGGCGTCCCCCGGTCCGGTGACCAGCCGGAGCATCTCGACCACGCCCTGCATCACGTCGGGCACGACGGCCGTGCGCGGCACGGCGAGCCCGTCCCAGCCCCAGCGCACGGAGGCGAAGGCGGAGAGGGCCTCCGCGAAGCCCGTACCGGCCGCGTAGCCGGTGTCGCCGCGGGTGAGGGCGTCGGTCACGGCCCGGACGACGGGTTCGGCGAGGGGGACGTCCATCTCGGCCACCCAGAGGGGCAGCACGTCCTCGGGGTAGGTGCGCCACTTCGCGCTGGTGCGCTCACGGAGCCGGTCGAGGGTGAGGACCTGCAGCGGATTCGGTTCACCGGACGGTTCCTGCGGGATCCTGGTCATGGGCACACGATAGGGGGCCGAGAAGTGGGCGAGGACGAGGCGGGCACGACGGCGGGAGCGGGCCCCGGAACCGGCACCGGGACGGGCCCCGCGCTGGAGGTGGCCTGCGACGAGTCGGGGTCGGACGGCGAGAACCTGACCCGCGGGAACACCGACGTGTTCGCCCACGCCGGGGTGCACGTCCCGGTGACGGCGGCGGCGCTCGCCCTGCGGGAGGTCCGCGCCCGCATCCGCTCCCCCGCAGAGGAGTACAAGGCGAACCACCTGCTGCGGGAGAAGCACCGGCGAGTGCTGGAGTGGCTGCTGGCCCCGGGCGGGCCGCTCCACGGCCGGGCGGGGGTGCACCTCACCGAGAAGGCGTTCTTCGTGGTGGACCGGGTCACCGGCCTGCTCCTGACGGATCCGGAGGCGGCCGTCGCGCTGTTCCGCACGGGACGGGACGACCTCGGGAACGAGGGGTGGCGGACGTTCCTGGCCGCCGCCAACCGGCTGCTGCGCGGTCGTCACGACGGTGAACCGCACGCGCCCGTCGATCACTTCCTCGCCACGGTCGACGCCCTGCGCGCCGCCCGCCCAGCCGCGCGGACGGCCCGGGTGCTGGAGCGGCTGGCCGGGCAGCGGGACCGGGCCGAGGCGTACCGGACCCGGCTGTCCGAGGCGCCGGCGGGGCACATCCCGGTGCTGGAACCGCTGCTTCCGGCCATCGTCGCGACGGCCGCGCACTGGAGCGCGGGCGGCCGGCCGGTGCGGCTGGTGCACGACCGGCAGAACATACTGACCGCGGAACGCATCGCGTGGGTCGAGGAGACGGCCCGGCACGCGGGCATCGCGCTCACGGGCGTGGAGCTGGTCGTCGCGCGGTCGGACGCCCGCGTCCAGCTGGCGGACTTCCTGGCCGGCACGGCCCGGCGTATCGCCTCCGACGAACGGAACGGGCGCGGCGACCCGGCCCTCACGGCACTGCTGCGGCCATACGTTCTCCCGGCCTCCGTGTGGGGCGACGCCCGGAGCTGGGGCGCCCTGGCCCCCGAGGCCAACGACCCGCTCGGCGTGGCCGGTTGACACCCCTTCCCGGACAACGCGCCGGGCACGTGGTGAACACCGGGGCGGCGCCCGCCGTATGGGAGGGGGGCACTCCACTCAGGGGAGGCCCCCGCGGTGCGCGCGCACCGCGTTGTACTGGTTCGGGAGCCATGCATGAGGCACGCACGACGACGGGTCGTCCGGCGAGTGACACGGCTGGCGGCCGTCGGCGGACTGCTCCTGGGGGGCACGATGGTGACGCGGGCCGTCGCGAGCGAACCCGCGGTTCCGGAGGCGGTCCCGTACGCCGCCGCCGAGCAGGAGGCGGGCACGGGCCCCGCGCTGGTGTCCGAGCTGGGGGCCTCCCGCACGGCCGGCACCTGGATCGCGGACGACGGGGCCACGGTGGTCGCGGTGACCGACGAGAAGGCCGCCGACGCGGTGCGCCGGGCCGGGGCCGAACCCCGGATGGTGCGGCACAGCCTGGACGACCTCGAGGGCGCCACCCGAACCCTCGGGGCGGCGCCGCGCGTGCCCGGCACCGCCTGGGCGCTGGACTACCGGTCGAACGAGGTGGTGGTCCGGGGCGACCGCACGGTGTCGGCCGACGACTGGTCCGAACTGACCGGCGTGGCCGAGGACATCGGCGGGTTCGTCCGCATGGAGCGGACCGAGGGGACGTTCACCACCCGCCTGAACGGGGCGGAGCCCCTCCTGTCCACCGCGGGACGCTGCTCGGCGGGTTTCAACGTGACGGACGGCACCCGGGAGTTCATCCTCACAGCCGGGCACTGCGGGCCGGACGGCTCCGTGTGGTTCGCCGACGGCGGGGGGCGGGAGCAGGTCGGCACGACCGTCGGCGGCAGTTTTCCCGGCGACGACTACTCGCTGATCGAGTACGACAGCGGCAGGGCGGGCGAGGGCGCCGGGGTGGTCTCGATCGGGGACGGCAAGGGCATCCGGATCACCGGGGTGGGCGAGGCGGCCGTCGGCCAGCGGGTCTTCCGCAGCGGCAGCACCAGCGGGCTGCGCGACGGCGAGGTCACCGCGCTCGGCGCGACGGTCAACTACCCGGAGGGGACGGTCAGCGGCCTGATCGAGACCGACGTGTGCGCCGAACCGGGCGACAGCGGCGGCCCGATGTTCTCGGAGGGCATCGCCCTCGGCGTCACCTCGGGCGGCAGCGGTGACTGCCGCTCCGGTGGCACGACGTACTTCCAGCCCGTGACGAAGGCGCTCACGCAGTTGAAGGTACGGCTCATGGTGTCGGCGCAGGACGGCGACGGCACCGCGACGGCCCCGGCGGAACCGCCGGAGGCGCAGGGCGCCGCTGCTCCGGGCGGCACGTCGCCGGGGGCGTCCGCGGGCCTCCCGGACGCCTCGACGCTGCTGACGCGGCTCGCCGACCCGCGCGCCATCGGGCCGGGCATGCTGGTGATGGGGGGCAGTCTGGTGGCCCTGGTGGCGACCCGCTGGATCCGGGCCGAGCAGGACCGCAAGGCCTACCGGCGGCGCTACTCGGCCTCCTGGGGCTGACGCCGGCGACACGCCCCGGGGCGACCGGTCGCGACGGCGTGCCGGGAGAGCCGGAAAGGGCACCCGCTGCGACGGCGGGTGCCCTGTGGGTGGTGTGCGCTGCGGAGGTGCGCGGGGGTCGGGATCCTTGGCGGGACCCACGGAACCCCGGCGAGGAAATGCGGTGCCGCGGCGGGCAACGTCCGCCCGCTGGGGAGCGGCGTCCGGTGCGGACTCTCGGTGTGCCGGACGGAAGCCCTCGCACGGGACGTACGCGGGCCTTCGGCCGGTGCAACGAGCGTGCGTGCCGGGCGTCGCGACGCGGGGAACGTCGCCTAGGCCGCTTCGGCGGACTGCGGGAGGGCCGCGGCCCATTCCAGGACCAGGCGCTGGTACTGCTCGCGCTGTTCGACGCTCAGTGTCCCGCCCGACCGGAGCCACAGGGCCCGGATCTCCTCGTTGACCTCGGCAGCCGATCGCTCGGAGGCTTCAACACTGGTGGACATGCTGTGAAGCATACGGCGACCGACGTGAAGGCGCTGTGAGCAATCGCACGCGCATCGGACATTTCCGACGTGTCACTGCTCACGTCCATGTGCCGTTGGACGTGGGCGAGTTCACATGCCGTGCGCACGTGCCCCCGTGTCGGAGCGGCCCTCGCCGGCCCCCGCTCCCCACCGGCCACCGGCCGCCGACCGCCACCCGCCGACCGGCACCCGCCACCCGTCGCCGCGAGCCGGGGAGCAGGGCGACGGGTGCGGGTGCCGGGGTGCGGGCGACGGGTGCGGGTGCTGGGGTGCGGGTCGCGGAGTGCGCGTGGCGGGTCGGTGAGGGGCGGGCCGGGGCGCGCCCCTCACCCGCCGTCGTCAGGTGCCGGGCTTGCGACCGTACACGTGGACGTCGTCACCGTTCTTCAGCAGCGACCAGTACTTCTTGGCGTCGGTCTTCGTCATGTTGACGCAGCCGTGCGAGCCGGGCGGGTTCCACATGCTGACGCCCGCCGAGTGGAAGGCCTGCCCGCCGTCGAAGAACTGGCTGTAGGGCATCGGCACGTCGTAGATGGTCGAGACGTGGTCGATGTTGCGCCAGTAGATCTTCTTCGCACCGGTACGGGTCTCGTACCCGTTCCGCCCGGTGCGCACCGGCACCGGACCGTACGTCAGCTTCTTGCCGTCCTGGATCCAGCTGATCTGGAGGGTGAGGTTCACGCAGGCGATCCGGCCCTTGTTCACCGGGCACTTGCCCGCCTTGTTGGGGTTCTTGCCGACGGCCTTCTGCTTCTGCATGAGGTCCATCACACCCCAGGTGACCGGGCCCGCGTAGCCGATGTTCGGGGTGATGCCGTGCTTGGTCTGGAAGGCGCGGATCGCCTTGCAGTCCGCGCCGGACTGCTTCCCGTCGACCGGGCGGCCGAGGAACTTCTCCACCTTCTTCTGGTACGGCCCCGCCTTGGTGGTGCAACTCGCGGCGTGCGCCGGGGCGGTACCGACGGCGAGTGCGAGCGGGGCCACCAGCGAGGTGATCCCCAGGGCGACGGCGCCCCGTCTGCGAATGTCCCCCATGGTCCGTCATGCCTTTCCGCGAGATCGGTCACGTGATCCGTGCTGTGCGTCGGCGCTGTACGTCCGTGCTGTGTCGTGGCTGTGTCCGGGCCGTGCGACTGCTAGACATCCGGCCGGGCCGTTCGGTTGTGGGCGCGGACCGGCCGCGACCGAACGGTGACATTTCCGCATGCGGTCGCCCGCCCGGCCGGGAGGACGGTGCCGCGGCGGGGTCCCGATCCACCCGCCGACCGGTGGACCGGGACCCGCCCGGGGACGGCGCCTACGCTTCCGGTCCATGGACCCCGCACTCGCCGGTGACCTCGCCCGGCTCCCCCAGCTCCTGCAGAGCGCCCGTGACGCCGCCGTCGGGGAGGTGGGCGCGCCGGCCGGGCGGCCGGTGGTCCGCCTCGACGAGGCGCCGGCTCCGGAACCCCTGCCCTCGCACGGCGTGGGGGCGGAGGGCGCGCTGGCCCGGTTCACCGGCCGGTGGGCGCCGGGCTTCTCCGGCTCGGCGGGGCCCCGCTACCTCGGCTTCGTCACCGGCGGGGTCACGCCGGCGGCGCTCGCCGGGGACTGGCTGACCGGTGCCCACGACCAGAACGCCTCCGCCGCCGTGGGTTCCTGGGCGGCGGCACTGGAGCGGGAGACGGTCGGCTGGCTGCGGGAGCTGTTCGGGCTCGGTGAGGAGCACCACGGCGCGTTCGTCACCGGCGCGACCATGTCCAACGCGGTCGGGCTGGCCGTCGCCCGCGAGTGGCTGGGGGAACGGCTGGGGGTCGACGTGGCGCGGGACGGCGTGGCCGCGCTGGGGCCGGTGGAGGTGCTGTCGGGCAGCCCGCACTCCTCGATCGGCAAGGCGCTGTCCGTGCTGGGGCTGGGCCGGGGCGCCCTGCGGCAGGTCCCGGTCCTGCCGGGCGACCGCGAGGCCGTGGACGCGGCGGCGCTGGACGCCGCGCTAGCCGAGCGGGCGGGGCGTCCGGTGGTCGTGGTGGCGAACGCCGGGACGGTGAACACCGTCGACTTCGACGACCTCCGGGCCGTGGCGGCGCTCCGCGAGAAGCACGACTTCTGGCTGCACGTGGACGCCGCCTTCGGCGGTTTCGCGGCCCTGGCTCCGGCCCACGCCCGTCTCGTCGACGGTCTCGACGCGGCCGACTCGGTCTGCGTCGACCTGCACAAGTGGCTGAACGTCCCCTACGACTCCGCCGTGCAGTTCACCCGCCGCCGGGACCTGCAGACGGCGGTGTTCCACAACTCCGCGGCGTATCTGGGACCGCCCACCGGTGAGCCGGACTTCCTGCACCTGACCCCGGAGAGCTCGCGCCGCCTGCGGGCGCTCCCGGCGTGGTTCTCGCTCATGGCCTACGGCCGTGCCGGGCACCGCGAGATCGTCGAGCGGAACGTGGCGTCGGCCCGCCTGCTGGGCGAGCGCGTCGCGCGCCTGCCGGGGCTGCGGCTGCTGGCCCCGGTGCGGCTCAACGTGGTCTGCTTCACGCTCGCCGACGACCCGAGCGCGGAGCGGGTGGCCGCCCTGGACCGCGCGGTGGCGGCCGGCGGCGCGGCGTTCCTGTCGCCCACGGTCTACGGCGGGGTGCCCGCGCTGCGGGCCGCGTTCAGCAACTGGCGTACCGAGGAGGCCGACGTGGAGCGGGTCGCCGACGCGCTGTCCGCGGCACTCGCCCGCTGACGTCCCGGGTCACGTCCCGTCGACCCGCGACAGGGCATGGTGGAAGCCGGAGTTGACCGCGGTGATGCCGCCGTCCACGACCAGGGTGTGGCCGGTGATCCAGGCGGCGTCGCGGGAGGCGAGGAAGGCGACGGCGGCGGCGATGTCCTCGGGCTCGCCCACCCTGCCCAGCGGGTAGACGTCGCGCATGGCCTGCAGGGCGTCGTCCCGCCCCTCCCAGGCCCGGGTCCGGACGGTGCCCGGCGCCACCAGGTTGACCCGCACCCCGCGGGGCCCGGCGTGGCCGGCGAGGGTGCGGGTGAGGGACATCAGGCCGGCCTTGGCCGCGCTGTAGGAGTGGTTGCCGAAGTGCTGGATGCCGTTGACCGAGCCGATGCTCACCACGGCGCCCCGGCCGGAGGCGGCGAGGTGCGGCAGGGCCGCCCGGCAGCAGCGGTAGGCGCCGACGAGGGTGACGTCGAGGTCGGCGGCCCAGTCCTCGTCGTCGCCGTCCTCGAAGCGGGCGGTGTCGGGGGTGCAGTGGGCGGCGTTGTTGACCAGGACGTCGAGCGAGCCGAAGGCGTCCACGGCGCGGGCCACGGCGGCGTCGACCGAGGCCCGGTCGGTCACGTCGCAGCCCACGCCCTCGGCCGTGAACCCCTCCTCGCGCAGGGCCGCCGCCCGTCGCCCGGCCTCCTCCCCGTCCACGTCGGCCACCAGCACCCGCGCGCCCTCCCGGGCGAACCGCAGGCAGGTGGCGGCGCCGATGCCGCGCGCCCCGCCGGTGACCAGGACGCCGTACCCCTCGAAACGTGCGCTGTGCGTCGTCATGGGGTGACGGTACTGTCCGGACGATCACCGCGGCAGGGGGCGTCGCCGGTCCGCCGTGCCGGCGGGCTGCGGGCCGGTGTCCTCGGCCGGGTCAGCGGTAGCCGGTCACGTCGGCGGGCAGGCCCCGGTCCTGGACCTCGACGAGGTAGCGCCAGGCGTCGGGGCGGCTGCCGTCGAGGTCGGTGAAGCCGTACTCCCGGGCCAGTTGGCCGCTGGAGAGGGAGGTGCCGTTGAACCGGGCCGCCTCCGGGTCGGCGGCGAGCGCGGCGACGGCCCGGCCGACGTAGCGGGGGGTCTCGGAGATGGCGAAGTGGGGGACGCGGTCCAGGGCGTCGCGCCAGTTGTCCTCGCGCACGCCGTAGTGGTCGAGCATCATCTCCGAGCGCATCCAGCCGGGGGTGAGGGCGACGGCGGTGGCCCCGCGCGGGGCGAGTTCGTGGCCGAGGGCGAAGGCCATCCGCAGCACGGAGGACTTGGCGAGGTCGTAGAAGAAGGAGACGCGGTAGGTGTCGCGGTTGTAGTCGGCGGTGCCGTCGGTGACCTCGACGACCAGTCCCCCGGGCCGGCGGATCAGCAGGGGGAGCGCGTGGTGGCTGGTGATGGCGTGCGTGTCGACGGCGAGACGGAGCAGCCGCAGGCCCTTGTCGAGGTCGTGCTCCCAGACCGGCGCCTCCCAGTCGAACAGCGTCTCGCCGCCCCAGATGTCGTTGACGAGGACGTCCAGCCGGCCCTGCTCGGCGTCGATGCGTTCGACCAGGGTGCGCACCTGGCCCGGGTCGAGGTGGTCGGTGGGCACGGCGATCCCGGTGCCCCCGGCCTCGGTCACCAGGTCGGCGGTGTCCTCGATGGTCTCGGGGCGGTCGTACTCGGAGCGGCGGGCGCGGGTCGTGCGGCCGGTGACGTAGACGGTCGCGCCGGCGGCGCCCAGTTCCACGGCGATGCCGCGCCCGGCGCCCCGGGTCGCCCCGGCCACCAACGCGACCTTGCCTTCGAGCTGCTCCGACATGTGTGGCCTCCTGTCACCGCGAACGTGCTGTCGCCTCCACGGTGCCGGGTAAGCCGGACATCTTCTGTCGCCTTTTCCGGGACGTCACCCGGATCCTTCCGGCGCGTCGCCCGGCCGGGCGTGTACGGCGGCCGGGCGACGTCCCGGGGGTGGCTCAGTGGCCGCGGGCGATCCACGCGTCGAGGTGCGGGGCCTCGGCGCCGATGGTGGTGCTGTCGCCGTGACCGGTGCGGACCTCGGTCTCGGGCGGGAGGGTGAGCAGCCGGTCCCGGATCGAGTCGATGATCGTCGGGAAGTGGGAGTAGGACCGGCCGGTCGCGCCGGGGCCGCCCTGGAAGAGGGTGTCCCCGGTGAACACGGTGCCCAGCCCCGGGTCGTGGAGGCAGACCGCGCCCGGCGCGTGCCCCGGGGTGTGCAGCACCGTGAGGTCGCAGCCGGCCGCCTCGATCACCTGACCGTCGACCAGCCAGTGGTCGGGGTCGCGGTCCGGGTGGGTCTGCTTCCACAGCGGCAGGTCGTCGCGGTGCAGCCAGATGGCCGCGCCGGTGCGCTCGGCGAGGGCGGGAGCGGCGTTGACGTGGTCGTTGTGGGCGTGGGTGCACACGATGGCGGTCAGCCTGCGGTCACCGACGGCCTCGGCGATGGCGTCGGCGTCGTGGGCGGCGTCGATGACGATCACCTCGTGGTCGTCGCCGACGATCCACACGTTGTTGTCGACGTCCCAGGTTCCGCCGTCGAGGCTGAACTGGCCCGAGGTGACGAGTCGTTCGATGCGGGCGGCCATCACAGCACCACCACCGAACGCAGGACGTCGCCGCGGTGCATCCGCTCGAACGCCTTCTCCACCTCGTCGAGTCCGATCGTCTCGGTCACGAATGCCTCCAGATCGATTCGGCCCTGCAGGTGCAGGTCCACGAGCATCGGGAAGTCCCGGGAGGGCAGGCAGTCGCCGTACCAGGAGGACTTCAGGGAGCCGCCGCGGCCGAACACGTCGAGCAGCGGCAGCTCCAGCTTCATGTCGGGGGTGGGCACGCCGACGAGCACCACCGTGCCGGCCAGGTCGCGGGCGTAGAACGCCTGTCGGTAGGTCTCGGGGCGGCCGACGGCCTCGATGACGACGTCGGCGCCGAACCCGCCGGTGAGCTCGCGGATCGCCTCCACGGGGTCGGTCTGCCGGGAGTTGACGGTGTGGGTGGCGCCCATGGAGCGGGCGGTCTCCAGCTTGCGGTCGTCGATGTCGACGGCGATGATCTTCGCCGCGCCGGCCAGCCGGGACCCCACGACGGCCGCGTCGCCGACTCCGCCACAGCCGATGACCGCGACCGAGTCGCCTCGGCCGACGTCGCCGGTGTTGATCGCGGCGCCGATGCCGGCCATCACCCCGCAGCCCAGCAGCCCGGCGGCGGCCGGGGACACGGCCGGGTCGACCTTGGTGCACTGTCCGGCGGCGACCAGCGTCTTCTCGGCGAAGGCGCCGATGCCCAGGGCCGGGGCGAGTTCGGTGCCGTCGGTCAGCGTCATCTTCTGCCGCGCGTTGTGGGTGTCGAAGCAGTACCAGGGGCGTCCGCGCAGGCACGCCCGGCAGGTGCCGCACACCGCGCGCCAGTTGAGGACGACGAAGTCACCGGGCGCGACGTCGGTGACGCCCTCGCCCACCGACTCCACCACGCCCGCGGCCTCGTGGCCGAGCAGGAACGGGAAGTCGTCGTTGATGCCGCCCTGCTTGTAGTGCAGGTCGGTGTGGCACACCCCGCAGGCCTGTACCTTGACCACGGCCTCGCCGGGCCCCGGATCGGGGACGACGATCGTCTCGATGCGTACCGGCTCGTCCTTGCCCGGCGCGATCACGCCGCGCACTTCCTGCGCCATGGTGCTGACTCCTTCGTCGGCTGCCGTCCGTTCTCTGCCGACCCTACGACGAAACGGCCGGTGAGAGGCCCTGCGAACGCCGCGACGGGCCGGGTGGCACGGCGGCCGGGAAACTCGCGGGCCCGGGCCCCGGCGCCGACGTAGCCTGTGGGCCCGACCGACACGCCGAAGGGACGCCGTGAGCCCGACCGAGACGGAGAGCGGTCCGCCTGCCCGGCGGCTGCTGCTGGAGTACGTACGACCGCACCGGTGGGCCCTGCTGGGCGGCGCCGTGCTCTCGCTGATGACCGGGGCGACCGGGCTGATGCTGCCGCTGGTGGCCCGGGAGCTGATCGACGACCTGGCGGACGACCGGGCGATCACCGGGGCGGTGCTGCTGATGTCGGCCCTGGTGATCGCCAACGCCGTGCTGGGCGCCGTGGGTTCGTACGTCCTGCGGCGGACCGCCGAGTCGGTGGTCCTGGGGGCGCGGCGCTCGCTCTCGTCGTACCTGCTGCGGCTGCGGGTCTCGGCGGTCGACCGCAGTGAGCCCGGTGACCTGATGGCGCGGATCACCTCGGACACCACGCTGCTGCGGGAGGTGACCACCGACGCGCTGGTCGGGGTCGGCACCGGCGGGCTCACCCTGGTCGCGACCGTGGTGCTGATGGGGTTCGTGGACCCGGTCCTGCTGGCGGTGACCCTGGGGGTGATCGCGGGCGCGGGCGCGGTCCTCGGGGTGATCGTGCCGCGCATCAGCCGGGCCAGCCGGCAGGCGCAGGACGCGGTCGGGGTGATGGGCGCGTCGCTGGAGCGGGTGCTGGGCGCGCTGCGCACGGTCAAGGCGTCGGGTGCCGAGCCCCGGGAGGAGCGGGCCCTGCACGAGGCGGCGCAGGAGTCGTGGCGGCAGAGCGTGCGGGCGGCCAAGTGGTCGGCGGCGGCCGGCAACACGGCGGGCCTGTCGATGCAGGTCGCCTTCATCACGGTGCTCGCGGTGGGCGGTGCGCGGGTCGCGACGGGCGCCATCGACATCGGGACCCTGGTGGCGTTCCTGCTGTTCGTGTTCTACCTGATGGCCCCCATCTCGCAGCTCGTCGGGGCCGTCACCCAGTACCAGACGGGCAGTGCGGCACTGGCCCGCATCCAGGAGGCGCTGCGGCTGCCCGCCGAACCGCCGGCCCGGCCCGCCCCGCTGCCGGAGCCGGGCACGGCACCCGCCGCGCTCGCCTTCACCGACGTCCGCTTCCGCTACGCCGAGGACCTGCCGTTCGTCCACCACGGGGTGACCTTCACCGTGCCCGCGCAGGGCATGACGGCGTTCGTCGGGCCGTCCGGCGCGGGGAAGACCACCGTGTTCTCGCTGATCGAGCGGTTCTACGAGCCCGACTCCGGCACGATCACGCTGGACGGGCGGGACCTGGCCGACTGGGAGCTGCCACGGCTGCGCGCGGCGATCGGTTACGTGGAGCAGGACGCGCCGGTGCTGTCGGGTTCGTTGCGGGACAACCTGCTGCTGGGCAATCCGGAGGCGGACGACGCCACCCTCGTGCGCGTGCTGAAGACCACCCGGCTCGACGCTCTGGTGGACCGGCTGCCGGACGGGCTGGACACCCGGGTCGGCCACCGTGGCACCAAGCTGTCCGGCGGAGAGCGTCAGCGGGTCGCCATCGCCCGCGCGCTGCTGCGGCGCCCCCGGCTGCTGCTGCTCGACGAGGCGACCTCGCAGCTGGACGCGGTGAACGAGGCGGCGCTGCGGGACACCGTCGCCGATGTGGCCCGGACCACGACGGTGCTGGTGGTGGCGCACCGGCTGTCGACGGTGACGGCCGCCGACCGGATCGTGGTGATGGACGCGGGCCGGGTCCGGGCCGTGGGCACGCACCGGGACCTGGTGGCCGCCGACCCGCTGTACGCGGAGCTCGCGGCCACCCAGTTCCTGGCGACCGCCGGCTGAGCGGGCACCGCCCGGCGCGGAACGCCCGATGCCGTTCGGTCCGAACGCCCCGGGGGCCGTCCCGCCGGGACGGCCCCTGGGGGTCTCGCGCGCGGCCGGCTCGTCAGGTCTGGACGGCGGGGACCACGCCGAGGACCGGGGCGGCGAGCCCCGTGAGCTGGTTCAGCTGGTTCAGGTCGTTGAGCCGGTTCAGCCCCGTGAGCTGGGAGGACGGCAGCAGCATGTCGTCCTTGTGCTCGGCGGGGATCTCGCTGACCACCAGCGAGTCGAGCGTGCTGACCGGGTTGAGCGGGCCGGCGACCGGGAGGTCGGCCGCGCTCGCCATCGGTGCGGCGAGGCCGGTGACCGAGGCGGCGAGACCGACGGCGGCGACGAGGCGTCGTGTGGAGATCATGTCCCGGCAACGCCCGAGGGCCCGTTCGGGTCACGGGCCGGCGCCCCGGCTCACCCGTCCTGCGGAGCGCGCGGAGCGGGCTTGCCGTGGCCGTCGAGGGGGAGGAGCCTCGTAGGGAGGGGCCACGCGGCCCGGACCGGAGAGGGCGGCGGCTCCTCGAAGGAGGTCATCATGACTACCTCGGCAGGACCCGCCTTCGACAACGACACCCTGCGCCGGGGCATCGAGGCGGACAACGCGGAGATGCTGCTGTCGCTCTACGCGGACGACGCCGAGTTGCGCATCGTCGACCACACCGCCCAGCCCAGCCATCCCAAGGTGCTGCGCGGCCGGGACGAGATCGCGGCGATGCTCGACGACGTCTACAGCCGGGACATGACGCACAAACTGGAGCAGTGCGTGGTCCAGGGCGACCACGCCGCCTACAGCGAGAGCTGCCGCTACCCGGACGGGGTGCGGGTGCTCTCGGAGTCGATGCTGTCGCTGCGGGACGGCAGGATCACCGAGCAGACGCTGATCCAGGCCTGGGACGAGTGACCGTTCCCGCGACGGAGGACGCTCCGGACCCAGCCGGGGCCGGCTCCGTCGCGGGGCGGAACGTCACGGAGCGGGGGCCGCCCGGTCCCCGGGACGGAGCACGGCCAGGAGCTGACGGACGAGTTCGTCCACGACCTCCTCGCGGGTGGCGTCGACCCAGCCCGCGTTCCAGTCGTGGAGCAGGCCGTTGACGCTGCCGATGAACGCCGTGGCGGGCAGGCGGTAGTCGCGCACGGCGGCCTCGCCGCGGGCCGCGGCGGCGTCGGCCTCGGCTCGGATGAGGTCGATCCACCGGGACCGCCGGGCGAGCCGCTGCCGCTCCAGGAGAGCGGGGCCGACCGGGTCACGGTGATCGACTTCGCCACCGGCGAGAAGACCGTCTCGGTACCGGTGGGCGATCACCCGCAGCGCGTCCGGCTCGGCCGGGTGCCCGCCGGCTGGACCGGCCCTTCGGACGGCTGACACCGCGGCGGAGCCGGTGGGGCGGCACGGGGCAGGTGGGACGGTACGGGCAGGTAGGGCGGCACGGGGCCGGCGGTCCGGCGCGGGGCCGGCGATCCGGCGCGGGGCCGAGCGGAAGTGATGCGCGAGACTCCTGGTACCTCCGAGGCCTGCGGTGCCGCCCCCCGCCGCTCGGGCCCCGGGAGGGGGTGCAGATCGGAAAAATCGGGTGTGTGAGGGCGGCCGGGAGGGGTAGTCGCCCGTTACCACCTCCGATCGTGGGAAGGAGGTCCGTGAGAACGCGACTACTCGCAGCGTCCGGGCCGCTTCCACCGACACGAAGCGGCCCGGCCCGTCGTCCGGGTGCTCACCTCCGTGGCGGCAGCCGGTGGAGTTCCACCGCTTCCAGCGCACCCGCCGAGACCGTCGCGGTCAGGTAGGTGCAGTACGGCTGCCGGCGGCGATCGGTCGGCGAACCGGGGTTGAGCAGACGCAGTCCCGTGGGGGCCGTGGTGTCCCACGGGATGTGACTGTGTCCGAACACCAGCACATCGAGGTCCGGGAACCGGGCGGCGCAGCGGCTCTCCCGGCCCTTCGCGGGCCCCGTCTCGTGCACCACACCGAAGCGCAGGCCCTCCAGCTCGGCGTGCGCCACCTCGGGCAGCCGTGCCCGCAGGCCCGGTCCGTCGTTGTTGCCGTGGACGGCGAGGAGCCGGCGGCTGCGGCTCTCCAGCAGGTCGAGGGTGTCCTCGTCGACCCAGTCCCCGGCGTGCACGACCACGTCGGCGCGCGGGAGTTCGTCCAGCAGCGGGGCGGGCAGTGCCTTGGCCCGCCGGGGCACATGGGTGTCGGACATCAGCAGCAGACGCACGGGAGGCAACCTATCCCCACCCCGGGCCCGGGCGGGCCACCGCACGCGTCGCGCCGCCCCAAGTCGCCTGCCGCACAAGCCGTTCGGCCGGGACGCGCCGATGCGGATCATGGGGGCACGCGGGCGGTGGTAGGAGGATGGGGCGGCGCTGTCCAGGGGGTTAGGCTCGGGCAACGCACCCAAGTCCGCCCGTGCGACGGAATATCACCCGAAGGGCCTCACAACGCGATGCCGGTCAAGGTCAGCGTCATCGTTCCCGTGTACAACCCGGGAAGCTACATCGAGGACTGCATCTCCTCGCTTCAGCGGCAGTCCCTCCCACACGACGAGTACGAAGCGATCTTCGTGGACGACGGGTCCACGGACGGCACACCCGAACGGCTGGACCGGCTGGCCGCCGAGGACCCTCGGATGCGGGTGATCCACCAGGAGAACTCCGGCTGGTCGGGCAAGCCGCGCAACGTCGGCATCGCCGCCGCGAGCGGCGAGTTCGTGATGTTCGTCGACAACGACGACTACCTGGGCGACGAGGCCCTGGAGCGGATGTACGACTACGGCGTCGCGCACGGCGCGGACGTGGTCGTCGGCAAGATGGCGGGCAAGAACCGTGGCGTGCCGGTGGAGCTGTTCCGCCGCAACCACCCCCGGGCCACCGTCGAGAACGCGCCGCTGATCGACAGCCTCACTCCGCACAAGATGTTCCGCCGGGAGTTCCTCGACCGCATCGGGCTGCGCTTCCCGGAGGGCCGGCGGCGGCTGGAGGACCACGTCTTCGTGACGGAGGCGTACCTGCGCGCGGACAACGTGTCGGTGCTCAGTGACTACGTGTGCTACTACCACATCCGGCGGGACGACGCCTCGAACGCCGGGTTCCAGCGTTTCGACCCGGTCGGTTACTTCAAGAACCTGCGCGAGGCGCTGGACGTCGTGGAGCGGTACACCGAGCCGGGCCCGGTGCGTGACCGGCTGTTCCGCCGGTGGCTGCGGGTGGAGATGGTGGAACGGCTGCGGGCCCGGCGTCTGCTGGCCCTGCCCGACGACTACCGCAGGGAACTGTTCGCCGAGATCCACAAGGTGGTCGTCGAACGCTTCGGGCCGGGCGTCGCGGCCGGGCTGCAGCCGACGCAGCAGGTCGTCGCCGCGTTCACCGCCGCCGACCGCTACGACGACCTGGTGGCCTTCGCCGAGTGGGAGGCCGGGGTGGCCCCGGTCGCCACCCCCACCGCGGTGGAGTGGCGGGACGGCGTGCTGCACGTCGGTTTCACCGCCGAGTACACCTCCGCCAAGCAGCCCCTGACGTTCCCCGCCGGAGCCGCCCGGACCCCGTTGACGGACACGCCGAAGAACGTCGAGGAGGCCGTGGCCTGGGTGGCGGAGGAGACCGCGGCCCGCGCCGGACAGGCCACCGCCGACCTCCTGCTGCGGGAACGGTCCACCTCGGCCCAGTACTTCCAGCCCGTCGAGTTCACCCTGGAGACGGTCACCGCCGAGGACGGCGAGCAGGTCCGGTTGGTGCTGCGGGCGAGCGCCACGGTCGATCCCGCCGCCCTGCCGCGCGAGGGGGTGTGGGACGCCGTCGCCCGGGTCAAGCTGGGCGGCTGGACCAAGGAGTGCCGGGTCGGCCCCGCTCCCCGCGCCACCCGCCCCGAGCCCGACGCGGGCGTCGTCGCCGGGGGCCGCACGGTCCTGCCGTACTGGACGGAGCCGCACGGCCATCTCGCGCTCACCGTGGGGGTCAAGGGCAGACGTCTCGGCCTGGACCGGGTGCGCCGCCCCCACGTCTCGTTCTCCGGCGGGCGGCTGCGCGCACGGCTCCCGCTGCACGCGCGCCACGGCACCGCGGTGGGGCTGCGGTTCACCGCGTCCGGGCGGACGCTGCACACGGCCGGGACACTCGACTCGGCGCCCGGTGAACCGGGTTCGTGGCTGGAGTCGGCGCTGCCGGCCGGGCTTCCGCGCGGCACCTGGCGGGTGGCCGTCTCGACGGCCCCGGACGCCGCGGCACCGCGGTACACCGCGTTGCCGTTCGCCCTGCGGGCCCGCGGCGGACGCACACTGGTGGTGCCGGTACCGCGCCCGGGAGCGGCTCGGAAGCTGGCGGGACGGGCCCGGCGGGTGCTCGGGGCCGTCCGGGCGCGCGTGGCACCGATGATCAAGGGAAGGCGGTAGAGGGTGCGGGCGATGGAGATCGAGGGCGCCTGGGTGCTGGAGCCCAAGGTGTTCCCCGACGAGCGGGGCAGCTTCCACGAGTGGTACCGGGGCGAGGAGTTCCGGGAGGCGACGGGCTACGACCTGACCCTCGCGCAGGCCAACTGCTCCGTCTCACGGCGGGGTGTGCTGCGCGGGGTGCACTTCGCGGACGTGCCGCCCGGCCAGGCCAAGTACGTCACCTGTGTGCGGGGGGCGGTCCTGGACGTGGTGATCGACCTGCGGGTGGGCTCCCCCGGCTACGGCCGCTCCGAGGCCGTCCGGCTCGACGACGACACCCGGCACGCGGTCTTCCTCAGCGAGGGCCTGGGCCACGCGTTCATGGCGCTGACCGACGACGCGACCGTGGTCTACCTCTGCTCGACGGGCTACGCGCCCGGCCGGGAGCACGGGGTGCACCCGCTGGACCCGGCCCTCGGCATCGCCTGGCCGGAGGGCATCGACCCGGTGCTGTCCCCGAAGGACGAGCAGGCGCCGACGCTGGCCGAGGCGGAGCGCCTTGGCCTGCTGCCGTCCTACGCTGCCTGCCGCGCACGCTACGACGAGCTGCGCGGCAGGGGCCTCAGCGACTGACGCCGACCTGTTCCAGGGCGCGGCGCAGGGGCTCCCAGCCCATGCGCCGCGGCAGGCCGCGGTTGCGGGCCTGCACGAGCGCCTTCCAGAAGCCCGCCTCCAGCAGCGCCTCGGGCGGCACCGCACCGGCCCGCTCCAGGATCGACTCCGGGACCTTCTGCGGGTCGGGCACCTTGTACTCGGCCATCAGCTCGTCGTACGTGTCGTGCAGCACCGTGTTCTCGGGGTCGGCGCCGAAGACGACGAGCTGGCCGGTGGGCTGGGTGTCGACGAGGATCGTCACCAGGTCGGGGCGGTGGCGCGCCAGCACCTCGGCGATCTTGTAGACGTCCCCGGTCCAGGCGCCGGTGTGCCGGTCCCGGGCCGCCTCGTCCACGCTCCGCGGCAGCATGTCGTCGAGGACGATCACGCTGGACCAGTCGGAGTGCTTCTCGACGTTCATGAAGTCGCGCAGCGCGTACTCGAAGAGGTGCATGCCGTCGATGAACGACAGGTCGAGCGTGGTCCGGCGCCAGTGCCCGATGGGGCTGCGTCCGCGGCGCAGGTTGCGCAGCGGGTGGCGGCCGCCCTTGAGGTGGGCCAGGGGGTTGTCACGGGCGAAGAAGTCGTCGCTGGTGGCCTTCACCAGGTGGACGTCGCACTTGATCTCCGAGACGACCTTGAAGGCGGGGTCGATCGCGATGCTGGGGACGCGGGACAGGCGCAGGCTGCGCCCGTCGTTGACGCCGATCTCCAGGTAGTTGCGGTTCGCGCTGACCTTGTGCAGTTCCCGCAGGAACTCATGGCGTTTCACGAAGGGGACTCTCCTTGCGGATGCGGGGCAGTGCTTCGTGCAGGGCGGCGCGCCAGTCACGGGGTTCCGGCAGGCCGGTCTCCCGCCAGCGGCCGTGTGCGAGGGCGCTGTAGGCGGGGCGCGGTGCGGGCCGGGGGAAGGCCGCGCCGGTGGTGGGCCGCACCCGTGAGGGGTCGGCGCCGACCAGGCGGAACACCTCCCGCGCCAGCTCGTACCAGGTGGCCTCGCCGGAGTTGGTGGCGTGGAAGACGCCGTGCGTGCCGTCGCCGACCCGGGGGCCGAGGTCGGCGATGCGTTCGGCGACGTCCGCGCTCCAGGTGGGCTGCCCCCGCTGGTCGTCGACGACGTCGACGGTGGGGCGGCCGGCCTCGAGACCGATCATCGTCCGCACGAAGTTCTTGCCGTGGACCCCGTACAGCCAGGCGGTGCGCACCACGGCGCTCGCGCCGGGGAGTTCCTCCAGCACGGCTTGTTCGCCGGCCAGCTTGGAGCGGCCGTAGGCGGTGCGCGGGCCGGTGGGGTGGTCCTCGGGGTAGGGGGTGGTGCGGGCCTCGCCGGAGAAGACGTAGTCGGTGGAGACGTGGATCAGCCGGGCGCCGTGGGCGGCGCAGGCGCGGGCGAGCAGCCGGGGGCCGTCGCCGTTGATCCGGGTGGCGGTCGTCTCGTCGGTCTCGGCGTCGTCGACGGCCGTGTAGGCGGCGCAGTTGACCACCAGGGAGGGGCGGTGCGCGGCCAGGGCCCGGTCGATGTCGTCGGCGTCGGTGATGTCGAGGGCGGCCCGGTCGAGGCCGGTGACCTGCTCGCCGCGCCGGGTGAGGGTGTCGACGACGTCCCGGCCGAGCATGCCGCCGGCGCCGGTGACCAGCCAGTTCACGGCCGGCCTCCGGTGACGCGCTGCTTGAGCGGTTCCCACCAGGCGCGGTTGTCCCGGTACCAGGCGACGGTCTCGGCGAGGCCGGTGGTGAAGTCGTGGCGGGGGCGGTAGCCGAGTTCGTCGCGGGCCTTGCTCCAGTCGACGGAGTAGCGCAGGTCGTGGCCCTTGCGG
Organism: Streptomyces sp. NPDC029526; assembly: GCF_040637405.1. NCBI lineage: Bacteria > Bacillati > Actinomycetota > Actinomycetes > Kitasatosporales > Streptomycetaceae > Streptomyces > Streptomyces sp. NPDC029526. Next base: position 213,603 of record NZ_JBEZWE010000008.1, read on the forward strand.
TCCTCGACGTACTCCACGCTGTCCCAGTCGGCGCCGCAGGCGTCGAGGAGGAGGCCGGTGAGTTCCTTGTTGGTGAGTTCGGTGCCGCCGCCGATGTTGTAGACCTCGCCGGCCCGGCCGCGGGTGCGGACGAGGTCGACGCCGGCGCAGTGGTCGTCGACGTACAGCCAGTCGCGGACGTTGAGGCCCTCGCCGTAGAGGGGGACCTTCTTCCCGTCGAGGAGGTTGGTGACGAAGAGCGGGATGACCTTCTCGGGGAACTGGTGCGGCCCGTAGTTGTTGGAGCAGCGGGTGACGCGGACGTCCAGGCCGTGGGTGCGGTGGTAGGAGAGGGCGAGCAGGTCGGAGGACGCCTTGGAGGCGGAGTACGGGGAGCTGGGCTCCAGGGGGTACTCCTCGGTCGCCGAGCCTTCCGCGATCGAGCCGTAGACCTCGTCGGTGGACACGTGCACGAACGTGTCGATGCCGTGCCGCAGGGCGGCGTCGAGCAGGACCTGGGTGCCGACGACGTTGGTGAGGACGAAGTCGGAGGCGGTCAGGATGGACCGGTCGACGTGGGACTCCGCGGCGAAGTGGACCACCTGGTCGGCCTCGGCGGTCAGCTTGCCCACGAGTTCGGCGTCCCGGATGTCGCCCTGCACGAACTCCAGCCGGGGATGGTCGAGTTGCAGGTTGTCCAGGGTGCCCGCGTAGGTGAGCGCGTCCAGCACGGTGACGCGCGGCGCGTCGGGGGCGTCGTCCGCGAGGAGGGTGCGGACGTAGCGGGAGCCGATGAAGCCGGCGGCGCCGGTGACGAGGAGGTTCATGAGTGGATCTGCACCTTGCTGTGGTCTCCGAGGACGAGTCGGTGGGCGCTGGGCACGCTGGGCGCCGGTGTCACTTCGACGTGCCGGCCGATCAGCGAGGACTCGATGCGGCTGACGCCGTCGATGGAGGAGTCCCGCAGCACGATCGAGAACTCGACCTCGCTGTCGGTGATCCGGCAGTTCTCCGCGACGGAGGTGAAGGGGCCGATGTAGGAGTGGCTGACGACCGTGCCCGCGGCGATCACGGCGGGACCGACGATGCGCGAGTTCACGATGCGCGCCCCTTCCTCCACGACCACGCGGCCGATGGCCTCGGATGCGTCGTCGATGTCACCGTCGATGCGCCGGTCGATCCCTTCCAGGACCGAGCGGTTGACCTCCAGCATGTCGACGACGTTGCCGGTGTCCTTCCAGTAACCCTGGATGACCGTACAGCGCACATCGGCCCGCGCGTCGATCAAATGCTGGATGGCGTGGGTGATTTCGAGTTCGCCGCGCCACGAGGGGGTGATGGCGCGCACCGCGTCGTGGATGAGCGGGGTGAAGAGGTAGACGCCGACCAGCGCGAGGTCGCTCTTGGGGTGTTCGGGCTTCTCCTCCAGGCCGACGACCTGTCCGGAGGCGTCGAGTTCGGCGACGCCGAAGGAGCGGGGGTCGGCGACGCGGGTGAGCAGGATCTGCGCGTCGGGCCGGTGGCTGCGGAACTCCTCGACGAGCCCGGTGATGCCCCCGACGATGAAGTTGTCGCCGAGGTACATCACGAAGTCGTCGTCGCCGAGCCAGTCGCGCGCGATCAGCACCGCGTGCGCCAGCCCCAGGGGCTTCTCCTGGGGGATGTAGGTGACTTTGAGACCGAACGCCGAACCGTCGCCGACGGCCTCCTCGATCTCCGCGGCCGTGTCACCGACGATCATCCCGACGTCCGTGATGCCCGCGTCCGCGAGGGACTCCAACCCGTAGAACAGCACGGGCTTGTTGGCGACGGGCACCAACTGCTTGGCCGAGGTGTGGGTGATCGGCCTGAGCCGGGTTCCGGCACCGCCGGACAGCACGAGAGCCTTCATTCGACCCACCTTAGTGGTCTCCGGCCCCCGCACGCGTCATGTGTTGTGGTCCTTCATGACGACATCCGGTGAGAGGGCCGGTGAAAACCCCCGGGTTCCGCTTCGTACCGGGACCGACGGTCAGTCCTCGCCCCGCACGATGTTGCCCTCGGCGTCCGTCCTCGGCGTGGCGGGGCCGGTGCGGTTGACCACGGCCGGCAGACAGGTCCGCAGGGGGTGCTCACCCTTCAGCCGCCGGGCCGTCGCCCACCCGGTCTCGGGCCGGCGGGAACGTGCTTCGGTGTCGGTCTGCGTGGTCACGACGCATCATCTTCCTTCTGGGTCCGCTGGCCCCCGGGTCCCCGGGCGTCCGGCAGGCAAACACGGCGCTGGTCCGGCGCCCGGCCCCGGGCGTGCCCCCGCGCCCCTCGGCCGCCCACCGGGCCTGCCCGGCACGGCAGTTCCCTCCCGCTCCCTCCCGCGCGTGCTCCCTCCCGCGCGCGGGCGGAGCGGCGGTCAGGTCCGGGGGCGGGCCGCGCTGATCCCGGCGAGGGCGGAGTCCGGGTCGCGTTCCATCGCGGCGTCACCCAAAGAGATGACCCCGACGAGCCGCCCGGCGTCGACGACCGGGATCCGGCGCACGGCGTGCTCGCGCATCAGCCGCACGGCACGGTCCAGCTCGTCGCCCGGTCCCACGGTCACCGGGTCCTCACTGCACGCCCCGGCCACGGTGGTCTGCTCGGGGTCCGTGCCGAGCGCGAGCGCGCGCACCACCAGGTCGCGGTCGGTGACCACGCCGCGCAGCCGGTCGCCGTCCGTGACCAGGACGGAGCCGAGGTCGCGGTCCCGCATGACCCGGGCGACCTCGGCCACGGACGTGTGCGGTCCCACGGTCACCGGGACGGAGGTCATGATGTCGCGGACGTACTGGGCCATGGTGGCGTCCTTCCTGGGCTGGTCCCTGACGCGGCTCCGCGCGCCGTGCTCGGCGGGCCCCGCCCGGGTACCCGCTTGGGCGGAGGGTCACCCCGGCGCGGGCACGAGGCGCGGACACGGGGGTGCGGACACGGAAGTGCGGGCGCGGGGGTGCGGGGCCGACCGCGCCTCGGCGGTGCCCACGGCGTGTGTGTGCGCCCGCTGCCCGGCCCCGGGGACCGCTCCCGGTGCCTCCGCCTCCGAGCGCCGGATGTCGCGGGCTCCCCGGCTCCCGGCGGATCAGTGGTCGAGGTCGAGGAGGAACTCGGCCCACACCTGCTTGCCCCCGCTGACCGGGAGCGTCCCCCAGGTGTCCGACACCGCCTCCACGAGCAGGATGCCCCGGCCCCCGGTGGCCTCCCAGCCGATGCTGGTGGGCTTCACCGGGCTGCGGGGCGAGGAGTCGGCGACGGCCAGGCGCAGCCGGTTGTGGACCAGGGTGAGGTCCAGGCGCACCGGCCCCTCGGTGTGCACCAGGGCGTTGGTGACCATCTCCGAGACGGCCAGCAGGATCGGGTCGAGGGTCTGTTTCACGCCCCAGGACCGCAGGGTGCGCCGGGTGAAGCGACGGGCGTGTCCCACCGCCTGCGGCACCCGCCACACCGTCCAGGTCTCCCGGAGCGGGCGCGACTCCATGCCGTCGTAGCGCACCAGCAGGAGCGCGACGTCGTCGGTGCGCGGGGCCCGGCCGAGCAGGGTGTCGGCGATGCCTCCGAGGTCCGAGGGGTCGGCGCCGGACAGGTGGGTGGCGAGCCCCCGCATGCCCGCGTCGATGTCGGACTCGGGTCTCTCCACCAGGCCGTCGGTGGTCAGGGCGATCAGCGTGCCGGGCTGGAGACGGAGCGGGCCCATCGGGAAGTCGGCCCGGCTCACCACGCCGAGCGGCGGCCCGCCCTCGGCCTCCACGATCTCGGTGCGTCCGTCGGGCTGCCGCAGAACGGGGGGCAGATGTCCGGCGCGGACGCACCAGGCCGAGCCCGCCTCCATGTCGATGTCGACATAGCAGCAGGTGGCGAAGAGGTCGGACTCCATGTCGATGAGCAGCCGGTTGGCGTGGGACACCACGACGTCCGGCGGGTGCCCCTCCACCGCGTAGGCGCGCAGCGCGGTGCGCATCTGGCCCATGAGGGTGGCCGCGGCGGCGCTGTGTCCCTGAACGTCCCCGATGACCAGGGCGACGTGGTGGTCGGGCAGGGGGATGACGTCGTACCAGTCGCCGCCGAGTTCCAGACCCGCCGTGCTCGGCAGGTACCGGGCCACGGCGACCGCGCCGGGCAGCCGGGGCAGCCGGCGCGGCAGCAGCTGGCGCTGGAGCATGCCGACGAGTTCGTGTTCGGCGTCGAAGGCGCGGGCGCGCATCAGGGCCTGTCCGGCGAGGCCCGCGGCGGCGGTGAGCAGCGCGCGTTCGTCGGGGCCGAACTCGTGCGGGGTGTCCCAGCCGATGAGGCAGGCCCCGGCCATGCGGTTCCCGGCGGGCAGCGGCAGCACGGCCAGGCCGCCCGGTCCCACGTCGGCGAGCGCGGGTTCCAGGTCGCTGCCGGCGGGCCAGATCCGGGACCGGCCCTCGCGCAGCGCGGCGGCCAGGGTCGGCATGGAGCGCACGGGCGCGTCCGGCCATTCGCTGCGCCACTCGGTGCGCCACAGTTCCGGCCAGGACTCGGGCTCGGGCGGGTCGAGCACGGTCACGACGAGCCGGTCGCTCTCCAGCTCGGCGAGTGCGATCCGGTCGGCCCGCAAGGGGCGCCGCAGCGCGGCGACCACGGCCTTGCCCACGTCGCGGACCGTGACCGCGGTGGCCAGCGCGGCGGCGAGGCGCTGGACCCGGGCGACGTCGGTGAAGTCGGAGCGCAGGGCCGAGGCGTCCGCCACGGAGCCCACCAGCCGGGCGGGGCTGCCCTCGCCGCCGGGCAGGAGCCGGCCGCGCAGCCGCAGCCACCTGGGCGGGCCGGCGGGCTGGAGGACGCGGAACTCCAGCTCGCGGTCGCCGATCGACATGTGGTCGGCCTCGACCACGGACATCAGGGACGGCAGGTCCTCCGGCACGGTCAGACCGAGCAGGGTCTCCACCCGGCCGTCGAAGTCGTCGGGGTCCAGGCCGAACAGGTCGAGGATGTCCTCGCCGACCTGGACCCGTCCGGAGTCCATGGCCAGGCTGAACCCGCCGGGCGGGAGGTCCTCGTCGTCCGCCGGAACGGCGGGCGGCGGGGAGGTGAGGGCGTCGGCGACGAGGGCGAGGCCGGCCCGGTCGTCGTGGTCGAAGCCGTCGGGGCGCTCGCTCACCGCGAGGAGGCAGCCGGGCCCCTCCCGCACGGGCAGCGCGGCGAGGTGGAAGTCGCGCGCCGGGACGCGGCGGGAGTGGGCGTGCTCGGCCAGTTCCTTCGGGCCGAGCCACACCGGCCGTCCGGTGCGCAGGGCCTCGGCGGCCGGGAAGCGGCCCGTCCGGGGGTAGCTGTCGCGCACCCCGTAGAGGTTCCTGGGGATCCCGACGGATTCGACCAGGCACAGTGCGTCGCCGTCCTGGCCTGGTACGTAGAGGGCGGCGAAGGTGGCCCCGGCGAAGACGAGTGCCTGTTCGAGCACGCGTCGCACGCGGTCGGGTGACTCCCGGTCGGCCGCGATCGTCCGGAGAGCCCCTTCCACGCGCAGCGTCCTCGTGCTGCGTTCCGCAGCGCCCTCACCGACCACGTTGGCCATTACAGCGCGTAAAGCATCGGGGCGCAGCCCCTGCGGCGCGTTCCGGCAGCGGAAGGGGGACGGGGCGGGGCGGAGCGGCAGCGTTCCGCACGGCCCCCCGGTCGCCGGGCGCGCCGTCGGCGGAGCCGCCCCGGTCCGCCACCGCTCGGTTCCGGCCGCCGCACCCCGGCCGGGAGGCGGCAGGCCACCGGGCCGCGGGTACCGGCGCCGCGTCCGGCCCGGTGCCGGGTCCGAGCGAGTGACGCGGGCGGTCCGGCGGGACCGGGGCCGTTCGCCGTGCGCGTCGGGGCGGCACGGGGGAGATTGGGGTGCGCGGTCCCTGCCTGCGGCCGGGCGAGGAGGTGGTCGGCGTGACCGAGGGACGATGGTCCGCGCGGCCGGAGGGGGCGCGGTCCCCGCTGCCGGGTGGCCTGCCCCCGCCTGACGCCCCTCCCCCGCTCGCCGGTGGCCCGCCCCCACCGGACGCGGCGTCCTCGGTGCCCCACCCGGTGGACGCGGTACGGGCGCCCGGCGGGGGCCCGCCGCCGGTCGGGCGGCCGGTGCTGTCGCTGACGCTGGCCTCCCTGATGGACGAGGTGCACGCGCACTCGGGTGCCGTGTACCTGCTCGCGCCCGACCAGCCGGCCCTGGAGATGGTGGTGACGGCGGGGCTGCCCCGGGCGTTCGCGGCGCCGTGGGAGCGGATCGGGCTGAGTGCTCCGCTCCCGGTGTCGGAGGCGGTGCGGGAGCGGCGGCTGGTGTGGGTCGGCGGCGAGGAGGAGATGGCGCGCCGCTATCCGCGGATCGCCGTGGTGCTGCCGTACCCCTTCGCCCTGGCGGCGCTGCCGATCGCCACCCCGGCCCGTGTGTACGGCGGGATCTTCGTGACCTGGCCCGGGTCGCACCCGCCGGAGCTTTCCGATGCGGAACGCCGGCGGCTGACCGCCGCCTGCGACCGGCTCGCGACGCGCCTGGAGCGGGCCGTGGAGCAGCGCCTGCCGCTGCCGCCCGAACCCGATCTGTCCGCCGCTCACCTGGTGGGCGGTCCGGGCGGCACGCTCGGCTCGGTGGAGGCCGCGCGGATGGTGTCCCGGCTGCCGTACGGGCTGTGCTCGCTCGACGTGCACGGGCGGGTGGGTTTCGCCAATGCCGCCGCCACCGATCTGCTGGGGGTGAGCGCGGAGGAGCTGCTGGGCAGGCGGCTGTGGACGTCCGTGACGTGGCTGGACGACCCGGTCCACGAGGACCGCTACCGGGCCGCGCTGCTGAGCCAGCAGGCGACGTCGTTCGTGGCGCTGCGTCCGCCCGGCGACTGGCTGTCGTTCCGGCTGTACCCGAGCACCACCGGGCTCAGTGTGCGGATCAGCCGGTCGCGCGCCGTCACGGAGATCAACCGGGCCGCACCGCCGAGGGGCGACATGCCGGCCCGGCTGGTGGACATCTCGCAGGTGCTGAGCCTGGCCGGGGCGCTGACCGAGGCGGTGGGCGTGCAGGACGTGGTGCAGCTGATCGCCGACGAGATCGCCCCGGCGGTGGGCAGTCAGGGTGTGGTGCTGCTCGGGTCGCGGGCCGGACGCCTGGTGGTGCTGGGGCACCGCGGGTACCACGACGCCCCGGTGGTGGAGCGGTTCGACGGGATGCCGCTGTCCGAGCCGACGCCGGGCGGCCAGGTGCTGCGCACCGGTGTGCCCGCCTTCTTCGAGTCCCGCCGGGAGCTGGAGCGGCTGTACCCGGTGCTGGTCGTGAATCCGTCGACGTTCGCGTCGTGGGCCTACCTGCCGCTGATCGCCTCGGGCCGCCCGGTGGGCACGTGTGTGCTCGCCTACGCGGCGCCGCACCGTTTCACCACGGAGGAGCGCGCGGTGCTGACCAGCCTGGCCGGGCTGATCGCCCAGGCCCTGGAACGGGCGCTGCTGTACGACGCCAAGCACCGGCTCGCACACGGTCTCCAGGCGGCGCTGCTGCCGCACACCCTGCCGTCGCTGCCCGGTCTGGAGGCGGCGGCCCGCTATCTGCCCGCCACGCAGGGGATGGAGATCGGCGGCGACTTCTACGACCTGGTGCGGACGCGGAACACGGCGGCGGCGGTGATCGGGGACGTCCAGGGACACAACGTCACGGCGGCCGGGCTGATGGGGCAGGTGCGGACCGCGGTCCGGGCGTACACCACGGTCGGGCAGGCTCCGGAGGAGGTCATGCGGAGCACCAACCGGCTGCTGCTGGACCTGGGTTCGGAGCTGTTCGCGAGCTGCCTGTACCTGCGTCTCGACCCGGCGCGCGGGCGGGCCGTGATGTCCCGTGCGGGGCATCCGCCGCCGCTGCTGCAAAGGCCGGACGGCCGGGTGCGGGTGCTGGACCTGGCCGGGGGTCCGCTGCTGGGTGTCGACGCCGGGGCGGTCTATCCGACGACCGAGGTCGACCTCTCCCCCGGCTCGCTGCTCGTGCTGTACACCGACGGCCTGGTCGAGTCGCCGGGAACGGACTTCGAGGAGGCCCTCGCGGCTCTGGGCCGGCGGCTGAGCGACCTCGGTGACCTGCCGCTGGACCAGGTGGCCGACGGCCTGATCCGGTTCGGGTCGGACGCCGCCGAGCACCGTCTGGACGACATCGCCCTGCTGCTGATCAGGACGACGGCTTCCTAGGTCCTGTCGTCACCTTCCCGTCGTCCGCCCGCGGGGCGGCCGTGCGGCGTCAGGTGCGTGCTCTCGGCGTGCCGGGCCCTGAGTCTCGTACGGGATGTACTCCGGTCAGGGCCCGGTGCGGCGAGCGTGCGGGCCGGGCGTGGCGACGGGGCACACGGTGCCTGTCGCGGCCCTGGGCACCCGCCGCGTTCCGCCGCCCGGTGTCCCGGCCCGGCCTTCGCGGGACGGGCGGGCGGGTCCGGCACCGCCCGGGCGGGCAGGCGGGGCGGCACAGCCCGGGCGGGCGGGTCCGGCCCTGCCCGGGCGGGGCGGGACCGGACCCGTGGTGCCGCGGGACGCGTCGAGGGGTGCGCGTCCCGGGCACGTCAGTGGGTCCCGGCCGGACCCTCCTCGCGGGCGCCCTGGCCGGCCCGCTCACCGGCACCGGCCTCGCCGTCGCCGTTCTGCCCGCCGGCACCGGCGTCCTCACCGCCGGCCTGCTGACCGGCGCCCGCACCGGCGTCCTCACCGTCCGCCTGCTGCCCCGCGTCCTCGCCGCCGGCCGCGGCGCCGCCGCCCGTGCCGAGGGTCGCGCCGACGGCGGCCAGGGCCGTGGTGACCGGCTGGAAGAAGGTCTCCCCGCCGTTGGTGCAGTCGCCGCTGCCGCCCGAGGTGAGGCCGATGGCCAGTCCGTCGCGGGTGAACATGGAGCCGCCACTGTCACCCGGCTCGGCGCACACGTTGGTCTGGATGAGCCCGGTGACCGTGCCCTCCGGGTAGTTGACGGTGGCGTTCAGGCCGAGCACCTGGCCGTCGGCGAGCCCGGTGGTGCTGCCCATCCGGAAGACCTGCTGGCCGACGGTGGCCTCGGCCGCCTGGCTGATCTGGACCGTCTGGCCACCGACGTTGACGTCGCTGGGCGCCTGGGTCGCCGGGTCGTCGTACTTGACGAGCGCGAAGTCGCCCTCGCCGGGGAAGACGGCCTGGTCGATGGTGGCGATGGGGGCGCCGCCCTGCTGGTCGGACCACTGGTTGCCGCCGAGCGCGCAGTGACCGGCCGTCAGGAAGGCGGGGCTGCCGTCGCTCGCGGTGACGTTGAAGCCGAGCGAGCAGCGGGAGTTGGCGGCGAAGATGGCGTCGCCGCCCGAGACGAAGGTCCGGAAGGTGCCCTTGGACTTCTTCAGGGTGGCCATGCCGGAGCCGAGGCCCTCGACGGTCGACTCCAGCCGGTCCCACTTGTCGCCGGTCACCGTGCTGTCCGCGGTGACCAGGATCTTGTTGGTGCGCGGGTCCACGGCCCAGGATGTGCCGGGGATGGCCGCCTCCGACTTCAGGGTCTGCGCTCCGGACTCCAGCTCGGTCATGCTGTTGTCGACCTCGCGCACGGCCGCGCCCGCCCGCTTGGCCTGCACGATCACCTGGTTGTTGTCGCCCTGGACGACGTTGACGACGAGCTGCTTCTTGCCGCTGTCGTAGTAGGCGCCGGCGTACGCGTCGCCGAGGATCCCGGAGAGCTGCGAGGCGAGGTCCGAGGCTGCCTCCGCCTTCAGGGTCCTGGGCGCCGGTGCCGCTTCGTCCGACGCGCCGTCCTGGGAGGCGTTGGCGTTCGGGAGCAGGAGCGCGGCAGCGCCGAGCGCCACGACACTCCCCGCCGCTATCGCGGCCTTGCGCTTCGGAATTCGCTTGTGACTCAAACTACTCGACCTCCTGGGGGGACCGGAGTCGGCCGCCGTTCGGCAGCGGTGGGGCGCCTGGACGGCTGTTGGTACGCACGTGTCGGGCGGGGCGTTCAAATCCCGTACGGAGTCGTCGCGTCGGCGGGCGGAAACCGGCCGGGCACCCGTGCGGTGGCGGCCCACGTCACGGCTCCTGCACCGCCACGGTCCGCGAGAGGACGGACACGTTCTGTGGCGCACCCGATGCGGAATCCCGGCTTCAGGAAATCTGCACAGCCCGCGCCCACCGCGGTCACCGCGTCGGGAACGCGACGGGGGGCCGGTGACCGGGTCACCCGTTGCGCCGGGTGTGCCGGGTGCGGCTCCGGCGGGCGCAAGGGGGCGGACGCGACGATGCCGTGCACCCTGTGAAGAAGTCGCCGCCGCTTCGTGCCGCCGTCTGCACGCCTGGGCACCTCCGGGTCGCGATGCGCCTGGTGAGCAGCCGGATCGATTGGAAGCCGGGAGCCGACGCGTGCTTACATCCATCGCACCGCAAGGCCGTTCCGGGCTTCCCGTGACGGGCGCCCGGCGCCCGCGGTCGCGGCCTTCGGCTGTCCCCAGCGGGGGCCGCTCTCCCCCCATGTGAAACACCCATACGAAGGGAAGTTCCAGCATGAACTCCACCCCCCAGGTCGAGACCGCCGAGATCTCGGACGCCGAGCTCGACAACGTCTCCGGCGGCCTGTCCGTGAACGCCGTGAACACCCTGACGGGCGCGGTGGACGGCATCGCACCGGTCTCCGGCGTGCTGGACACGGCCGTCGACACCGTCGAGGGCGTCACCGGCCTGAACACCGCCCCGGTCACCAACCTGGTCGCCGGTCTCTGATCGCGCGTTCCGGCGGGCCGGGCCCCGGAGCCGTCCCACGGCTCCGGGGCCCGGCGGCGCCTCACCCGGCCCGGCCGCGCAGGCGGTCGGCCGGTTCCCGGCTCCACAGCAGCCCGTACCTCCCGCACATCCCGTACGTCCCGAACATCCCCCGCAGGTGAGGGAAGACCCGTGCAGTTCCGCCAACAGGCCCTCGCCAAGCAGCAGTCACCGGAGGAACTCGACCTCCCGGTGCGTCTCGCCCGGCCCCAGGGGTGGCTGGTGCTGTCCGTCACGGTGGTCGCCATGGCCGCTGCCTCCGTGTGGGCGCTGACCGGTTCGGTGGCGTCGACGGTGACCGCGCCCGCCGTGCTCACCCACGGGCGGGGCAGTTACGTCCTGCAGAGCCCCGTCTCCGGACAGGTCACCGAGGTCCTGGCGGAGCAGGGCGAGCGGCTGGCCGCCCGTTCCCCCGTGCTGAAGGTGCGCACCGCGCAGGGCGAGACGGTCGTCCGCAGCCTGGACGCCGGACAGGTCACCACGCTCGCCGCGACCGTCGGACGGATCATCCGCACCGGCGCCGACGTCGCCGCCGTGGAGCGGACCGGCCGCGCCGGGGACCCCCTGTCCGCGACGGTGTACGTGCCCGCCGGCCGGGCCGCCGCCGTTCCCGCCGGCGCGTCCGTCGACCTGACGGTGCAGTCGGTGCCCAGCGAGGAGTACGGCGTGCTGCGCGGCCGGGTCGAGACGGTGGACCGCACCGCGCAGTCGGCGGGGCAGATCGCCTCGTTCCTCGGCGACCCCGCGCTCGGTGAGCAGTTCGCGCGGGAGGGCAGGCCGGTGGCCGTCACGGTGGAGCTGCGGACGTCGTCCACGACGAGGAGCGGCTACGCCTGGTCGTCCGCGGACGGACCGCCGTTCCGGCTGACCTCGATGACCCTGGCCTCCGCGTCGATCCGGCTCGCCGACCGGCGCCCCGTCGAGTGGCTGCTGCCGTGACCGGCACCCGCGCACGCACCGGCAGGCGCCGCGCCGCCCCGCCCGCCCGCACCGTGCTCCCCCGGCGCGCCCGGACCGTGCGCACCCCCACGGTGCTGCAGATGGAGGCCGTCGAGTGCGGCGCCGCCGCGCTGGCCATGGTGCTCGGCCACCACGGCCGCCACGTCCCGCTGGAGGAGCTGCGCATCGCCTGCGGCGTCTCCCGCGACGGCTCGCGCGCCGGCAACCTGCTGAAGGCGGCGCGCGGTTACGGGCTGACCGCCAAGGGCATGCAGATGGACCTGGCCGCCCTGGCGGAGGTGGCGGCGCCGGCCATCCTGTTCTGGGAGTTCAACCACTACGTCGTCTACGACGGCATGGGACGCCGGTTCGGCCGTCGCGGCGTGTTCGTCAACGACCCGGGCAAGGGCCGGCGGTTCGTGCCGCTGGAGGACTTCGACGGCAGCTTCACCGGGGTCGTCCTGGTGATGGAGCCGGGCCCGGACTTCACCCGGGGCGGACGCCGGCCCGGTGTCCTCGGGGCGATGCCCGCCCGGCTGCGCGGCACGGCGGGCACCCTGCCCGCCGTGGTGCTGACCAGCCTGCTGCTGGTGGCGGTCGGCGCCGCCGTGCCGGGACTGAGCCGCGCCTACATCGACGAGTTCCTGATCGGCGGCCGGACCTCGACGCTGGACGTGCTGTTCACGTCGATGGGTGCCTGTGTCCTGCTCACGCTGCTGCTGACCTGGCTGCAGCAGGCCAACCTGCTGCGCGGGCGGATCATCTCCTCGACGCTCTCCAGCGCCCGCTTCCTGCGCCACCTGCTGCGGCTGCCGGTGACGTTCTTCGCCCAGCGCAGTCCCGCCGACCTGGTGCAACGGCTGCAGTCCAACGACGCGGTGGCCGAGACCCTGGCCCGTGACCTGTCGGCGGCGGGGGTCGACGCCCTCGTGGTGGTGCTGTACGCGTTCCTGCTGTACAGCTACGACCCGCAGCTCACCTTCGTCGGCATCGGTGTGGCCCTGCTGAACGTCCTGGCGATGCGGGTGGTGGTGAAGCTGCGCGCGACGCGGACCGCGAAGCTGCGGGCGGACACCGCGCGGCTGACCAACACGGCGTACACCGGGCTGCAGTTGATCGAGACGCTGAAGGCGACCGGCGGCGAGGACGGCTACTTCCGCACCTGGGCGGGGCAGCACGCGACCACCCTGGAGGAGCAGCAGCGGCTCGGTGTGCCGACGGCCTGGCTGGGGGTCGTCGCGCCGGCCCTGGCCATGCTCAACAGCGCGCTGATCCTGTGGATCGGCGGGCTGCGGGCGGTGGAGGGGCACATCTCGGTGGGGCTGCTGGTCGCCTTCCAGGCGCTGGTCACCCGGTTCACCGCGCCGCTGACCCGGCTGAACGGCGTGGCCGGCCGCATCCAGGACTTCGCGGCGGACGTGGCCCGGCTGAAGGACGTGGAGAACTTCCGGGCCGACCCGCTGTACGGCCGTCCCGGCGCCGGGGAGTCGACACGGCGGCTGCACGGGCACGTCGAGCTGCAGAACGTCTCCTTCGGCTACAACCCGCTGGACGAGCCGCTGCTCACCGGTTTCGACCTGACCGTCGGGCCGGGGCAGCAGGTGTCCCTGGTCGGCGGCTCCGGCAGCGGCAAGTCCACGGTGTCCCGGCTGATCTCCGGCCTGTACACCCCCTGGGACGGGGTGATACGGGTCGACGGGCGGCGCATCGAGGACATTCCGCGCGGGGCGCTCGCCTCCTCGGTGTCCTTCGTGGACCAGGACGTGTTCCTCTTCGAGGGCACGGTCCGGGACAACGTGGCGCTGTGGGACCCGTCGGTCCCCGACGAGGCCGTGGAGGCGGCGCTGCGGGACGCGGCGCTGTACGACGTGGTCGCCCGGCGGCCCGGCGGCATCCACAGCCGGGTCGAGCAGGACGGCCGCAACTTCTCCGGCGGGCAGCGCCAGCGGCTGGAGATCGCCCGGGCGCTGGTGCGGCGGCCGAGCATCCTGGTGCTGGACGAGGTGACCAGCGCGCTGGACGCGGAGACCGAACAGATCGTGATGGACAACCTGCGCCGCCGCGGCTGCGCCTGCGTGGTGATCGCGCACCGGCTGAGCACGGTCCGCGACAGCGACGAGATCGTCGTCCTGGACCGGGGCACGGTCGTCGAGCGCGGACGCCACGCGGAGCTGGTGGCGCGCGGCGGCGCGTACGCGGCGCTGGTCAGGGAGCGGTGAGATGACGACGACGGTGCACGACGGCCTCGGCGGCGATCTGGTGCTGGGCGCGCTGGGCGGACTGGGCACGCCGGTGGACTGTTCCGGGTCCGGCCGCCTGGACCTCGAGGGACCGCAGGTGCTGTGGCTGGTGGCGGCCGGCGCCGTGGACCTGTTCGCGGTCGACGCCGGGCGGCAGGGCCACTGGCACCACCTGGGCCGGCTGGCGGCCGGGGCGCTGCTGCTGGGTCCGGTGCCGGGTCCGCAGCACACGCTGGTGGCGCGCCCGCTGCGGGACTGCGTGGTGCACCGCATCGGGCTGCGCGAGCTGTACCAGCAGGCGGACACCCGGACGTGGTCCTACGACGCCCACGGACGGCCGCAGTACGTGCCGCCCGCCACCAGCCCGCTGGAACACGCCCTGGCGCTGGGCCTCGGCCGGAGCCTGTCGGTGCTGTTCCGGGCGCCGACGGCCGGGGAGCGCACGGACCTGTCCGGGGCCGTCCCGGTGGACGGTCCCGGCCCGGACGAGGACGACGACGTGTTCTGGATGCACGTGCCGCCGGGCAGCGTTCAGTACGGATCGGTGTACGGCGCCCAGGCGGCGGCCGATCTGCTGATGGACGCCGCCCTGTGGCAGAGCGTGGTCGACCAGCAGTACCGGCTCATGACCGCCCTCGACCGCTGGATCGAGCAGCTGGAGCAGACGCACGCGTCCCGCACCGCCGAGGGCATCCGGGCCGGTGAGGCGGTGCGTGCCCGGGCCGACCGGACGTTGCTGGCGTCCATCGGCAGCCGTCCGTCGACGCGCGCGGCGACGGCCGCCGACGCGGACGCCACGTACGCGGCCTGCGAACTGGTGGCACGGGCGGCCGGGATCCGGCTCGCGGGTCCCCCGGCGCCGGGGGCGGGCGGCGACCGGCTCGACCCGGTCGAGCAGGTGGCCCTCGCCTCCCGGGTCCGCACCCGTGCCGTGCGCCTGCGGGGGCGCTGGTGGCGGGAGGACGTGGGTCCGCTGGTGGGACACCGGTCGCTGTCGGGCGCCCCGGTGGCCCTGCTGTGGCGGCGCGGCGGCTATGTGGCGGTGCACCCGGGCAGCGGCCGGGAGACGCCGGTGGAGAAGGCCAACGCCGGGGAGTTCGAGCCGCAGGCGGTGATGTTCTACCGGCCGCTGCCCGACCGGCGGCTGGGTCCCCTGGGCCTGATGCGGTTCTGCAGGGCGGGCACCCGGCGCGACCTGACGGCGCTGCTGCTGAGCGGCCTGGTCACGGTGGGCGTCGGCGCGCTGGTGCCGCTCGCCACCGGGCGGGTGCTCGGTGAGTTCGTGCCGCGGGCGCAGACCGGCCTGATCGTGCAGGTGTGTCTCGCGGTGATCCTCGCCGGTGTGGTGGCGGCGGCGTTCATGCTGCTGCAGAACCTGACCCTGCTGCGGCTGGAGGGCCGGGTGGAGGCCACCCTCCAGCCGGCCGTGTGGGACCGGCTGCTGCGCCTGCCCACGTCGTTCTTCGCCCAGCGGTCCACCGGTGAGCTGGCGAGCGCGGCGATGGGCGTCAGCGCGATCCGCCGGCTGCTCGCCGGAGTGGGGCCGACGGTGGCCCAGTCGGTGACCGTCGGGGCGGTGAACCTGGGTCTGCTGCTGTGGTTCAGCGTGCCGATGGCGCTCGCGGCGATGGGCATGCTGGTGGCGGTGGCCGCGGTGTTCCTGGGCCTCGGGCTGTGGCAGGTGCGCTGGCAGCGGCGGCTGGTGGTGCTGACCAACCAGCTGAACAACCAGGCGTTCCAGACGCTGCGCGGGCTGCCGAAGCTGCGGGTGGCGGCGGCGGAGAACTACGCGTACGCCGCCTGGGCGTCCGAGTTCGCCCGGAGCCGGGAACTCCAGCAGAAGGCGGGCCGGGTGAGGAACCTGACGGCCGTGCTGGGGGCCGTCCACCTTCCGCTGTGCACCCTGGCGATGTTCATGCTGCTGGCGGGGCCGGCCCGCGGCTCGATGACGGCGGCGGAGTTCCTCACCTTCCACACCGCGGTGACCATGGTGCTCACCTCGGTCACCCAGCTGACCGGTGCGTTCGTCTCCGGGGTGGCGGCCCTGCCGCTGCTGGAGCAGATCCGGCCGGTGCTGGAGGCCACGCCCGAGGTCCCGTCGGGGAGCACCCGGCCGGGCCCGCTGTCCGGGGCGGTGGAGGCGCGGCGGCTGTCGTTCCGGTACTCCGACGACGGGCCGCTGGTCCTGGACGACGTCTCCCTGGAGGTGCGGCCGGGCGAGTTCGTGGCGGTCGTCGGCCCGAGCGGGTGCGGCAAGTCGACCCTGCTGCGGCTGCTGATCGGCTTCGACCGGCCGCAGTCGGGCAGCGTCCTCTACGACGGCCAGGACCTGTCCGCGCTCGACCTGTCGGCGGTGCGCCGCCAGTGCGGGGTGGTGCTCCAGCACGCCCAGCCGTTCACCGGTTCCGTCCTGGACGTGATCCGCGGGACCGAGCCGTACACCCCCGAGGAGGTGATGGCGGCGGCCGAGATGGCGGGGCTGGCCGAGGACATCCGGCGGATGCCGATGGGGCTGCACACCCTCGTCTCCGGCAGCGGCGCGGTCTCCGGCGGGCAGCGGCAGCGGCTGATGATCGCCCAGGCGCTGATCCGCCGCCCCCGCATCCTCTTCCTCGACGAGGCGACGAGCGCCCTGGACAACGGGACGCAGCGCACGGTGATGGACTCCACCCGCGCCCTGCGCGCCACCCGCGTCGTCATCGCGCACCGGCTGTCGACGGTGCTGGACGCGGACCGGGTGGTGGTGATGGAGGACGGCAAGGTGGTCCAGCAGGGCCCGCCGGCCGACCTGCTGGCCGACACGGGCGGACGGCTGCACGAACTGGTGCGGCGTCAGCTGGCGTAGGGCTGCCCGGAGCGGAACCGGCGTGCCGCCCGGGCGGATCCGGGCGCCGGTCGGCTCCGGGAGGCGGGCCCCCTGCGGTGCGGCGGGTCTCCCTCCGTGCGGTAGGGGATACGCCCAGTGGGTACCCACGCGCCATGCGAACCAGCGTGATGGATGTGGGATCGAAGACCGTCAGACTCGTCGTCGCGGACACGGACGACGGGGTGCCGTTGCCGGTGCACACGGCGAAGTGGCGGCTGCGGCTGTCCGAGGAGGTCGCGCCGGGCGAGCCGTTGCCCGAGGAGGCGGTGGACCGGCTGGTGGAGGCCGTGGCGGCGGCGAGCCGCACCGCCGCCCGGTGGGGCGCCGCCGGGCCGCTCGCCTTCGCCACCGCCGTGGTGCGCGGCGCCCCGAACCGGCAGGAGGTGCT
This sequence comes from Streptomyces sp. NPDC029526, assembly GCF_040637405.1. Classification (NCBI taxonomy): domain Bacteria; kingdom Bacillati; phylum Actinomycetota; class Actinomycetes; order Kitasatosporales; family Streptomycetaceae; genus Streptomyces; species Streptomyces sp. NPDC029526. The sequence continues at coordinate 230,740 of NZ_JBEZWE010000008.1, forward strand.
GCACGAGGTCCGGTCCCGCACGGACGTCGCGCTGTGCACCCTGCCGGGCGAGGTGGAGGCCGAGCTGACCTTCCTGGGGGCCCGCCGCTGGATGGGCTGGCGGTCCGGTCCGCTGGCCCTGCTGGACATCGGCGGGGGTTCCCTGGAGGTGGCCTTCGGCCGCGGGCGGCTGCCCGACTTCGTGGCCTCGCTTCCGCTCGGCGCCGGCCGGCTGACCCATGAGTTCTTCGCCGGGCAGGACCCGCCACCGCCCTCCCAGGTGCGCGCGCTGCGCCGCCGGGTGCGGCACCAGCTGCGGGACGTGGCGGCGCGCATCCGCTGGGAGGGGCCGCGCACCGCGGTGGCCACCTCGCGGACGTTCCAGCAGCTGGGGCGGCTGTGCGGGGCCGCGCCGGGGCGGCACGGCCCGTTCGTGGAGCGGGAGCTGTCCTGCACCGACCTGCGGGCGGCGATCGACCGGCTGGCCGCGCTGCCCGCCGCCGAACGCGCCCACCTGCCCGGCATCTCCGCGCCGCGTGCGGAGCAGAGCCTGGCGGGGGCGGTCGTGGCGCACACGGCGATGAAGCTGACCGGGCTGTCGGCGGTCACCATCTGCCCCTGGGCGCTGCGCGAGGGCGTGCTTCTGCGGCACATCGAGGACGGGCCGGGCTGGTGGGCGGAGGTCACCCGGCTCAACGAGAAGGAGACGGCTCCGGCCGAGGCGGTTCCGCTGCGGGTGGCCCGCCCTGGGGCCTCGTAGGAGCCTCCAAGCCTCCCGACGGGCTGCGTGGTCCACGCGGTCGCGGCCGGGGACACGGGCCGTACGGCGACTCAGATCCCTGCCGTGCGGATAACGGCCGTGCGGGTCCGGCACGGCATCACGAAGAGCCGGGGCGGGACCCGCGCGGGGGCCGGAGACGGCACGCCCCGGCCGCCTCGGGCCCCGGCGGGAGTCGCGGGGCGCAGCCGGACGGTGCGCGGCCGGCCCGCCTCGGGTCCCGGCGGGAGTCCCGGGGCTGAGGGACGACGGTGAGCGGGCGCCGGCTACTGCGGCGGCGGGCCCAGCGGGCGCTCCGCCAGGGCCCGGGCCACACCGAGCAGGTTGGCGGCCATGGCCCGGCCGGTGCTGCGGGACCAGTCGTGGCCGCGGCCGCCCTCCAGGAAGCTGGGCCCGGGGCCGGGGCCCTGGTTCCAGTACGTCCACGCCTGGCCGGGGATGGTGTAGCCGATGTCCTGCAGCCCGCCGGTGATCTCGCTGATCACGTGGTGGGCGCCGTCCTCGTTGCCGGTGACGACGACCCCGGCGACGCGGTTGTAGGCGACCGGGCGGCCCTCGTCGTCCGTCTCGGACATCATCGCGTCCATCCGTTCCAGGACGCGCTTGGCGACCGAGGACGGCTGCCCGAGCCAGGTCGGGGAGGCGATGACCAGGATCCGCGCGTCGAGGATCTTCGCGTGCACGTCCGGCCAGTCGTCGCCGTCGTGCACCGCCTCGCTGGTGATGCCGGGGCCGATGTCCAGGTCCACGGCGCGCACCACGTCGACCTCCACGTCCTCCTTCTGGAGCTGTTCGGTGACGGTCGCCAGCAGCGCCTCGGTGTTGGAGGTGGCCGGGGACTTCTTGAGGGTGCAGTTGATCGCGAGTGCCTTCATGCGGTCCGGAGTACCCCCGCGGCGGGGGGACACGCGCGACCCGGGGTGGCCCGGCGGACCGCGGGTACCCGGGTCCCATGGAACACCCACGTACGGAACCGACGCTGCCCGCACCGCGCGGCCCCCTCAGCGCCGCCGTCATCGCCCACCTCAGGGGTGACGGCCCCCTCCCCCGGCCGCAGGACGTGACCCGGGCGGCGGTGTACGGCGACGACTTCCAGCTCGCGCTGTACCTCTGCTACGAACTGCACTACCGGGGCTTCGAGGGCGTCCCCGCGGCGCTCGAGTGGGACCCCGACCTGCTGCGGACCCGGGGGGCGCTGGAACGGCGCTTCGAGACGGCGCTGCGCGCGGACGCCACCGTGCACGACGACGTGGACACGGCCCTCGCGGACCTGCTGGTGGAGCCGGTCGACGGCACCGGTGTCAGCCACTTCCTGCGGGACAAGGGCGAGCTGTGGCACGTGCGCGAGTACGCGGCCCAGCGCTCCCTGTACCACCTGAAGGAGGCCGACCCGCACGCCTGGGTGCTGCCGCGGCTGTGGGGCCGGGCCAAGGCCGCGATGGCGGCGGTGGAGTTCGACGAGTTCGGCGGCGGCCGTCCCGACCGGGTGCACGCCCTGCTGTACGCGCACCTGATGGAGGACCTGGGCCTGGACACGACGTACGGCCGCTACCTGGACGCCGCCTGCGCGGAGCTGCTGGTCACCGTGAACCTGATGTCCCTGTTCGGTCTGCACCGCTCCCTGAGGGGCGCCCTGGTGGGGCACTTCGCCACGGTCGAGATCACGTCCTCGCCCGGGTCCCGGCGGCTCGCCGAGGCGATGCGCCGCACGGGCGCGGGGCCCGCCGCCGAGCACTTCTACGACGAGCACGTCGAGGCCGACGCGGTGCACGAGCAGGTGGTGCGCCACGACGTGATCGGCGGTCTGATGGAGGACGAGCCCGCGCTCGCCCCGGACATCGCCTTCGGCATCGACGCGACGGTGTTCGTGGAGGACCGGCTGGGCGACCGGCTGCTCGCCGACTGGGGCGCGGGCCGCTCGTCGCTGCGCACGCCGCTGTCCGTCCCGGACGTCACTCCTGTCTCATGACGCACATGTCCGAGGATGTCCGGGGTACTCGGCCGCGCGTGAATCCACTCGCACCCCCGGGCGTCTACGCCCCGCAGGAAGACACCGAGCTGCTGGCCGGTGCACTGTCCGACGAGCCCGTCCGGCCGGGCTCGGACGTTCTCGACGTCGGCACCGGTTCCGGTGCCCTGGCGCTCGCCGCCGCCCGGCGCGGCACGCGCGTGACCGCGGTGGACGTGTCCTGGCGGGCCGTGTGCGCGACCCGTCTGAACGCGCTGATGGCGGGCATGCCCGTCCAGGTACGGCGCGGGAACCTGTTCACCCCGGTGCGGGGCCGGTCGTTCGACCTGATCCTCGCCAACCCGCCGTACGTGCCGGCGCCCGACGGCGGTGCCGGGCCCCCGCGCGGGGCGGCCCGGGCGTGGGACGCGGGCCACGACGGGCGGCTGGTGCTGGACCGGATCTGCGAGGAGGCGCCCGGACTGCTGCGGCCCGGCGGCGTGCTGCTGCTGGTGCAGTCGGCGCTCAGCGGGCCGGAGCTGACGCTCGGGCACCTGCGGACGGCCGGGCTGAAGGCTGCGGTGACGCGGCGCCGGCACATCACGTTCGGTCCGGTGCTGCGGGCCCGGGAACGCTGGCTGCGGGAGCGCAACCTGCTGGGCCCGGACGAGAACAGGGAGGAACTGGTGGTGGTCCGTGCCGAACAGCCCGTCTGACACGCCCCGGCGGATGACCGTCCAGCGCAAGGGCCCGCTGCTGGTGGAGGGCCCGGTGGAGGTGGAACTGGAGGACGGCACGGTCGTGTCCTCGGACCGCTTCCGGGTGGCGCTGTGCACCTGCCGCCGCAGTCGCCGCTACCCGTGGTGCGACACCAGCCACCGGGACCGGGCCTGACGTAGGGCGGGACGCCGGCCCGGCGGCGGGAGGCAGCGGAGGTACGAGGAGGGCCGGGCGGCCACGTGGCCGCCCGGCCCTTCAGGATGCCGGAGGCCGGCGGGCGGCCCCACTCCGCCCGCCGGCTTCCTTGCGCGAGATCGCACGTCTCCGCGGGGTTGCTCGCACTCCCCAATCTGCGGCCACCGCGCGGTCACGGGAACCGTGCGATCCCGGTCTAGAACGCGAAGACGCTCGAACCGTGAGCGTTCATCACGCACTCGTTGGGGAAGGTCCGTTCGTAGGAGACCCGCTGTCCCTGCCACACGCCTTCGACGGTGACGACGACCGGGTCGTACTGCTTGGTGCAGAAGACGCCCGGCCGCATGGACAGCGCGTCGAGGTTGCCGCTGACGCCTTCGAGGTCGGCACAGGCCGAGGAGGCGGCGGGGTGGGTGCCGGAGGCGCCCGGGCCGCAGGTCAGGGTGACCGCGCGTTCGGGTGTCACGCTCGGCGCGCTCTCGCCGTGACCCATGGTCAGCACCAGGGCCGAGGGGGCGTAGAGCGCGGAGGGGCCGGTCCCCGGTGCGGCCTGCGCGGCCCCGGTGAGGGGTGCGAGGACGGCAGCGGCCGTGAGGCCGAGGGTGGTGGCCCAGCGCGCGGTGTTCCGCATTGTGTGCATCCTTCCGCTCGTTTCGTTCGATCGCCGGTCCGTGCTCGGTCGGTGCCGCACCGGCGTGCCGGAGTCTGCCGAGTCCCCGGCGGAAAGACACGTCGACCCTGCTGGTTTCAGTAACATTGCGTGTTGAATCAGTGGCGCGAAGTCACGCGATGGAAGGGCTTCAGGCCGGTAATCAAGCGGTTACCGTGTGCGTGAAGTGGCCAGTTGGCGGAATTCCGACTGTTCGTTAATCGGCCTGAAACATTCCGATTCAGGTGCCGACGGGCCGTTCCGCGACGCCTTGTGTTCACGTGGAGATCACTTACGACCGGGGTGGCGCCGCCCGATCCCTGTGGGCGGAACCGGGCCGACGGGCGCCCCGGCCGCGGGGGGCCCGGACTGTCAGTGGCCGCGATTAGCGTGCGGGGCATGACGCGATACGTGATGGTGGCAGGAGCCTGGCTCGGCGGCTGGGCCTGGGACGAGGTGGCGGCGCACCTGGCCGCCCGGGGGCACGAGGTCAGGGCGCTCACCCTGTCCGGACTGGCGGAACGGGCGGGCGTCCCGGCGGACCAGCAGACGCATGTGCGGGACGTCGTCGAGGAGGTGGACCGGCTCGGGCCGGGGCGGGTGGTGCTCGTGGGGCACAGCTACTCCGGCATCCCGGTCGGCCAGGCCGCCGAGCGGATCGGTGACCGGCTCTCCCGGGTGGTGTACGTCGACGCGAACGTCCCGGTCGACGGGGAGACGTTCCTGTCAGGCTGGCCCAGCGAGGAGGTGCGGCGGACGGTCGCCGAGCACGGGGGTGTCTGGCCCCCGCCGCCCGCCGGGGAGTTCGCGGGCCAGGGCCTGTCGGAGGAGCAGATCGCGCGGATCACCGCCCGGGCGACCCCGCACCCCGGTGCCACGCTCACCGGACCGGCCGCCCTGCGGGGAGCCGCGGGCGACCTCCCCGCCACCTACGTCAAGTGCCTGCTGGACGGCGGGGACCCGCCGCCCGCCGCGGCCACGGCACTGGCCGCCGGGAAGTGGGAGCTGGTCCGGATGGACACCGGGCACTGGCCGATGTTCTCCCGCCCCGGCGATCTGGCCCGGATCCTGCACGAGGCGGTTCCCTCCGCCTGACGGAGGGATACCGTCGGCTCGGGCGTCGCGGCGCCCGGCCGACGGACGAGGAGAGGCGGGACACGGACACATGGCGGGTCACTGGGCCGACTTCCAGTACGAGATCTACCTGAACGGGATGACGGGCGCCGTCCCCCGGCTGCCGACGGACCTGACGCGGCTGGAGGAGCTGACCGAGCGGCGGCTCGGCCCCGGCCCGGTCGGCTACGTGGCGGGCAGCGCGGGCGACGGCAGCACCGCACGCGCCAACCGGGCCGCCCTGGACCGCCACCGGATCGTGCCGCGCATGCTGCGGGACGTCCACGAGCGCGACCTGTCCGTCCGGGTGCTGGGCCGGGACCTGCCGGCGCCGCTGGCGCTGGCGCCCGTCGGCGTCCTGTCGATCATGCATCCGGACGCGGAGCCGGCGGCGGCGCGGGCGGCCGCCGCGCGGGGCGTGCCGTTCGTGCTGTCCTCGGCGTCCAGCACGCCGATGGAGGAGGTCGCCGAGGCGATGGGCGACGGGGAGCGCTGGTTCCAGCTGTACTGGCCGAAGGACGTGGAGGTCGCCCGCAGCTTCCTGGCCCGGGCCCGGGCCGCCGGGTACACCGCGCTGGTGGTCACGCTGGACACGCCGCTGCTGTCCTGGCGCCCACGCGACCTCGACCAGGCGTACCTGCCGTTCCTGCACGGCGTCGGCACCGCCAACTACTTCACCGATCCGGCGTTCCGGGCGGGGCTGGCCAAGCCGGTGCACGAGGATCCGAACGCGGCGGTGATGCACTTCGTCGGCATGTTCGCCGACCCCGCGAAGACCTGGCCGGACCTCGCGTTCCTGCGCGAGAACTGGGACGGCCCCATCGTGCTCAAGGGCGTGCTGCACCCGGACGACGCCCGGCTGGCGGCCGACGCCGGGATGGACGGCGTGGTGGTCTCCAACCACGGGGGCCGTCAGGTCGCCGGGTCGATCGCGGCGGCGGACGCCCTGCCCCGGGTGGCGGAGGCCGTCGGCGACCGGCTCGCCGTGCTGTTCGACAGCGGGGTGCGCACCGGCGACGACGTGTTCAAGGCGCTCGCCCTCGGCGCGCGGGCGGTGCTGCTGGGACGTCCGTACGTGTACGGGCTGGCGCTCGACGGTCAGGCGGGGGTGGACCACGTGATCCGGTGCCTGCTCGCCGAACTGGACCTCACCCTGGCCCTGTCGGGCCACTCCGGCCCGGACACGGTGGGCCCCGGCGACCTCGCGACGGCCCCGCCCGCCTGACCTCGCGGCCGGCCCCGGGCCCGGCGGGGGCGGCGACGCGCACCGTCGGGGCGGCGGGCGTGGGCGGCCGGCGGGGCGGCGCGCCGTGGGTGTCGGGCGGGCCGACAGCGGCCACGGCGACCCGGGCACGGACGTCCGGGCACGCCGGGCGAGGGCCCGCACGCTCCCCCGTGCCGCGTACCCGGCCCTGGCCCCGGCCCTGGCCCCGCCGGAAGCGTGCCGTGGGCCCTGTGCGGGGGCGGCAGGACGGGTGCCGTGGCCGCTGTCGGCCTGGCGATGGTCCGGCCGGGGCGTGACCGGTCCGGCCGGACCCCGCACGCCACCAGGCCCCTCAAGGGCCCGACCCGGCCGGGCCCTCGCACGCCGTGAAGCCAGGCCCCTCGGGTGCCCGTCCCGGACGGGCCGGTCGCCTCAGGTCACGGGCCCCGGCCCGGTGAGCCGGGCGTGCCGCGCGGCCGGTCGGCCGGTCGCGCCGCTCGACAGCACGTCCTCGTCCTCCCGCACCGGCTCGGCGGCCCAGCGCTGGTCGGCGGTCCTCCCGCGCACCTTGACGACGAGGTCGGCGTTCGCGTCCGGGGTGGCGGGAGTGAGGGCCAGTTGCGGGTCCCAGCGGGTCAGCAGTTCGCCCTGGGGGGTGAGGTCGTACCGCACGTCGTCGCCGCGGTCCGCGTCCTGGTCGGCGCAGGCGCCGAGGACGACGACGCCGGCGTCCTTGTGGGAGTCCAGGCACAGCCCGGGATCGGCGACGCTGCGCAGCAGCCCGTCGTCCTCGTAGGTCCAGCGCTGGGTCCACGCGGTGGAGCAGGCTGCCAGCCGGGTCCCGGCGCCGTCCTGGGGCTCGCCCAGGGTGTCGAGGCACAGGTCGGTGGCGACGTTGCGCAGCCGGGTCTGCTGCGGCCCGGTGGGCAGCCCGGCGACGCCGGGCGGGGAGACGGTCGGCACGGTCCCCCGGCCGCCCTGCGCACTCGTGGAGCCCGTCGGGTCGGTGGCGCCGCCGTCGGTGGAGGAGGAGCCTGCGATGAGCACGCTCACCAGGACCCCGGCGGAGACGGCGCCCAGGCCGGTGAGGAGGGTCCGGGTGGAGCGCACGGCCTCGGTCCGCCCGAAGCCGGTGAGCCGCTCGGCGGCCGGCATCCGGGAGAGCAGCCGGTGCCGGCGGTCGGCGGAGTGGCCACCGCCCCGGCGTCCGCGGCGTCCGGAGCGCGGGCCGCGGGCCCCGGAGGGTGAGCGGCCCGGGCGGGAGTCCAGGTACCGGCGGGCCCCCCAGCCGAGGACCGCCTCGGCGATCAGGATGCCCAGTTCGCTCTCGAAGTGGCCGAGTTGCTCGGCCGCGTGCCGGCAGTGACGGCACTCCGCGAGATGCCGGCGGACGTCGGGGAGCAGCGCACCGCCCCGGCGGATCGGAACGTCCAGCAGCCGGTTGTGGAATCGGCATTCCTGCGTCGGTGCCGTTTCCTGATGCGCGAGGACACAATTCTTACGGAAAGTGTCACGTGCTTGTTCGAGTGCGGCCGATGCGATGTCGGCGTCCATGCCGAGAAGGCCCGCGGGTACGGATATCGGTTCGGCCTCGACCTCGGCGTGCCAGAGCAGACAGCGCGCGCGGGCCGGCAGGGCGCGGAATGCCCTGAGCGCCAGTGCGCGGTTGTCCGGCGTCATGGTTTTCGCCATCCGCATGCCGCGTCCGCCGGCCGGTTTCTTCAACGGCGGCAGGGCAGCGGATATCCGGTCGTCGGACGCCCACTCGCGGACGGTGTCCCGTACGGCCACCAGCAGCACCGGCCGCAGGGCGACGGCGGACTCCCCGAGAGCGAGCCGGTCCAGCACCTGGTGCAGGGCGGCTGCGGTGGCCATCCCGGCCGTCTGCCCCGAGGAGGCCAGGCACACGGCCGCGTAGTCGTGCATGGACCGCCAGTGACGCGCGGTCAGCAGCGCGACGGCACGGGCGGCCTCGCCCTCCGAACGGTCCCTCAGCCGGGCGGCGAGGAACTCGTCGGACTCCCCTGGATCCCCGCCGGGCGGGGGATAGGGAGGTCGGGGCGGGTGGGGGGTGGGCACTGAGAGGTTCCTTCCCACGCGTGGGTGACACAAGGTCCCGACGCCGTTAAGGAAAGCCCGAGTGGTCCATACCTCTTTGGCGCGGGGCGCGGGGAGTGCGACTTCACCGACGGCGAATCGGACCCGGTTCAGAAACGTCCACGCTCCTGTGCCCCCGGCCATTACCCCCCGCACGGGTGGCTCACTCTCGCACAACCCGCGCGCCAGCAACAAGGCGCTTGAGGAAGATCTGCGCGTTGACAGAAAGTCAGAAGGACAAACGGTTATAGGTGGTACGCACCGCCATTCGACCAGGTGTTTTTCCGGTGGGCCCGAACCTGGGAAAAGGCGTTCGCCCGCCGTCGCCGCGTCCCGCGCACAGCGGCTGCGGACCGGTGCGCGAACCAGGTGCGGGGGCCGCCGTGCAGGGTCGGCCACGGGGCTGCGCCGGGAGCGCCTCGGGCGCCGGCCGGAGGCGGAGCCGTATGCGTCGGTCGGTGCGCGGGCCGGAGGGGGAGCCGGGTGCGTCGGCCGGGTGCGCGGGTCGGAAGCCGAGCGGTGTCGGCCGGCCGGGTACGCCGACGCCGTCTCCGGCCCGAAGCGGGTCAGGGGCCCCGCCACGGTCTTCCGATCGCGGTCACGGACCGTTCCGGAGACGCGCGGCAGGGGGGACGCGGCACGACGACGCCCGGCGACGGGGACGGTTCGCCCGAGGACGACCGCCGGGCCCGCTCCCCCTTGTTCCCCTTGCCGGGCCACCGACCGGGCGGGGCGTGCTCCGCCCCCGGTCATCCGCCGGGCCGCCCGCCGGGGCCCGCCGGGGGCCCGGGCCGGGGGTCAGATCTGCCAGGAGCGCAGCCGGTCGGCCGCGCCGTACACGTCGACCGCGCCGGTCATCAGGTCGCGGGCCAGGTCGACCAGCGCCCCGTAGGGCGGGTCGATGCCCACACCGCTGACGAACATGTAGGCCACGGCGGTGGCGCAGGCGAAGCGCGCGTTGGCCGACGGGAGCGGCCGGAGCACGGTGAGGGTGTGCAGCAGTGCGGCGGCCCGCCAGGCGGGGTCGGAGTCGACGCCCAGCCGGGGCGGGTCGACGCGGTGCCGGGCCACGGCGGCGACCAGGGCGGAGAAGTCGTTGACGACGGGCTGGTCCGGGAGGACCTCCTCGTGCCGCTGGAGCAGCCAGGGCACGTCGATGTGCAGCACGGGTGCCATCGGTCAGGCGGCCCGCCCCTCGCCCTTGGCCCGTGGTTCGTCGTCCGGGAAGGCGGCGGCGAACTCCTCGGCGTGGGACGCGAAGAACCGGCGGAAGGCCTCCGCGCCCTCCTGCAGCGCGCGGTGGCGGGCGATGTCGGCCGCGGCGGCCTCCCGCACCAGCGCCTTCATCGACGTACCGCGTTCCTTGGCGATCTGCCGGAGGTCCTCTAGTTCGCGGTCGCTGAACTCCACGTTGAGAGCTGGCATGCTCCCACGGTACCGCTCGGGTACTTACTCGTAAATACGCCCAGGTCGGAGCGGATACGTCGGGGTACCTGCCGGGCTGAGGGAAGGGTCCGCCCAAGGTCCCGGGCGTCCACCTGCGAGCACGCGGGACGCGGTGTCCCGGGGACGCGGTCCCGGGCGGACCTGCTCGCCCACCTGCGGGCACGCGGGGCGCGGACGGGCAGGGCGGCGGCGCACGGCGGCCGGACCGCGCCCGCACCCGCGGGCCCCGGGCCTGCCCGGGCCGCCGTGTGCGGCGGGATCGGCACTCCAGGCTCTAGGCTGGACCCCAGGCGAGGCACCAGCCCACGGTGAGCGTGCGCGACGGCGCGATGGAGTGGCGAGATGAAGCCGGACGACCCGTTCGACGATTCCGTGACGGCCCGGGCCGTCATCGCCGCCGACGGGACGCTCACGCACTGGAACGAGGGGGCCCGGGCCCTGCTGGGCCACGCGGCCGAGGACGTCGTCGGCCGCCCGGCCGCCGCCCTCCTCGCCGACGGGGCCCGTATGCCCCGGCCCGCCGACGACGCCCGCTGGGACGGCACGGTGACCCTGCGGCACCGGGACGGCGGCACCGTGACCGTCTGGGTGCTGGCCCACCGGAGATTCCCCGAGCACGGCGGCGCCGACGACTGGCTCGCCGTCACCCCGCTGGACACCGGCGACACGGAGCTGCCCGACGACCCCCTGGTCCGGGCGGCGGTCTTCCAGTCCCCGTGCGCCACCCTGGTCTTCGACCGGTCGCTGCGCCTGCGGGGCGTCAACGACGCCATGGCGGAACTCCTCGGGCTGCCCGCCGACCACCTGCGCGGCCTGCGGCCCACCGAGGTGGGCGGCCGTACCCAGCACTCCGAGCTGGAGCAGCACCTCACCACGGTGCTGCGGACCGGCCGCGGGCACGACATGCAGACGTACATGAAGGCCACCGGGGAGCAACGCGCGCACGCCTGGCTGGCCCGGCTCGCGCCGCTCACCGACGACTCGGGCCGGGTGCGGGGCGTCTGCGTGACGGTCCACGACTTCAGCGAGCAGTACCGGGCACGGGAGCGGCTGATGCTGGTCAACGAGGCCAGCATGCGCATCGGCACCACCCTCGACGTGACCCGTACGGCCCAGGAGCTGGCCGAGGTCTGCGTGCCCGCGCTGGCCGACTTCGTCAGCGTCGACCTGCTGGAGTCCCCGGAGCCCGGCGAGGACACGTCCGGCCCGCTCACCGCCCCGGTGTCGTTGCGCCGGATCGCGCACCACTCCCGCACACCGGGCAGTCCCGAGTCGTTCGCCGACACCGGTCAGGTGGTCGTCTACCCGTCGGCCGCGCCGCAGGCCGACTCGCTGATCGCCGGACACAGCGTCGTGGCGTCGGTGGACTCCGGCGACCTCGACCCGTGGCTGGCGGTGGACCGGGCCCGGGCGAGCCAGGTGCGCCGGCACGGCGTGCACTCGATGATGTCGGTGCCGCTGGTGGCCCGCGGGACCACGCTCGGCGTCGCCGCGTTCACCCGCTTCCAGCACCCGGACGCCTTCACCCACGACGACGTGCTGCTGGCCGAGGAGGTCACCGCGCGCGCGGCCGTCTGCATCGACAACGCCCGCCGCTACTCCCGCGAGCGGGAGACCACCCTGACCCTCCAGCGCAGCCTGCTCCCTCGTCACCTGCCGCACACGGCCGCGCTGGACGCGGCGAGCCGCTACCTTCCCGCCGCCCGGTCGGGGGTGGGCGGGGACTGGTTCGACGTGATCCCGCTGTCCGGGATGCGGGTCGCCATGGTCGTCGGGGACGTCGTCGGTCACGGCATCCAGGCGTCGGCGACGATGGGCCGGCTGCGCACCGCCGTGCGGACCCTCGCCGATATCGACCTCGCCCCCGAGGAACTGCTCACCCACCTCGACGACCTGGTCCTGCACCTCTCCCAGGAGTCCGGCGCCGAAGGCACCCCCGGGGAGGTCGGCGCCACCTGCCTGTACGCGGTGTACGACCCGGTGTCCCGCCGGTGCGCCCTGGCCCGGGCCGGGCATCCGCCGCCCGTGCTGATCCCCCCCGACGGCGGGCCGGCCCGGGAGATCGACCTGCCGCACGGCCCGCCGCTGGGCCTGGGCGGGCTGCCCTTCGAGTCGGCCGAACTGGAGCTGGCCGAGGGCAGCGTGCTGGGCTTCTACACCGACGGGCTGGTGGAGACGCGGGGCCGGGACTCCGAGACGGGACGCGCCCTGCTCCGTGAGGCGCTGTCGCGGGCGGCCACGGGGTCACTGGACGAGGCGTGCGACCGGGTGCTGCACACCCTGCTGACCCCGGGCGGCACCGCCGACGACGTGGCCCTGCTGCTGGCCCGCACCCGGGGGCTGCCGTCGGCGCAGGTGGCGACCTGGGACATCCCCGCCGACCCGGCGCTCGTCGCCCCCATCCGCAAACAGGTCCTGGAGCAGCTGGCCGCCTGGTCGCTGACGGAGGCGTCGTTCACGGCCGAGCTGGTGGTGAGCGAGCTGGTCACCAACGCCATCCGGTACGGGGCCCCGCCCATCCGGCTGCGGCTCATCCACGACGCGAACACGTTGATCTGCGAGGTGTCCGACACCAGTCACACCGCGCCGCACCTGCGCCGGGCCAAGACCTGGGACGAGGGCGGCCGGGGGCTGCTCCTGGTCGCCCAGCTCACCCAGCGCTGGGGCACCCGGCACACCGCCGACGGCAAGACCATCTGGGCCGAGCTGACGGTCCTGGGCGACACCGTCTGAGCCCGGCAGCGCGCCGCTCGGCAGGCACGGCCGGCCGAGCCCGTCCGCCGGGACGGGCGCCGGACGGACGTCCGTGAGACGCGGACGCGCGCCCGGCACACCACCGGCCGGGAAGCCGACCGGGTCGGCGCGCCGGGCCGGTGGACGGACGGGAGGCTCAGCGTCGGCGTCGGTCGTACCGCGGATCGTCGCCGTCCTGGCGGCTGCGACCGTCCCCGTAGCCGAAGCCGCCCCCGTAGCCGTGGTCGTGGGCGGCGGCGTCCTCGCGGCCGCTCTCCGCGCACGTCGGGCCGTCGGCGCAGGCCGGGGCGGACGTCGTCGGGCGCGGCGCGGTGGTGCTCGGAGCCGGTGCGGCCGGGGGAACGGGGCTCGGGGTGGATGCGGGCGGAGCGGTGATCTCGGTGTCCCAGGTGACGGCCTTCATCCGGAGGTCGGGCGCGGCGTCGTCCAGGGTCCAGCGCTGCGGGTCGTCGTCGGTGCGGTTCTTCAGGACCAGGGCGCCCGAGCCGTCGGTGGCGGCGGGGGCGAGGGCGAGCCGCTGGTCGGAACGGGGGATCAGGGCGCCCCGCACCGTGAAGTCGTACCGCATGGCCCCTGCCCGGTCACCGGTCCCGTCGGCACAGGCGGCGAGCCGGACGGCGTAGCCGAGGCGCGAGTCCAGGCACAGGTCGGGCCGGGCGACGTTGCGCAGCAGCCCGTCCCGTTCGTACGTCCACTGCTGCACGGCCGCCGAGGAACAGGCGGTCAGCTCGGTCTCGGCGTCCTCGGCGACCCGGTTGCCGACGACCGCGACGCACAGGTCGGCGGCGCTGTTGTGCAGCCGCCCACGCAACGCGCCCTGGACTGCCGCCCCGTCGGCACCCGCCCGGGACGGCCCGCCCCGGCCCCGGTCCCGGCCGTCCTCCGGTGTCGCCGAAGGGCGGGCGGCGGCGTCGCGCCCGGTTCCGTCCTCGTCGGAGCCGGCGGCGGACCACAGCACCAGCGGGAGGACGACCACGGCTCCGACCGTGAGCGCGCCGACCGCGAGATGGCGGCGCCGCGTGGCGCGCCGGGCGGCCTTCCGCGCGGCGCGGGAGCCCGCGCCCGCCGGGGTGCCACCGGGACGCGGGCCTCCGCGGCGCCGGGCGCGGGGCACCGGGGAGGCGGGGGCCTCGGTGGCGGGCCCGTCGCCGGGGAGAGGGGCGGGTGGTGGCGGGAGCGTGCCGGTGTCCGGCCGGCCGGACAGGTCGAGGAGGGCCGCTTCGGCCGCCCGCTCGGGCACGGGCACCGGGGCGGCGCCCGGCTCGGCGGCTCGCGCCCGGCGTTCCGCGTAGGCCCGCGCGCCCCAGCCGAGGACGGCCTCGGCGAGGGCCGTGCCGAGCCCGTCGGGGAAGCGGGTCAGCTGGTCGGCCGTGTGCCGGCAGTGGGCGCAGCCGTCCAGGTGGACGGCGAGGTCCGGGTCGACGGCGGCGTGGGCGCGGCGACAGGTCACGTCCAGCATGCGCTGGTAGGTGCGGCATTCGGCACCGGGGGCGAGTTCGCGGTGGAGTTGCAGGCATTCCTCGCGCAGCCGGTCGCGGGCGCGGTCCCGTTCGACGCCGGCGCCCTCCACGTCCAGGCCGAGCAGCAGGGCGGGCACGTCGAGCGGCTCGGACTCGGCTTCGGCGTGCCACAGCAGACAGCGGGCGGACTGCGGGAGCCGCTGGAAGGCGCCGGAGAGCAGGCGGCGTTCGGGTGGCGGCAGCAGCAGGGCGGCCGGACGGGTGCCGTCACGGGACGCGGCCGTGAGGTCGGGATGGAGCGACGTGCGCCGATGGTCACCGTCCCACTCGGCGGCGATCCGGCGCACGGTGACCAGGAGGTGCGGCCGCCAGGCGAAGGCGGGGCCGTGGTGCCGCAGGGTCTCGCCGAACAGCCGGGTGAAGGCGGCGGTGGTGAGCATGCCCGCCGGACCGGGGCCGTCCGTGCACAGCCGCGCGTAGGTGAAGGCGGCCTCCCAGTGCCGGTCGAGGAGTTCGCCGACCGGCTGGACCGCCGGCGTGCCGCCCGTCCATTTCCTGAGCTCGGCGCTCAGCTGCTCGTCCGTGGGTCCGGTCGGACGGGACGGGGCCGGGGAATTCCACACGCCGGCTTCCTTCACGGATGCATTCCTCTCGGGACGGGCGGGGCACGGGGTCCATACCAATCGGCATGGGACCTCGCCGACAATGCGGCGGAATTCACCCGCACAGAACTCAGGGTGTCGAACATGCGCCCGACCGCGCTCTTGTGGAGCGCCACCGGCACGGGGAACGACTCGACGCGCGCAGGGAAAAGAGGATGGTCGGCGCGCGGGCAACGCTCACCTTCGCACAGGCCCCGAGAGGTAACAAGGGATTCTGCCGCTTCGTTCTTCTCCCGCATCCCCGGCGCTTTTTGACAGAAAGTCAAGGACGCTTCGGAAGGTGACGTTTCGCGAGGTGACGTTTCGGGAGGTGAATTCCCGCGGACGTGTTCATCCGTTCGCCGGGCTCACTCCGGGAAAGGGGAGGAGATCCAGCGCCCGTTCCCACCGGAACTCCCGCGCCCCGTCCGGCGTCCTCTCGTCCGCGTACGGCTCGGCGAAGCGCACCCCCATGCCGGCCAGCCGGGTCAGGCTCTCCCGGTGGGCGGGGTGCGCCGCCAGCGCCTCCCCCACACAGGGCAGCACGGCGATGGGCACACCGAGACCGACGGCTTCGCAGAGGGTGCCCAGGGCGAGCGTGTCGGCGATGCCGGCCGCCCACTTGTTGAGCGTGTTGAAGGTGGCGGGCGCCACCGCCACCGCGTCGGGGTCCGGGAAGGGCCGCGGTTCGCCGGGGGTGCGCCACGCGGACCGGATGGGGCGACCGGTGCGTCGCCGGACGGCGTCCACGTCGAAGAAGCCGCTCATCGCGGTCGGCGTCGCGAAGACCCCGACCTCCCATCCGCGGCGCCGGGCCGCCGTGATCAGCTCGTCCACGCCCGCCGCGACGCCCGCGGCGCAGACGACGACGTAGAGGAAGGGGTCCGTACGCTGCTCGCCCTGATCGGTCACCCGGAAAGCCTACGGGCCGCCCGGACCCGGCCTCTTGGGGCCCAGGTGGCCCGCGGTGGGCCACCGGCGCCCGGGACATCCCCTTTCCGACGCCGGGACATCTCCTTCACGGCGCCCGGGACATCCGTCGTCCGGTCCCCGGGGCATCCGCCGTCCGGTTCCCGGGGCGTCCGTTCGCCGGTCCCCCGCGACGAGCCGCCGGCCTCCGTCCGCACCGCGCCGGCGACGCGAGAGCGCTGACACGCCGACGGAGCCGGGGACGCGGGCGGGCGGACGGCCTCGGCACGACACTGTCGCACGAGGAATGCGGGAAGCCGGTACCGGTGTTGCCGCAGAGAATCATGCGGCGGACTACCCTCCGGATCCGCCGCGGACGGACACGACGATGGGACGAAGGTCATGCCTCTCGAGGGTGAGTACGAACCCAGCCCGAGCCAATGGGTGCGCGAACAGGTCGAGTTGTACGAGAGCTCGGGAGGCACCGAGGGTACGACGCTCAGGGGCATGCCCGTGGTCGTGCTGACGACCCTGGGCGCCCGCAGCGGCAAGCTCCGCAAGACCCCGGTGATGCGGGTCGAGCACGAGGGACGCTACGCGGCGGTCGCCTCACTGGGCGGGGCCCCGGAGCACCCGGTCTGGTACCACAACATCAAGGCCCACCCCCACGTGGAACTCCAGGACGGCCCGGTGCGGCAGGACATGACGGCCCGTGAGGTCACCGGGGAGGAGAAGGCCGAGTGGTGGAAGCGCGCCGTCGACGCGTTCCCGGACTACGCGGAGTACCAGCGCAAGACGGAGCGGGAGATCCCGGTCTTCGTGCTGGAGCCGGCCGACGCGGGCTGACCCGACCGGGACACGCTCCGGCCGACGGGTCCGGGTCCGGCCGGGACCGCACCACGTGCACCTGAGCCGGGCCCTTCCCCCGGCCGGAACGGATCCGCCCCCGGCCGGAACGGATCCCGCCCCCGGCCGGAACGGATCCCGCCCCCGGCCGGAACGGATCCCGCCCCGTTATGTTTTCCGCGGTCCTGCAAGAGGGCCGCTGGCCTCCGGGCCCGGCATGACTGTGTCCCCCTGTCGATGGGATGACCTGGGGGGTGG
>NZ_JBEZWE010000009.1:0-237806 GCF_040637405.1 Streptomyces sp. NPDC029526
GCCCGCCCAGGACGAGCGCTACATGGTGATCGGCCGCGCGCCGGTCCGGCCGGCGCGCGGCGGCCCGTTCCCCCGATCCACCACTCGCAAGCCCAGGAGAACTCCCATGTCCCCGTCCCAGCCGCTGCGCGGCGTCGTCCCTCCCGTCTGCACCCCCCTGGACGCGTCGGGCGAGGTCGACACCGTCTCGCTCACCCGGCACGTCGAGCACCTCGTGGGCGGTGGGGTGCACGGGCTGTTCGCCCTGGGGTCCAGCAGCGAGGTCGCCTTCCTCACCGACCGGCAGCGCGACGTGACCCTGCGGACCGTCGTGGAGACCGTCGCCGGCCGCGTCCCCGTCCTCGCCGGGGTCATCGACATGACCACGCCCCGCGTGCTGGCCCACGCGGAGGCCGCCCGCGCGGCCGGGGCGGACGCGCTCGTCGCGACCGCGCCCTTCTACGCCCGCACCCACCCCGTCGAGATCGCCCGCCACTTCCGCACCCTGCGCGAGGCCGTCGACCTGCCCCTGTACGCCTACGACCTCCCGGTCTCCGTGCACAGCAAGCTCTCCGCCGGCCTGGTCCGCGAACTCGCCGAGGACGGCACGCTGGCCGGCCTGAAGGACAGCAGCGGCGACGAGGGCGGACTGCGCCGCCTGATCGTCGCCCTCGGCGGGCGGCACGGTCGCGCCACCGGCCCCGCGCCGGGCTTCAGCATCCTCACCGGCTCCGAACTCACCGTCGACGCCGCCCTGCTGGCGGGCGCCGACGGCGTCGTCCCGGGCCTCGGCAACGTCGACCCCGCCGGATACGTGCGCCTCTACGACGCCGTGCGCGCCGGGGACCTCGGCAGCGCCGTCGAGGAGCAGGAGCGGCTCGTGGAGCTGTTCGGCATGGTCGACGCGGGGCCGGAGAGCGAGATGGGCCGCAACTCCTCCGCCATCGGCGCCTTCAAGCACGCCCTGCGCCTGCTCGGCGTGTTCGCCGAGGGCACCACCGCCGCCCCCCAGGTCCAGCTGGGCGAGGCGTCGGTCGCCCTCGTCGAGGAGCGTCTGCGCGACGCCGGCCTGCTCCCCGTCCGATGACCGTGCGGCACGGCGCACCCTCGGTCATCGGCCTCGACCTGGGCGGCACGAAGATCGCCGCCGCCCTGGTCGCGGACGACGGCACGATCCTGGCCCGGCACTCCCTGCCCACCCCGGCGACGGCCGGCGCCGAAGCGGTGCTCGACGCGCTCGCCCAGGAGGTCCGCGCGGTGTGGGCCCCGGGGGCCACCGCGATCGGCGTCGCCGCCGCGGGCGTCGTCGACCCCGTCACCGGCACCGTCACCAGCGCCACCGACACCATCCGGGGCTGGGCCGGCACCGCCCTGGCGGACGGCCTCGCCGCCCGCACCGGGCTCCCGGTGGCCTGCGACAACGACGTCCGCGCGACGGCCGCGACCGAACTCGCCCCGCTCCCCGGCGGGCACCCGGACGGCGACCGGCCGGGACCCACGATGATCTACGCGGCCGTCGGCACCGGCGTGGGCGGCGCCGTCGCCGTCGACGGTCGCATGCTGAGCGGGGCGGCGGGCGTCGCCGGGCACCTCGGCCACCTGCCGAGCCCCGAGGCCGACGGACTGCCCTGCACCTGCGGCGCCACCGGCCACCTGGAGGCGATCGGATCCGGGCCCGCCATCACCGCCCAGTACACCAGGACCAGCGGCCTGTCCGCCGAGCGCCTGGAGCGGGTGGCCGCCCGTGCGGCCGACGGCGACCCGCACGCCACCGCGGCCATCGCGCTCGGCGCGCGGGCCGTCGGCCGGGCGCTGGGCGGCCTCGCCAACGCCCTCGGCGCCGACCGGGTCGTCGTCGGCGGGGGAGTGCCCCGGATCGGCGCCCGCTACCTCGACGCCCTGAACGAGGCGTTCACCGCCGAACTCATGCGCCCCCTGCGGCACCTGCGTCCGGTGCCGCCGCGCGGCGGACCCGACGCGGCGGTGCTCGGCGCCGCCGCGCTCACCCGCACCCTGCCCCTACACCACCCCCGCACCATCGGAGCACCACGATGACCCCGACCCTGGCCGACACCCTCCGGGGCCGCCTGATCGTCTCCTGCCAGGCCCCGCCCGGCGACCCGATGCGGCACACCGACACCCTGGTCCGGATGGCCCTCGCCGCCCGGGCCGGCGGTGCCGCCGCCGTCCGCGTCAACGACCCGGAGGTCGTCGCGGCCACCGTCGCGGCCGTCGACCTGCCGGTGATCGGGCTGTGGAAGGACGGCGACACCGGCGTCTTCATCACCCCGACGGTGCGGCACGCCCTCGCCCTGGTGGACGCGGGCGCCGCGGTCGTCGCCGCCGACGCCACCGACCGCCCGCGCCCGGACGGCAGTTCCTTCGCCGCCCTGGTGGAGGCCGTGCACGCGGCGGGGGCCCTGGTGATGGCCGACGTCTCGACCTACGAGGAGGGACGCCGGGCGGCCGAGGAGGGCGCCGACTTCGTCGCCTCCACGCTGTCCGGGTACGTGCCGGGCACCCCGCAGCAGGACGGCCCCGACCTGCGGCTCGTGGCCGACCTGGCGGTCGGCGCGGGCGCCCCGGTGATCGCCGAGGGCCGGATCGCCACCCCGGAGCAGGCCGCCGACGCGCTGGCGGCGGGCGCGCTGAGCGTGGTCGTCGGCACGGCCATCACGGCACCGACCGCGCTGACCCGCCGATTCGTCGAGGGGCTGCCGGGCTGAGGGTCGCTGCCGGGTCGACGGGCCGACCGATGGGGCGGCTGGTGCGGCCCGGCCGGTTGAGCGGCTGAGCGACTGAGCCGCCGAGCGGCTGACGCCCGGCCGGTGGTCCGCCGGCCGACGGACCGGGCGTCCTCGGGGCGTCTCGACGGCTCCGTCCCGGCGGCCTCCACGGCTGCGGAGGGCGGCGTGGATCCACGGTGAGCGTGGGCCCGCGCCGCCCTTTCGCGTGTCCGCGTCCCCTCGGGCGGCGGCTGTCGCGGTCACCCCGGCGGGCACGCCGTTGACCGGCGAGCCTCACCCGGCGGAGTCGGCGGAGGCGGCGTGCCCGGCCGGGGTCGGCCGGCGTCCGCCGAAGGCCCGCCGGGGTCCGCCGGAGTCGGCCGAAGCCCGCCGGAGTCGGGGAGGGGCCGGAGCCCGTTGGGGTCGTCCGGAGCCCGTAGAAGCCCGCCGGACCCCGCCCTCTCACCCGGCGACGCGGTCACCCCGCTGCCGCAGCGCCGTCAACGCCCGCCCCGCTGCGGCGATCCCCGACGCCCGCCCCGCTGCCGTCCCGGTCGTCCCGCGCCTGCCCGGCTCCCGCCGCGACCCTCGACGCCCGCCCCGCTGCCGCCCCGGTCATCCCGCGCCTGCCCGGCTCCCGCCTCGGCCCCCGACGCCTGCCCGGCTCCCGCCGCGCCCCTCAACGCCTGCCCCGCCGCTCCGGAGGTGTGAGGGTCGCCGTGAACTTGTAGCGCGAGCCCCGGTACACCGAGCGGACCCACTCCACCGGGGTGCCGTCCTCGTCGCGCGAGTGACGGGACAGCAGCAGCATCGGCAGTCCCACGTCGGTGCCCAGCAGCCCGGCCTCCCGCGGGGTGGCGGGGGAGGTCTCGATGGTCTCGTCGGCCTCCGCGAGGCGCACGCCGTAGACCTCGGACAGGGTCGAGTACAGGGAGGCGCTGCGGGACAGGTGGCGGCGCAGGCGCGGGAAGCGCCGCGCCGCCAGGTGGGTGGCCTCGATGGCCATCGGCTCGCCGCCCGCCAGGCGCAGCCGTTCGATGCGCAGCACCCGGTCGCCCCGGCCCACCTCCAGCAGGGCGGCGAGGTCCTCGTCGGCCGGGACGTATCCCAGGTCCAGGAGCTCGGAGGCGGGGCGGAGTCCCTGCGCGCGCATGTCCTCGGTGTACGAGGTGAGTTGGAGGGTCCGGTACACCTTGGGGCGGGCGACGAAGGTGCCCTTGCCCTGGATGCGGTCCAGGCGCCCCTCGCTCACGAGTTCCTGCAGGGCCTTGCGGACGGTGGTGCGGGAGGTGCGGAACTCGACCGCGAGCAGACGTTCGGCGGGCATGGGGGCACCGGGGCTGCGCTCCTCGGTCATCCGCAGCAACCGCTGCTTGATGCGGTAGTACTTCGGGACGCGGCCGACACGGCCGGGGCGGCCGGGCGTTGCCCCCGGGTCGGCCGGGGCGCTGCTGACGTCCGTGCTCATGACCTGCCTTCCGCCTGGTGTCCGGCGCGCGGACGGCAGGTGCCGGCCGCGGTGCACGTCGGCGGACGGCCGGTGTCGGCGCCGCACGCTCGGCGGTCCCGTTATAACCGCCCCCGGCCGGTTGGTCTAGTCCAACCCTCGACCCGTCCGAGTTTGGGCGGAATCCGGCGCCCCAATTGGCGTTGCCGTGCCGTTATCGACTGGCGCGGGTACGACCCTTGACAGGGCCATAGGTCTAGGCCAAGCTCCCCTTGCTGGTCTAAACCATTTAGAGGAAGCCGGGTCCCAGCCCACCGAGCTGTTGCGCCGTAGTGGGGGTCACCGCCGAGGGCGTGGGTGTGCAAGGCATTCCTGAGGAGGGGTGGCGCGTGAAGCGCAAGCTGATAGCCGCGATCGGAGTCGCGGGCATGCTGTTCTCCGTGGCGGCGTGCGGCGGGAACGACGGTGACGGTGACAAGAAGGCCGGCGCGGACGGCTACGCCGGCCAGACGCTCACGGTCTGGGTGATGGACGGCTCGTCGCCGGACCAGTGGCAGAAGGACCTCACCGCCGAGTTCGAGAAGAAGACCAAGGCGAAGGTCAAGTTCGAGGTACAGCAGTGGAACGGCATCCAGCAGAAGCTGACCACCTCGCTGTCCGAGGAGAACCCGCCGGACGTCTTCGAGATCGGCAACACCCAGACCCCGGCCTACGCCAAGACCGGCGGCCTCGCCGACCTCGGTGACCTCAAGGCCGAGATCGGCGGCGAGTGGACCGAGTCGCTCAACGAGTCGTCCGTCTACGAGGGCAAGCAGTACGCGGCGCCCTGGTACTTCGCCAACCGCGTCGTCCTCTACAACAAGAAGGTCTGGGCGGACGCCGGTCTCAAGGACACCCCCAAGACCCGCGACGAGTTCTACGACGCGCTCCAGACGATCGGTGAGAAGACCGACGCCGAGCCGATCTACCTGCCGGGCCAGAACTGGTACCACTTCGTCGGTCTGGTGATCGGCGAGGGCGGCGAACTGGTGAAGAAGGACGGCGACAAGTACGTCTCCAACCTCGACGACCCGAAGGTCGCCGCCGCCGCGGAGACCTACAAGAAGTTCCAGGCGCTGTCCAAGGCGCCCAAGGACAAGGACGAGGCCACCCCGCAGCAGGGTGAGGTCTTCGCCGACGGCAAGGTCGGCGCGTTCATCGGCATGGGCTGGGAAGCGGGCATCGCGACCGAGGCCAACCCGAAGATCGAGAAGGACATCGGCTACTTCACCATCCCCGGTGCCACGGCCGACAAGCCCGAGGGTGTCTTCCTCGGCGGATCCAACCTCGCCGTCGCCGCGGGCAGCAAGAAGCAGGAGCTCGCCAAGGAGTTCCTGAAGATCGCGCTCTCCGACAAGTTCGAGGGCCAGCTGGCCAAGCTCAACGGCGTCATCCCCAACAAGGAGTCGCTGCAGAGCAACCTGGAGGGCAACGCGCCCGCCGAGGCCGCCGCCCCGGCCGCCGCCGTCGGCGGCACCACGCCGCTGATCCCGCAGTGGGCGGCCGTGGAGAACGACCCGAACCCGATCAAGACGTACCTGACCGCCGTCCTGAACGGCAAGTCCCCGGCCGAGGCCGCGAAGCAGGTCGAGGGCGAGTTCAACAAGCGCCTGGCGCAGCAGCAGTAGTCGCACCGCGAGCGCACGGAACGGGCGGGGGCCGGCCACTCGCCGGCCCCCGCCCGGCGTCGAGTATGTCGAGAAGAGAGATCGCGAGCATGACCGTGCAGACCGAACGGCCGCCCTCCGGCCCGGCGGACGTCCGCAAGGCGGACGACGGGCGGCCCGGCAGGCCGACACCGAGAGCGGCGTCGCGCGTCGGCGCGCTCGCCCCGTACCTGTTGCTGCTGCCCGCCTGTGTGGCCTCCGTGCTGCTGCTCGGCTGGCCGCTGCTCAAGGACGTGCTGCTGTCGTTCCAGAACCTCAACATGACGCAGCTGATCCAGCGCGTCACCGAATGGAACGGAGTCGACAACTACCGGGCGGCCCTCACCAGTGAGGACTTCTGGCGGGTCACCCTTCGCTCGATCCTCTTCACGGCGGTCAACGTCGCCCTGATCATGGTGCTGGGCGCCCTGGTCGGGCTGCTGCTCGCCCGCCTCGGCAAGTGGATGCGGTTCACCCTGCTGCTGGGCCTGGTCCTCGCCTGGGCCATGCCGATCGTGGCCGCCACCACCGTCTACCAGTGGCTGTTCGCGCAGCGCTTCGGCGTCGTCAACTGGGTCCTGGACAAGCTCGGCTGGCACTCCATGGCCGACTACAACTGGACCAGCAGCCAGATGTCGACGTTCTTCGTCATCACCCTGCTGATCGTGTGGATGTCCATCCCGTTCGTGGCGATCAACCTCTACGCGGCGACCACCACCATCCCCAAGGAGCTCTACGAGGCCGCGTCCCTCGACGGCGCCGGCGCCTGGCGGAGCTTCACCACGGTCACCATGCCGTTCCTGCGGCCGTTCCTCTACGCGACCACGTTCCTGGAGGTCATCTGGGTCTTCAAGGCGTTCGTGCAGGTCTACCTCATCAACAAGGGCGGTCCCGACCGGCTCACCGAGATCCTGCCCGTCTACGCCTTCGTCGAGGGTGTCGGCAACCAGCACTACGGCATGGGTGCGGCGATCGCCGTCCTGACCATCGTGATCCTGCTCGCCCTGACCGCCTACTACCTCCGGATCGTGCTCAAGCAAGAGGAGGACGAGCTGTGAAGCGCTCGCTCTTCGGCCGCCTGTGGCCCAACGTCACGGCCGCCGTCCTGTTCATCGGCTTCGTCTTCCCCGTGTACTGGATGTTCAACACGGCCCTCAAGCCGACCGGGGACATCCTCTCCGAGGACCCGGTCTGGTTCCCGGCCGACCTCACCTTCGACCACTTCAGTACCGCGATCAACGTCGACCACTTCTGGACCTACGTCGCCAACTCGCTGACCGTCACCGTCCTGGCCGTGGTCTTCTCCCTGGTGATCGCGCTGGCCGGTTCCTTCGCCCTCGCGCGGATGCGCTTCAAGGGGCGGCGCGGCTTCATCATCGGATTCATGCTGGCCCAGATGGCGCCCTGGGAAGTCATGATCATCGCGATGTACATGATCGTGCGGGACGCGTCCATGCTGAACAGCCTCGTGCCGCTGACGCTCTTCTACATGATGATGATCCTGCCCCTCACCATCCTGACGCTGCGCGGCTTCGTCGCCTCCGTGCCCAAGGAACTGGAGGAGTCCGCCATGGTCGACGGCTGCACCCGGGCCCAGGCGTTCCGCCGGATCATCCTGCCGCTGCTCGCGCCGGGCCTGATGGCCACCTCGCTGTTCGGATTCATCACGGCCTGGAACGAGTTCGCGCTCGTCCTGGTCCTCAACAAGGACCCCGAGTCGCAGACCCTGCCGCTGTGGCTGTCCAGCTTCCAGAGCCAGTTCGGCAACGACTGGGGCGCGACCATGGCCGCCTCGTCGCTCTTCGCCATCCCGATCCTGATCCTCTTCGTCTACCTGCAGCGCAAGGCCGTCAGCGGCCTCACCGCCGGCGCCGTGAAGGGATGACCGCCACCCCATGACGACATTCACCACCGGCACCGACACCCTCACCCGGGACGCGCTCGCCGTCCTGCAACCGGGCTTCGACGGCACCACTGCGCCCGACTGGGTGCGCCGCCGCCTCGGCGAGGGCCTCGCGTCCGTCGCCCTGTTCGGCCGCAACGTCGCCGGCGCCGAACAGGTCGCCGCGCTCACCGCCCAGCTGCGGGCCGAACGGGACGACCTCCTGGTCGCCATCGACGAGGAGAGCGGCGACGTCACCCGCCTGGAGGTCCGCACCGGCTCCTCCTTCCCCGGCGCCCACGCCCTCGGCGCCGTCGACGACACCGGCCTCACCCGGGACGTCGCCCGCGAACTCGGCCGCCGGCTCGCGGCCTGCGGCGTCAACTTCAACTGGGCGCCCTCGGCCGACGTCAACGCCAACCCGGCCAACCCGGTCATCGGGGTGCGCTCCTTCGGCGGGGACACCGCCCTGGTCTCCCGGCACACCGCCGCCTACGTCGAGGGCCTGCAGTCCACCGGCGTGGCCGCCTGCGCCAAGCACTTCCCCGGGCACGGCGACACCAACGTCGACTCCCACCACGCCCTCCCGCACATCGACCTGGACGCCACGACCCTGCACGAGCGCGAACTGGAGCCGTTCCGGGCGGCCATCGCGGCCGGCACCCGGGCCGTCATGAGCGCCCACATCCGGGTCCCCGTACTCGACCCGGACCGCCCCGCCACCCTGTCCCGCCGCATCCTCACCGGCCTGCTCCGCGAGGAACTCGGCTACCGGGGCCTCATCGTCACCGACGGCATGGAGATGCAGGCGATCTCCGGCACCTACGGGCTGGAACACGGGGTGGTCCTCGCCCTCGCCGCCGGCGCCGACGCCATCTGCGTGGGCGGCGGACTGTGCGACGAGGGCACCGTGCAGCGCCTGCAGGACGCGCTCGTCACCGCCGTCCGCACCGGTGAACTCTCCGAGGAGCGGCTCGCCGACGCCGCCGCCCGGGTCCGAGAACTGGCCGCGTGGACGGCGAGCGTCCGCGACGCACCCGACGGCGACGGGGCGCCCCAGCCGGAGATCGGCCTGACGGCGGCCCGCCGCGCGGTCGCGGTCACCCGCACCGCGCCCGCCGCACCGGTCACCGGGCCGGTGTTCGTGGCCACGTTCAGTCCCGCGCCCAACATCGCGGTGGGCGACGAGACCCCCTGGGGGGTCGGGGCCGAACTGGAGCGCCTGCTGCCCGGCACCGCCTCCGGCACCTTCACCGGGCCCGACGCCGGAACGCGGGCCCTGAAGGCGGCGGGCGGGCGCCGCGTCGTCGCGGTGGTCCGCGACGAGCACCGGCATCCCTGGATGGGCACCGCCCTGGACACGCTGCTCCACGCGGATCCGGACACCGTTGTCATCGAGATGGGCGTGCCGCAGTCCGCCCCGCGCGGTGCCCTGCACATCGCCACCCACGGCGCGGCCCGGGTGTGCGGGGTGGCCGCCGCGGAGGCGGTGGTCGCCGGCTGACCGCGGCCGGCCCCGCGGCACGACGCGACGGGAGCCCGGGACACGGCCGACCGTGTCCCGGGCTCCCGTCGTGCGTCAGGCCGCCGGCTGCATCAGCCGGGCCAGCAGGTCGTCCAGGGTGACCATGCCGACCAGACCGCCCTCGGCGTCGCGGACCACCGCCAGGGTGGACCGGCGGCGGCGCAGCACGTCGATCGCGTCGGCGACCGTCGTGGTGACCGTCACCTCCGGCACCGGACGGGCCAGTTCGCGGGCGCTCGTGACGCGCCCCCGGGCCCGGGCCACCAGGGCGTCCCGGGCGTGCACCGAGCCGAGCACGGCGCCGCCGTCCCGGACCAGCAGCCGCGTCCGGTCATGGGCCGCCGCCACCCGCAGCAGCTCCTCCACGCCCGCGCCGCCGGCGACTGAGACGATCTCCGGGGCCGGCACGGCCAGCTCACCCACTGGAGTCTCCGGCTCGGTCAGCGACCGGGTCAGCAGCTGCGAGTCCGCCGCACTGATCAGGCCCAGCCGCTCCGACTCCGCGACCAGGTGCGTCAGCTGCTCCCGGTCGTGGACCGAGGCCAGCTCGTCGCGCGGGGTCACCCGGCACATCCGCACCAGCACGTTGCTCACCGCGTTCAGGACCCGGATGAGCGGCCGGACGGCCTTCACCAGGGCCCGGAACGGCGGTGCGAGCAGCATCGCGGAGCGTTCCGGGTGGGCGATCGCCCACGACTTGGGCGCCATCTCGCCGATCACCATGTGCAGGAACACCACGACGATCATCGCGACGGCGAACGCCACCCCGTAGCTGAGCGCGCTGGGCAGGCCCAGGCTGTGCAGCAGGGGGTCCAGTTCGTGCGAGATGGCGGGCTTGGACACCGAGCCCAGGCCCAGCGTGCACACCGTGATGCCCAGCTGCGCGCCGGCGAGCATCAGCGACAGCTCGCGCATCCCGGCCAGTGCGGCACCGGCGCCGCGCCGCCCGTCGGCCGCCGCCTTCTCCATGCGGTGCCGCTTGGCGGCGACCAGCGCGAACTCGGCGGCCACGAAGAACCCGCTGCCGATGAGCAGCAGCACGGTCACGAAGAGAGCCATCGGGAAACTCATGAACCCTCCTCGACCGGGTGCCGTTCCTCGGTGAGCGACGTGATCCGGACCCGTTCGGCCACGTGCCGGTCGAGCGTGCGCACGTCCAGCACCGCGTGGCCGCCGGCGGGCAGCTCCACGGTGATCCGGTCGTCCACCGTCGGGAAGCGGCCCAGCCGGTCCACGATGAGACCGGCCACCGTCTCGTAGTCGTCCTCCTCGGGCAGCCGGACGCCGGTCGCCTCGGCGACCTCGTCCAGCCGCCGCCCGGCGTCGACCAGCCAGCCGTCACCGTCGGCCACCGCCAGCTGCGCGACCGTGTCGCTCTCGTCGGCGATGTCCCCGACCAGCTCCTCGGCGATGTCCTCGTAGGTGACGATGCCGGCGACACCGCCGTGCTCGTCGAGGACGACGGCGAACTCGTCGTCCTGCTCCCGCATCCGCGCCACCGCGTCCGGCAGCTCCAGCGTGTCCGGCAGCAGCAGGGGCCGCCGGGCCACGTCGGCGGCGGTGGCCCCGGCCAGCCGGGAGGCGGGCAGCGCCATCAGCTCGCGCACCCCCACCACGCCGGTGACGTCGTCGGGGTGGTCGCCCAGCACGGGGTAGTTGGAGTGGCCGTGGGCGGCGATCAGGCCGACCGCCTCCTCGGCGCTCGCGTCCCCGCGCACGAACACGGAGTCCCGGCGCGGCACCATCACCCCGTGCAGGGTGCGCTCGGAGAACTCCAGCGCGTGGTCGAGCAGGGTGGCGGTGTCCCGGGGCAGGGCGCCGTTCTCGTGGGACTCGCCGATCAGGTGGCCCAGCTCCTCCAGCGTGGCACCGTGGTGCAGCTCCTCGACCGGCTCGATGCCGACACGGCGCAGCAGCCGGTCGGCCGCCCCGTCGAAGATCCGCACGACCGGGCCGACGACCTTCAGGTACGCCAGGGTGGACCCGGACAGCGCCTTCGCCAGCCGTTCCGGCACCGCGATCGCGAGGTTCTTCGGGGCCAGCTCGCCCAGCACCATCTGCACGACGGTGGCCAGCACGAACGCCAGCACCACGGAGATGCCGCTCACGGCGGCGTCGGGCAGCCCCACCCCGGACAGGGCGGGCCGCAGCAGGGCCGACACGGACGGCTCGGCGATGAAGCCGACGACCAGTCCGGTGACGGTGATGCCCAGCTGCGCGCCGGACAGCATGAAGGACAGCCGCTCCAGCACCTTCAGGGCGCGGGCGGCCTTCCGGTTCCCGGCCTCGGCCTCACGGGCGAGGGCCAGCCGGTCGGCGGAGACGTAGGCGAACTCCTGGGCCACGAAGTAGCCGGTTCCGGCGGTGAGCACGAACACGGCGAGCAGGCCCAGCAATGCTTCGGCGGCACTCATCGAACACCACCCCGTCGCGTGCCGCGGTCACTCGAAAGGTGACGGGATGGTCGGGGACTGGGTCCCGGGGGGTCCGTCGATCTGGCGGACACGTATGCACTCCTCATGGATGGGTCGGTCTCGGATCCAACGATTATGACCGGGCCCGTGTTCCCGGGCAGGCCGGGCCGATGCCCGCGGGCATCGGCCGACCCGCACGGTGCGGAGTGCCGCGTCCGGACGCCCGGTCCACGGATGTCGGCATGTCCGTGGACCGGGGACGCCCGGTGTCCGTCCGGAGCGGGGAGGTCCGGATCACGGACGTCCCCGCCGGGGCGCGGTCAGAGGTCGAACTCGTGCGGCGGCAGGTCGAGGGCGTAGCACGCCTCGCGGACGACCGCCTGCTCGTCCTTGTCGAAGTCGCCGTCGGCGCCGCCGATGACGATGCCGATCTGGATCACGGCCCGCGCCTCGGCCGGCTTCTTCTTGGCCTTGGCGACCTCCTGGAGCACGCTCACCTTGCCGAAGGCGAAGTCGGCGGTCAGCTTGTTCAGGTTGTCCTCGAACCGTCGGCGCAGGTCGTCGGCGGGGAAGTTCTGCAGCACGTCGTTGGTGCCGATGAGCTGGGCCACGCGCTGCCGCTCGGACGGGTCGACGGTGCCGTCGGCCGCGGCGACCAGGGCGCACATGGCCATGCTCGCGTCCCGGAACGCACCGCTCTTGAGGTCGTTCTTCTTCGCCACCAACTGGTTCTGCATCTGCGACGCGGAATCCTTGAGTCGGTCCCACAGGGCCATGCCCACTCCATGTTTCTCGGTGTGCTCGGGAGGTTCCCGGGCCGGTCGGAGCGCCCGGCCCGCGACGCGGACCCGGCCCCCCATGTCTACAGCACTGTAGAAACTAACGGTCGGGCGCGGAAGTTCCCCGCGTGGGTCCCGGAATGCGGGGCAGCCGGAGGTGTGCGTGCGCGGAGACGGTGCCGCGTGCGCCGGTTCGCACGACGCGCGCGAGGTTCACGCGTCCGTGCGGCGACACGGTCCGCACGGGCGGTACGGCCGGGACGGTGGCCGTCCGGTGCGGGTCCCCCGGCCCGGGCGGTGACGGTCCGGTGATGGCGGAGCGTGTCGTTATTGGGCCGAACGGGTGACCATGCGTAAGAATTGCCCGATGCAGACTGCCAGCGCGACCCAGGACGGAGCATGCCGGTGAGCAGCCACGACGTCACCGACGAACAGTGGGCGGGGCTCGCCCAGGTCGTTCCGCTGCGCGGCCGCGACGCCTGGCCGTCCGCCGTGGACCACCGGTCCGTGCCCGAGGCCGAGACTCAGGCGCGCCGACGCTTCGTCGTCCTGCGCGTCAACATCTTCGCGGACGCCCGCGACGTCGCCGAGACCCTGATGTCCGGCGTTCCGGTGCTGCTCGACCTCACGGGCGCGGAGACGGAGGTCGCCAAGCGCGTGCTGGACTTCAGCACCGGCGTGGTCTTCGGCCTGGCCAGCGGCATGCACCGGGTCGACCGCAACGTGTTCCTGCTCACCCCGGCCGGTATGGAGGTGACCGGCCTCATGGAGGAGGCGGGGGTCCCGGGGGTCTGACGGAGGCGGAGCGGGCTCCGCGCGCCCACGGACCGCCGGCGCGCCGCCCGTGGCCGGACCCGGCCGCGCGGGCGCGCCGGGGTGCGCAGGGGCGTGCGGTGCGGAGGGGTCCGCCTCGCCGTTCGTGGGAAGCCCGCCCGAGCGGAACGGTTCGCCCCGCGGACGCGGTCCTAACGTCCCGTCCATGACCCCGCCCTCCCCGGCCCTCGGCCGACTCCGGCCGCACGCGCCGGACCCCCGCCCCCTCGACGCGGCCCCGGACGGCAGCCGCTCCCTCGACGCCGCCCCGGACCCCCGCTCCTTCGGCACGGCCCGGGACGTCCGCCGCCCCTTCGACGCCGCCACCGGCACCCGTCCGCCCGACGGCGACCCGGCCCACCCCCGTCCCGGCCGGCCGCGGGTGACCGAGCTGCTGCTGTCGGCGTTCGCCGGGCACCGCGGTACCGTCCTGCCGTTCGGACCGCTCACCCTCCTCGCCGGCCCCAGCGGCAGCGGCAAGAGCAGCGCCCTGCGGGCCTACGAGGCGCTCGCCCGGCTCGGCGGCGGGGCGTACCTCGGCGAGGCGTTCCCCGACCCCGGCGCCTGCGTGCCCGAACGCTCCCGGCCCGACGCCCAGCGCCGCCGGGGCTTCCGCATCGGCTGCACCGCCGACGGACCCGAGGGCCCGGTCCGGCTCGAAGTCGCCGTCCAGGCCGAACCCGGCCTGCGCATCGTGGGGGAGCGGCTGACGGCCGGCGGGCGGGTCCTGCTGGAGACCGCGCTGCGCGACCCCGCGCGGCGCGTGGTCCAGGCCGCGTGGCACACCGCCGGGGCCACCCCGGTGACCCGCGGCCCGCTTCCCGACGACCTCCTCGGCACCGCCCTGCTGCCGCTGCGCGTCGCGGGCCGGACGCCGGGCCAGCGCAGGGTGCTCGCCGCCGCCGAGCAGATGGTCGTCGCCCTGCGCTCGGTCTTCGCCTGCGACCCCCGGCCCGGCCGTATGCGCGCCCCCGTCCCGAGGGGCGGCGGGCGGCTCCAGGGCGGTTGCGACAACCTCGCCGACGTGCTCCTGCGGACCCGGACCGAATGCGGACGGCGGCACGCCCTGCTCGTCGCCGCCGTCCGCGCGGGGTGCGCCGGGCCGGTCGCCGACCTGCTCGCCGAACCGGCGCCCGGCGGACGGGTCCGTGCCCTGCTCGACCGCGGCACCGGGGTGCGCACCGACCTCGCACGGCTCGGCGACGGCGAACTGCGCTACGTCGCCCTCGCCCTGGTCCTGCTGACCGGCCCCGGCGTGCTGGAGGTCGACGCGCCCGGCGAGGTCCCCGCCGCCCTGCGGACCCTCACCGTGCTCGCCGACGGCCTCGACCGGGGGCTCGACCCGGGCCAGCGTACGGAGCTGCTGCGCCTGGCGGCCCGGATGTGCGAGCGCGGGCACATCCGGCTGACCGGCACGGTGAGCGACCCCTCCTGGGCCGGCGGGACGGACGGCGTGACGGTGGTACACCTGGACCGTGACTGATCCCCACCACGACGACCCGCCCGCGCTCCTCGACCTGCCGGGACTCCAGCGCCGCCTCGCCGCGTTCGCCGCGGCGCGCGACTGGCAGCCGTACCACACGCCGAAGAACCTCGTCGCCGCCCTCAGCGTCGAGGCGTCCGAACTGGTCGAGATCTTCCAGTGGTTGACGCCGGAGGAGTCGTCCCGGGTGATGGACGACCCGGACACCGCGCACCGCGTCACCGACGAGGTCGCCGATGTCCTGGCCTACCTCCTGCAGTTCTGCGAGGTCCTCGGCGTGGACCCGTTGGCCGCCCTCGCCGCGAAGATCGACCGCAACGAGGACCGCTTCCCGGTCTGAGGCGACAAGGGGGAGACGTCTGAGGAGACAAGGGCGGGACGAAGGGCGAGACATAGGGGTGAGACAGGGGCGACAAGGGCGAGGCAAGGAGGAGACAAGGAGGAGGTAAGGGCTCCGCTTTCACTCTCCGCATACGAACTGCGGTCCGTAGCACGTTCGTATCCCCCGATTTCGGCCTTCCCCTGGCTTTCTGTCTCAGCCTCTCTCACTCTGGGTAATGGACAAGGGAGTTCACGTGGGCGCGTGGGCAGCGCGTCCGGACCGGACGGGGGCAGCGCATGGACGCTGTGCGGCTCATCGAGACGAGCAGGCGGGCCCTGGCGGCGAGCACCGACCTGCCGGGCCTGCTGACCGAGGTGTGGCAGGCGCAGGCGCTCGCCCAGGCGATCGGCAGCCGGCTCGCGGTCTCGGGGCCGCCCGAACTGCGGGGCGAGGCCGTCGGGTTGACCGAACTGGCGGGGCGCGGCTGCGGAGTGCTGGACGTCCCCGGCCTGAAGGGCGTCGACCTGCGCGCGGCCCGGCTCACCGACCTGGGCGACGTCCGGCGGGCGCTGCTGGACCTCGGGGGGCTCCTCGGGGACGTCGGCATCACCCTGGTCGGTCTGGCCTGTGCCGCCCGGGACGAGGCGACGTACTGGCAGTGCATGGAGGCCATCGACGCCGCGGACGAGTCCCGCGACCGGGTCGTCGACATGCTCCGCAAACTGGCCGACCGCGAGGCGGCGTTACCGGAGCGGGAGGCGGGCTGAACCCGCCGGCCCGCTCCCGCGCCACCCCCGGCCGCCCTCAGAGGGTGACCGGGTGCTCCTCGCCCGCCCCCGGCCCAGCCGCTGCCACCGGTCCCGCCGCCGTGACCGGTACCGATCCCCCTCCTGTCCCCGTCCCCGTCCCTGTCCCCGTCCCCGCGCGGTCGCCCGCCGCAGCCGCCCGGTCCGCCGAGGCGTCCCGGAGGTCCGCGTCCAGGGCCGAGAGGTCCGCGTTCAGCGCCGCCATCAGCTCCTCCATCTGCTGCAGCAACCCCTTCGGCTGCCCGCCCCCGCCCTGCTGCGGCACGCTCTCTGTGGACACGACGGCCTCCTCGGCCCCTGGCCCCCGCCGGGGCCGACACGGTGGCGCACCGGCGCACACCGGCCGGCGCGGGCGCCGGGTGGTCCGGCTCCGACCCGGCCAACGATCTTCACCGGGACGGGTCACCGGCCCGGTCGTACCGCGGTCGCCCGACCGTCCCGAATTCACCCGACCGTGGAGCGAAGCGCGGGGGGCGCGCCGGGTCCGGCGGAACGTTCCGGCCAGGAATTGGCAGGATGGAGGCATGGACCTGCGCCTTTTCACCGAGCCCCAGCAGGGGGCCACCTACGACACCCTGCTCACCGTCGCCAAGGCCACCGAGGACCTCGGGTTTGATGCCTTCTTCCGCTCCGACCACTACCTCAGGATGGGTTCCGCGGACGGCCTGCCCGGCCCCACCGACGCCTGGATCACCCTGGCCGGCCTCGCCCGCGAAACCAGCCGCATCCGGCTCGGCACCCTCATGACCGCCGCCACCTTCCGCCTCCCCGGCGTCCTCGCCATCCAGGTCGCCCAGGTCGACCAGATGTCCGGCGGGCGGATCGAACTCGGCCTGGGCGCCGGCTGGTTCGAGGAGGAGCACGCGGCGTACGGGATCCCCTTCCCGAAGGACAAGTTCAGCCGCCTGGAGGAGCAGCTGGAGATCGTCACGGGTCTGTGGGCCACCGGCCCCGGCAAGACCTTCGACTTCCACGGCAAGCACTACGACCTCACCCGGTCGCCCGCCCTGCCCAAGCCGGTCCAGTCCAGGATCCCCGTACTGATCGGCGGCCATGGCGCCGTCCGCACCCCGAGGCTCGCCGCCCGGTACGCGGACGAGTTCAACATCCCCTTCGCGTCCCTGGGGGACACCGAGCGCCAGTTCGGCCGGGTCCGCTCCGCCGCGCAGGAGGCGGGCCGCGACCCGGAGGAGATCGTCCTGTCCAACGCCCTGGTGGTCTGCGTCGGCAAGGACGAC
Organism: Streptomyces sp. NPDC029526; assembly: GCF_040637405.1. Lineage (NCBI taxonomy): Bacteria > Bacillati > Actinomycetota > Actinomycetes > Kitasatosporales > Streptomycetaceae > Streptomyces > Streptomyces sp. NPDC029526. The sequence continues at coordinate 17,100 of NZ_JBEZWE010000009.1, forward strand.
GAGGAGGTCGCCCGCCGGGCCGCCGCCATCGGCCGGGAGGTCGACGAGCTCAAGGCCAACGGCCTGGCGGGCTCCCCGGCCGAGGTCGTCGACAAGATCGGACGGTACGCCGAGGCCGGCTCCCGGCGCATCTACCTCCAGGTGCTGGACCTGCACGACCTCGACCACCTGGAACTGATCTCGGCCCAGGTGCAGTCGCAGCTCTCGTAACGCCCCGCGTCCCCGCCACCCACGCCGGACATCCCCGGCACACCCCGACGGGACCGCCCCGCACCCCGGGACGGTCCCGTCCGCCTTTCCGCCCCGGACGCACGCGCGGCTCGCCGGAAGCACGCGCGGGCCCGCCCCGGCATCCCGGCCGGTGCCCGCCCGAAATTCGAAAGTCTTTCGCCGCCCATCCCGGTACGTTGGCACGACGCGCCGGAAAACCGCGCGTTCCCGCACTTCAGAAGGTGTCCCAGGGGTTCACCGTGTTCCTGACGATCAGTACCACCGGCTCTCCCGACAGCCCCGCGACCGACCTCGGTTTCCTGCTGCACAAGCACCCCGACAAGGCGCAGTCCTTCTCCACGACCTGCGGCCGGGCGCACGTCTTCTACCCCGAGGCCGACGCGGAACGCTGCACCGTGGCGCTGCTGCTGGAGGTGGACACGGTCGCCCTGGTGAAGCGGGGGCGGGGCAAGGGCCGCGGCGGCGCACCCGACGCCGCCCTCGCCCAGTACGTCAACGACCGCCCCTACGCGGCCTCCTCGCTGCTCTCGGCCGCCCTCGGCAACGTCTTCTCCAGCGCCCTGCGCGGGGTGTGCGCGGCGCGCCCCGGCATACCCGGCCTGCCGCGTCCGCTGCGCGTCGAGGTACCCGCCCTGCCCGCCCGCGGCGGCGCCGCGCTGGTCCACCGGCTGTTCGAACCGCTCGGCTGGACCGTCACGGCCGATCCCGTGCCGCTGGACACCGAGTTCCCCGAGTGGGGCGACTCCCGCTACGTGCGGCTCGTCCTGGAGTCGGACACCCTCACCCTCGCCGAGGCCCTGCGCCACCTGTACGTGCTGCTGCCGGTCCTCGACGACGCCAAGCACTACTGGGTCTCCCCGGACGAGGTGGACAAGCTGCTGCGCGTCGGTGAGGGCTGGCTGCCCGGCCACCCGGAGCACCGGCTGATCACCAGCCGCTACCTGACCCGCCGCTGGTCGCTGACCCGGCAGGCGCTCGAACGCCTGGAGATGGTCCGGCTCGCCGAGTCCGACGACAGCGACGTCCAGGAGATCGACAACGCGGTCGCCGAGGAGAAGGAGACCGAGGAGAAGCCGACCCCCCTCGCGGTGCAGCGCCGGGACGCCATCCTCGCCGCCCTGCGCGAGGCCGGGGCCGCCCGGGTCCTCGACCTGGGCTGCGGACAGGGCCAGTTGGTGCAGGCGCTGCTCCGCGACCCGGCGTACACCGAGATCGTCGGCGTCGACGTGTCGATGCGCGCCCTGACCATCGCCTCCCGACGGCTGAAGCCGGACCGCATGGGGGAGCGGCAGGCGGCCCGGGTGAGGCTCCTGCAGGGCTCGCTCGCCTACACCGACCGCCGGCTCAAGGGCTACGACGCCGCCGTGCTCAGCGAGGTGATCGAGCACGTCGACCTGCCACGGCTCCCCGCGCTGGAGTACGCCGTGTTCGGCGCCGCCCGCCCCCGCACCGTCGTCGTCACCACACCGAACGTCGAGTACAACGTCCGCTGGGAGACCCTCCCGGCCGGTCACGTCCGGCACGGCGACCACCGCTTCGAGTGGACCCGCGACGAGTTCCGCGCCTGGGCCACGAAGGTGGCCGAACGGCACGGCTACACCGTGGAGTTCGTCCCCGTCGGACCCGACGACCCCGAGGTCGGCCCGCCCACCCAGATGGCCGTGTTCCGCACCGGCACCACCAGCACCACCGGCACCACCGGCACCACCGGCACCACCGGCACCGGCACCGAGACGAAGAAGGAGGCGAAGGCCGCATGACCACCACGACGACCGGGGCGGACGACGCCCGCCCCCAGGGCCGCGTCCTGCCCGTCACCGACCTCTCCCTGGTGGTGCTCGTCGGTGCATCCGGCTCCGGCAAGTCCACCTTCGCCCGGCGCCACTTCAAGCCGACCGAGGTAATCTCCTCGGACTTCTGCCGCGGCCTGGTCGCCGACGACGAGAACGACCAGAGCGCCAGCCGGGACGCCTTCGACGTGCTCCACTACATCGCCGGAAAGCGCCTGGCCGCCGGGCGCCGCACCGTCGTCGACGCCACCAGCGTCCAGCAGGAGTCCCGCAAGCCGCTCATCGAGCTGGCCAAGCGGCACGACGTGCTGCCCATCGCCATCGTGCTCGACGTGCCCGAGGAGGTGTGCGCCGAGCGCAACGCGGCCCGCACCGACCGTGCCGACATGCCCCGCCGGGTCATCCGGCGCCACACCCGCGAACTGCGGCGCTCGCTGCGCCACCTGGAGCGCGAGGGCTTCCGCAAGGTGCACGTGCTGCGCGGCGTCGAGGAGGTCGAGCGGGCCACCGTCGTCACCGAGAAGCGGTTCAACGACCTCACCCACCTCACCGGCCCCTTCGACATCATCGGCGACGTCCACGGCTGCTCCGCCGAACTGGACTCCCTGCTAGCCAAGTTGGGCTACGCCGACGGTGTGCACCCCGAGGGCCGCACCGCCGTGTTCGTCGGCGACCTCGTCGACCGCGGCCCGGACAGCCCCGGCGTGCTGCGGCGGGTGATGGCCATGGTCCGGTCGGGCAACGCGCTGTGCGTGCCCGGCAACCACGAGAACAAGTTCGGCCGCTTCCTCAAGGGCCGCAACGTCCGGCACACCCACGGGCTCGCCGAGACCATCGCCCAGATGGAGGGGGAGAGCGAGGAGTTCCGCGCCGAGGTGCGGGAGTTCATCGACGGACTCGTCAGCCACTACGTCCTCGACGGCGGCAAGCTCGTGGTCTGCCACGCCGGCCTGCCCGAGAAGTACCACGGCCGCACCTCCGGCCGGGTGCGCAGCCACGCCCTGTACGGCGACACCACCGGCGAGACCGACGAGTTCGGCCTGCCCGTACGGTATCCGTGGGCCGAGGACTACCGGGGCCGGGCCGCCGTCGTCTACGGCCACACCCCGGTCCCGGAGGCCACCTGGCTCAACAACACCATCTGCCTCGACACCGGTGCCGTGTTCGGCGGCAAGCTGACCGCGCTGCGCTGGCCGGAGCGGGAACTGGTCGACGTACCGGCCGAGCGGGTCTGGTACGAGCCGACCCGCCCGCTGCGCACGGAAGCCCCCGGCGGTCAGGACGGCCGGCCGCTGGACCTCGCCGACGTGCACGGCCGGCGCGTCGTCGAGACCCGGCACGCGGGCCGGGTGTCCGTGCGGGAGGAGAACGCGGCGGCGGCCCTGGAGGTCATGAGCCGGTTCGCGATCGACCCGCGGCTGCTGCCCTACCTGCCGCCGACCATGGCCCCGACGGCCACCTCGCGCCTCGACGGCTACCTGGAGCACCCGCAGGAGGCGTTCGCCCAGTACGGTCAGGACGGGGTCGCCCGGGTGGTGTGCGAGGAGAAGCACATGGGCTCGCGCGCCGTCGCCCTGGTGTGCCGGGACGCGGAGACGGCCCGGACCCGCTTCGACGCCGTCGGTGTCACCGGCTCCCTCTACACCCGCACGGGCCGCCCCTTCTTCGACGACGCCGCCGTCACCGAGGAGATCCTCGGCCGGCTGCGCTCGGCGGCGACCGCGGCCGGCCTGTGGGAGCGGCTGGAGACGGACTGGCTGCTGCTGGACGCCGAGCTGATGCCGTGGTCCCTGAAGGCCGGCGGGCTGCTGCGCTCCCAGTACGCGGCCGTCGGCGCCGCCTCCGCGGCGGTGTTCCCCGGCGCCCTGACGGCTCTGGAGGGCGCGGCGGCCCGCGGGGTCGACGTGGCGGACCTGCTGGGTGGCCAGCGCGAACGGGCCGCCGCGGCCGACGCGTTCACCCGCGCGTACCGCAACTACTGCTGGACCACCGACGGCCTGGACGGGGTGCGGCTCGCGCCGTTCCAGATCCTGGCCGTGCAGGGCCGCAGCCTCGCCGCGCTGCCGCACGACGAGCAGCTGGCCCTGATCGACCTCATGGTGGAGCACGACGGCACCGGACTGCTGCGGACCACCCGGCGGCTGTACGTCGACACCGGCGACCCGGAGTCGGTGCGCGCCGGCGTCGACTGGTGGCTGGAGATGACCGGACGCGGGGGCGAGGGCATGGTCGTGAAGCCGGTGGGCGCGCTGGTCCGAAGTCCCGAGGGCCGGCTGGTGCAGCCGGGCATCAAGTGCCGGGGCCGCGAGTACCTGCGGATCATCTACGGCCCCGAGTACACCCGCCCGGAGAACCTGGCCCGCCTGCGCGGCCGCTTCCTCCACCACAAGCGGTCCCTGGCGATCCGGGAGTACGCACTCGGCCTGGAGGCCCTGGACCGGCTGGCCGAGGGCGAGCCGCTGTGGCGGGTGCACGAAGCGGTCTTCGGCGTCCTCGCCCTGGAGTCCGAGCCGGTGGACCCGCGGCTGTAGCGGCGGCGGCACCGGACCCGTGCCGGTGCCCGGCCGGGTGCCCGCCCGGGGGCTCCGGGCGGGCACCCGGTGTGCCTCGGCGGGCACCCGGCGGGCCCTCCCGGTGCCGTGCGCCGTGCCGTGCCCTGCCGTCCCGTGCCGTGCCGCCCCGCCCTGTGTCGCGTCGTGCCCGGCCACCGGTGGCTCACGGCGGGCACGGGCCGGGGGGCGGCCGGGAGCCGCGCCGCTGTCATGGGCGGCACGCCGCACACCTTCACTTTCCCCCGGGAGAGGGGTGAACCCGGGCTCGGGTGGTCAGGATGGAGTCATGACCTACCATGTCGCCTCGGAGACCGGACGCCTGCGCCGGGTGATCCTGCACCGGCCCGATCTCGAGCTCAAGAGGCTCACCCCCAGCAACAAGGACGAGCTGCTCTTCGACGACGTGCTGTGGGTGCGCCGGGCGCGCGCCGAGCACGACGGGTTCGCCGACGTGCTGCGCGACCGCGGGGTCGCCGTCCACCTCTTCGGCGACCTGCTCACCGAGACCCTCGACATCCCCGAGGCCCGCACGATCGTCCTGGACCGCGTCTTCGACGAGAAGGAGTACGGGCCGCTGGCCACCGACCACCTGCGGGCCGCGTTCGAGACGCTCCCCTCGCGGGACCTGGCGGAGGCCCTGGTCGGCGGCATGACCAAGCGGGAGTTCCTCGACACTCACCCGGAACCGGTCTCCGTGCGCTTCCACGCCATGGAGCTCGACGACTTCCTCCTGGGACCGCTGCCCAACCACCTCTTCACCCGGGACACCTCCGCCTGGATCTACGACGGCGTGGCCATCAACGCCATGCGGTGGCCCGCCCGGCAGCGCGAGACCGTGCACTTCGAGGCGATCTACCGGCACCATCCGCTGTTCCGGGACGAGACGTTCCGGGTCTGGTCCGAGGGGCAGGCCGACTACCCGTCCACCATCGAGGGCGGGGACGTGCTGGTCATCGGCAACGGCGCGGTGCTGATCGGGATGAGCGAGCGGACCACCCCGCAGGCGGTGGAGATGCTCGCGCACAAGCTGTTCGCGGCCGGCTCCGCGGAGACCATCGTGGCGCTCGACATGCCCAAGCGACGTGCCGTGATGCACCTCGACACGGTGATGACCATGGTCGACGGCGACACCTTCACCCAGTACGCCGGCCTCGGCATGCTCCGCTCGTACACCATCGAGCCGGGCGTGGGGGACCGGGAGCTGAAGGTCACCGACCACCCGCCGGAGCACATGCACCGGGCGATCGCCGCCGCGCTGGGGCTCAGCGAGATCCGGGTGCTCACCGCGACCCAGGACGTGCACGCCGCCGAGCGGGAGCAGTGGGACGACGGCTGCAACGTGCTGGCCGTAGAGCCCGGCGTGGTCATCGCCTACGAACGCAACGCCACCACCAACACCCACCTGCGCAAGCAGGGCATCGAGGTCATAGAGATCCCCGGCAGCGAACTCGGCCGGGGCCGGGGCGGCCCGCGCTGCATGAGCTGCCCGGTGGAACGCGATCCGGTGGCGTGAGCCGGTGTGGTGAGCCGGTGTGGTGATCCGTCCCGTGGACCGGTGACGTGAAGCGGGGGCATGACCGGTGACATGATCCGGGGCCGCACCCTCACCGGTACGCGGGCCGGGCGGTATCGCCCCGCACCGGCCCTTACCCCCACCCGACGCATAGAAATTCTAAGTATCGTATAGAATTCCAGCCGTCCTGTCCCCGACCCCTGGAGCGCCCCCATGGCGACTGTCCCGACCGCCCTCGCCGGCCGCCACTTCCTCAAGGAGGCGGACTTCACCGAGCAGGAGTTCCTCGGCCTGCTCGACCTGGCGGCGGAGCTGAAGGCCGCCAAGAAGGCCGGGACCGAGACCCGTCACCTGGTGGGCAGGAACATCGCGCTGATCTTCGAGAAGCCCTCCACCCGGACCCGGTGCGCCTTCGAGGTGGCCGCCGCCGACCAGGGTGCGTCGACCACCTACATCGACCCCAGCGGCTCCCACATCGGCCGGAAGGAGTCGGCGAAGGACACCGCCCGGGTGCTCGGCCGGATGTTCGACGCGATCGAGTTCCGGGGGGACGCCCAGGAGACCGTCGAGACCCTCGCCGAGCACGCCGGAGTGCCGGTCTACAACGGTCTCACCGACGCGTGGCACCCCACCCAGATGCTGGCCGACGTGCTCACCATGACCGAGCACAGCGCCAAGCCGCTGACGGAGATCGCCTTCGCCTACCTCGGTGACGCCCGCTTCAACATGGGCAACTCCTACCTCGTCACCGCCGCGCTGCTCGGCATGGACATCCGGATCGTCGCCCCGAAGAGCTACTGGCCCGCCCAGGACGTCGTCGACCGCGCCCGTACGCTCGCCGAAGCCTCCGGGGCCCGCGTCACGCTCACCGAGGACGTCGCCGAAGGGGTCGTGGGCGCCGACTTCGTCGGCACCGACGTGTGGGTGTCGATGGGGGAGCCGCAGGAGGTGTGGGACGAGCGGATCGCCGCCCTCGCCCCGTACGCGGTGACCATGGACGTGCTGCGCGCCACCGGCAACCCGGACGTCAAGTTCCTGCACTGCCTGCCCGCCTTCCACGACCTGGGCACCCAGGTCGCCCGCGATGTCCACGAGCGGCACGGCCTGACGTCGCTGGAGGTCACCGACGAGGTCTTCGAGTCGGCCCACTCGGTCGTCTTCGACGAGGCGGAGAACCGGATGCACACGATCAAGGCCGTGCTGGTCGCGACGCTGGCCTGACGCCACGCCCGGCTCGTCGGCCGGCCGGTCCGGCCGGTGGGCCGGGCGGCGACGTCGGCCCGTTCAGGCGGACGGCCGGCGCGGGCCCGGCACGGCCGACAGGCGGAACCACACCGCCTTGCCGGTCGGTGTGGGCCGGTGACCGCACGACGAGCTGAGGGTGCGGATCAGCAGCAGGCCGCGCCCGTGTTCCTGCCAGGGGTCCGGTTCGCCGGGCACCGGCAGGGTGAGCCGGAGCGGCGGTTCGGGGTCGGGGTCGTGGACCTCCACCCGGCAGCCGGTCGGCAGCAGCTCCACCACCAGCTCGATCGGACTGCTGCCCGTGGTGTGCTCCACCGCGTTGGCCACCAGTTCCGCCGTGAGCAGCTCCGCCGTGTCGCTGTCCGCGGAGTGCTCCACCTCGGCCAGGGCCGTCCGGACCAGGGCACGCGCCACGGGCACGGCCGCGGTCGTGTGCGGCAGCGCGACGCGCCAGGAGGCCGGGGCGGAGGGGTGATCGTGCAAGGCGGGTCCGTTCATGGAGCAGGCTGTCCTGCTTTCAATTACTCAATGGTACGGCGCCCCGGGCGCGCCCTGCGGAGGGACCCCGCCGGCCCGGCGCCGGGTGCCGTACCGGGACGTACGGCCCCGGCACCGCAGGGCGTACCCACCCCCGGGCCCCGCCTCGCGCAGCAGGTCACCGCTGTGACCCGCCCGTCGACGAGCCGTGACGGACGTGACCGGCCCTCGACCCGGACGACGGCGCCCCCGGGCGCGGTATCGCGCACCCGTGACGACAGTCACAAACAGGTGATAGCGTCGAGGGGCAGCACTCAGTGAGCCGCGCAGTGCCCGCCCGAGGAGGCCGCCCTCATGAGTCCCTTCACCGGCTCCGCCGCCCGCACCGCCCGCTGGGAACACCTGCGGGTCGAGCTGGCGGACGGCGTCGCCACCGTCACCCTGGCCCGCCCCGAGAAACTCAACGCCCTGACCTTCGGGGCCTACGCCGACCTGCGCGACCTCCTCGCCGAGCTGTCCCGGGAACGCTCCGTGCGCGCGCTGGTGCTGGCCGGGGAGGGGCGCGGCTTCTGCTCGGGCGGCGACGTCGACGAGATCATCGGCGCCACCCTCGGCATGGACACCGCCCGGCTGCTCGACTTCAACCGCATGACCGGCCAGGTGGTCCGCGCGGTACGGGAGTGCCCGTTCCCGGTGATCGCCGCGGTCCACGGGGTCGCCGCGGGAGCCGGCGCCGTCCTGGCGCTCGCCGCCGACTTCCGGGTCGCCGACCCCACCGCCCGGTTCGCCTTCCTCTTCACCCGGGTCGGCCTGTCCGGGGGCGACATGGGCGCCGCCTACCTGCTGCCCCGGGTGGTCGGGCTGGGCCACGCCACCCGCCTGCTGATGCTCGGCGAGCCCGTACGGGCGCCCGAGGCCGAGCGCATCGGACTGATCAGCGCACTCACCGACGAGGCCGGCGCCGACGAGGCCGCCCAGGCCCTCGCCCGGCGCCTGGCCGACGGCCCCGCCCTGGCGTACGCCCAGACCAAGGCACTGCTCACCGCCGAACTCGACATGCCGCTGGCCGCCTCCGTGGAACTGGACGCGGCCACCCAGGCGCTGCTGATGAACGGCGAGGACTACGCCGAGTTCCACGCGGCCTTCACCGAGAAGCGCCCCCCGAAGTGGCGGGGGCGGTAGCCGTGCGGGTCGCGGTCATCGGCGGCGGACCCGGCGGCCTGTACGCGGCGGCGCTCCTCAGACGCCAGGACCCCGCCCGCGAGATCACCGTCTTCGAGCGCAACGCCCCCGACGACACCTTCGGCTTCGGCGTCGTCCTCTCCGACGAGACCCTCGGCGGCATCGAGCACGCCGACCCCGTGGTGTACGAAGCGCTGCGCCGGGACTTCGTGCGCTGGGACGACATCGACATCGTGCACCGCGGCACCCGCCACACCTCGGGCGGCCACGGCTTCGCCGCCCTCGGCCGGCACCGGCTGCTGGAGATCCTGCACGCCCGCTGCCGCTCCCTCGGCGTGGAGCTGCGCTTCGGCACCGAGGCGCCCGACCCGGCCGGACTGGCCCGCACCCACGACCTGGTGGTGGCCGCCGACGGCGTGCACAGCGGCACGCGCGCCGCCTTCGCCGACGTCTTCCGCCCGACCGTCACCGGCCACCGCTGCCGCTACATCTGGCTGGCGGCGGACTTCGCCCTCGACGCCTTCCGCTTCGAGACCGCCGAGACCGAGCACGGCGTGATGCAGCTGCACGGCTACCCGTTCGCGGCCGACGCCTCCACCGTGATCGTGGAGATGCGCGAGGAGGTCTGGCGGGCCGCCGGATTCGACCGGATGCCCGAGGACGAGTCCGTGGAGCGCTGCGCCAAGCTGTTCGCCGACGCGCTCGGCGGACGCCCGCTGCGCTCCAACAAGTCGGCCTGGACCACCTTCCGCACGGTCACCAACGCCCGCTGGTCGCACGGCACCGTCGCCCTGCTCGGCGACGCCGCGCACACCGCCCACTTCTCCATCGGCTCCGGCACCAAGCTGGCCGTCGAGGACGCGCTGGCCCTGGCCGGCTGCCTCGGTGAGCACTCCTCGACCACCGGCGCCCTCGCGGCCTACGAGGCGCAGCGCCGCCCCGTCGTCGCCTCCACCCAGCGCGCCGCCCGGGCCAGCCTGGAGTGGTTCGAGGACCTGGCCCGCTACGTCGGCCAGCCGCCCCGCCGGTTCGCCTTCAACCTGCTCACCCGCAGCCGCCGCGTCACCCACGACAACCTGCGGCTGCGCGACCCGGAGTTCACCGCGGCCGTGGAGGAGGAGTTCGGCTGCCCGCCGGGCACCCCGCCGATGTTCACCCCGTTCCGGCTGCGCGGACTGACCCTGCGCAACCGGGTCGTGGTCTCACCGATGGACATGTACTCCGCCACCGACGGCGTCCCCGGCGACTTCCACCTGGTCCACCTCGGGGCGCGGGCGCTGGGCGGGGCGGGGCTGGTGATGACCGAGATGGTGTGCGTCAGCGCCGAGGGACGCATCACCCCCGGCTGTGCGGGCCTCTACACGGCCCGCCAGGCCGACGCCTGGCGGCGGATCACCGACTTCGTGCACGGCAGCGCCCCCGGCACCGCGATCGGCGTCCAGCTCGGCCACAGCGGTCGCAAGGGCTCGACGAAGCGGATGTGGGAGGGCATGGACGAGCCCCTCGACGAGGGCAACTGGCCCCTGGCCGCCGCCTCCCCGCTGCCCTACCGGCCCGGCAACCAGACCCCGCGCGAGCTGAGCCGGGCCCAACTGACGGACATCCGCGAGCAGTTCGTTGCGGCGGCCCGGCGGGCGGCCCGGGCCGGCTTCGACCTGCTGGAGCTGCACTGCGCCCACGGCTACCTGCTCTCCGGCTTCCTCTCCCCGCTCACCAACCGCCGCACCGACGCCTACGGCGGCTCCCCGGAGAACCGGCTCCGCTTCCCGCTGGAGGTCTTCGACGCGGTCCGCGCCGCGTGGCCCGGGGACCGGCCGATGACCGTCCGCATCTCCGCGACCGACTGGGCCGAGGGCGGCACCACCGGCGACGACGCCGTCGTCCTCGCCCGGGCCTTCGCCGCGCACGGGGCGGACGCCATCGACGTGTCCACCGGTCAGGTGGTCGCCGAGGAACGGCCGGAGTTCGGGCGGTCGTACCAGACGCCGTTCGCCGACCGCATCCGCCACGAGGTGGGCGTCCCGGTGGTCGCCGTGGGCGCGATCTCCTCCTGGGACGACGTCAACTCCCTGATCCTGGCGGGCCGTACCGACCTGTGCGCGCTGGCCCGCCCGCACCTGTACGACCCGCACTGGACGCTGCACGCGGCGGCGGAACAGGGCTACGACGGCCCGGGCGTGGTTTGGCCGGCCCCCTACCGGGCGGGCAGCCGGCCCCCGCAGACCGGCCGCAAGGACCCGGTGGGCACCCTGGCCACCCGCCCCGGCCCGGCGGGCCGCACGGGGGCGTGAGCCCCACGGGCGCCCCACCGAGGGCGCCCGCACCGGACGCCCGCGTGTGCACCCGAGGGGCCTCGCCCGGCGCCCCCGCCGTCAGAGGCCCGCGAACGCGGCGCCCGCGTCCCGCAGACGGGTGTGCAGGCCGTGGAAGACGGCGGCCGACCGCGCCCCCGGCCAGTCCTCGGGCAGCAGGGCGGCCGGCAGGCCCGGGTCGGTGTAGGGCAGGTGGCGCCAGGAGTCCAGCGCGAGCAGGTAGTCGCGGTACGCCTCCTCGGGCGGGGTGTCCGCGCGCCCCTCCCAGGCGCGCAGCACCTCGGCGTGCCGGTCCAGGAACGCCTCGTGCTCCTCCGCGATCCGGGACAGGTCCCACCAGCGGGCCACCGCGTCCGCGGTGGCGGCGAAGCCGAGGTGCTCGCCGCGGAAGAAGTCGACGTACCGGTCCAGGCCCAGCCGCTCCAGGGTGTGCCGGGTCTCCTCGTGGAACCGCGCGGGGGCGATCCACACCCCGGGGGCCGCCGTGCCGAAGCCGAGCCCGGCCAGGCGGGAGCGCAGCACGTGCCGCTTCTGCCGCTCCGACTCCGGCACGGAGAACACCGCGAGCACCCAGCCCTCGTCCCGCGGCGGGGCGGTGGCGTAGATGCGGCGGTCGCCGTCCTCCAGCAACTGCCGTGCGTCGGCCGACAGTTCGTAGCCGGCGGCGCCCTGTGCGGTGCGGGCCGGGACGAGCAGTCCGCGCCGCTTGAGACGGGACACCGAGGAACGGACGGAGGGGGCGTCCACGCCCACCGCCGCCAGGAGCCGGATCAGCTCCGCGACGGGCACCGGGCCCGGCACGAAGCGGCCGTAGGCGCCGTAGAGCGTGACGATGAGAGACCGTGGAGCAGGCTGGTCGGACACATTGATCATCTTAGGTCGTGCCGTCGGAGTCCGTCCCACCGCATCGCGCCCGCTCCCCGGTCCGCTCTCCCGGCCCGCCGTGGCCCTCGTCGGCCCGGTCGCCGTCGTCGGCCCGGCCGCCCGCGGCGGACCGCAGCCGGAAGCGCTGCAGCTTGCCGGTGGCGGTGCGCGGCAAGGCGTCCAGGAACACGATCTCCCGCGGGCATTTGAAGGGCGCCAGCTCCGACTTCACGAAGGCGCGCAACGCCTCCCCGTCCCGCTCGGCGCCCTCCCTGAGCACCGCGTACGCCACCACCACCTGGCCGCGGGCCTCGTCGGGCCGTCCCACGACGGCCGCCTCGACGACGTCCGGGTGCCGCAGCAGGGCGTCCTCCACCTCCGGTCCGGCGACGTTGTAACCGGCGGTGATGATCATGTCGTCGGCGCGGGCGACGTAGCGGAAGTAGCCGTCGGGCTCCCGGACGTAGGTGTCGCCGGTGATGTTCCAGCCGTCGCGCACGTAGTCCCGCTGCCGCGGGTCGGCGAGGTAGCGGCAGCCGACCGGACCGCGCACCGCCAGCAGACCCGGCTCGCCGTCCGGGACCGGCTCGCCGTCGGCGTCCTGCACGCGGGCCTGCCAGCCCGGGACCGGGACGCCGGTGGTGCCGGGGCGGATCCGCTCGTCGGCGGCGGAGATGAAGATGTGCAGCAGCTCGGTGGCGCCGATGCCGTTGATGATGCGCACGCCGGTGCGTTCGTGCCAGGCCCGCCAGGTCGCGGCCGGCAGGTTCTCGCCCGCCGAGACGCAGCGCCGCAGCGAGGACACGTCGTGCGCGTCCAGGCCGTCGAGCATCGCCCGGTAGGCGGTGGGTGCCGTGAACAGCACCGACACCCGGTGCGCGGCGATCGCCGGCAACAGCTGGTCCGGGTGGGCCTGTTCGAGCAGCAGCGCGCTGGCGCCCGCCCGCAGCGGGAAGACGACCAGACCGCCGAGCCCGAAGGTGAAGCCGAGCGGGGGACTGCCCGCGAACACGTCGTCGGCGCGTGGGCGCAGGACGTGCCGGGAGAAGGTGTCCGCGACGGCCAGCACGTCCCGGTGGACGTGCATGCAGCCCTTCGGGCGGCCGGTGGTGCCCGAGGTGAAGGCGATCAGGGCCACGTCGTCGGCCGCGGTGGGCACCGCCTCGTACGGCGTCCCGGGTGCCGGACGGCGCAGCAGGTCGTCCGGGGCGTCGCCGCCGTAGGTCGTGATCCGCAGCCCGGGGATCTCGGCCTTGGCGAGGTCGTCGACCGACCGGACGTCGCACAGGGCGTGCCGGACCTCGGCGATCTCGCAGAGGGTGCTCAGTTCGTGCGGGCGTTGCTGGGCCAGCACGGTGACGGCGATCGCGCCCGCCTTGAGCACCGCCAGCCAGCAGGCCGCCAGCCAGGGGGTGGTCGGGCCGCGCAGCAGCACCCGGTTGCCCGGCACCACCCCGAGGTCACCGCTGAGCAGGTGCGCGAGCCGGTCCACGCGGGCCCGCAGCTCACCGTAGGTCCAGGTGCCCCCGTCGGGGGTGCGGAAGGCCGGGCGGTCGCCGGGCGGGCCGTGCAGCAGTTCGGCGGCGCAGTTCAGCCGCTCGGGGTACGCCAACTCCGGCAGATCGAAGCGGAGTTCGGGCCACTGCCCGGGTGGCGGGAGGTGGTCGCGGGCGAAAGTGTCGACGTGCGCGGTGGCCCGTGGCTTCATGACGGTTCGCCCCCTCGGCGTGGTGGGCTCGCAGAAGGAGCGTATCGTGTTGGTGACGACAGTCAACGGTTCGCGATAACCTCGGACGGCCGCCCGGTGCGCCCGGGCCGGGAGGCCGCCGGCGCGGTCGGCCCGCTGCCCAGGGGTGTTCCGTGGGGCGGCCCCGGCGGGGAGGAAGGGACCGGCGATGACCGCATTCTCGCTCGAACCGGCACAGACCGCCTGGTGCGCCGAACTACGGGACCTGGCCGCCCGACGCCTGCGACCGCTCGCCGACCGGGGCGAACCCGGCCACGTCAACCGCGCCCTCGTCGCGGAACTCGGCCGGCTCGGCCTGCTGTCGCGGCTGTTCACCTCCGGCGCCCTCGACCTGTGCCTGATGCGCGAGTCCCTGGCCCGCGCCTGCACCGAGGCCGAGACCGCGCTCGCCCTCCAGGGGCTGGGCGCCCACCCCGTGCACGCGCACGGCACCGAGACCCAACGCGCCCGCTGGATCCCCCGGGTGAGCGACGGCAGCGCGGTCGCCGCCTTCGCCCTCAGCGAGCCCGGCGCCGGCTCCGACGCCGCCGCCCTCGCCCTGGCCGCCGACCCGGACGGCACCGGCGGCTGGCGCCTGACCGGCGACAAGTGCTGGATCTCCAACGCGCCCGAGGCGGACCTCTACACCGTCTTCGCCCGCACCGGGCCCGGCGCCGGCGCCCGCGGCGTGACCGCGTTCCTCGTCCCCGCCGACCGCCCCGGTCTCACCGGCACCCCTCTCGACATGCTCTCCCCGCACCCCATCGGAGCCCTGCGCTTCGACGCCGTCCCGGTCACCGCCGACGACCTGCTCGGCGAGCCCGGGCACGGCTTCCGGGTCGCCATGGACACCCTCAACCTGTTCCGGCCCAGCGTCGGCGCCTTCGCCGTCGGCATGGCCCAGGCGGCACTCGACGCCGCCCTCGGACACACCGCCGACCGGGAGGCGTTCGGCGGACGGCTCGCCGACCTCCAAGCCGTCTCCCACCAGGTCGCCGAGATGGCCGTGCGCACCGAGGCGGCCCGCCTGATGGTCTACGCGGCGGCCGCCGCCCACGACGCCGGTGACCCGGACGTCCCCCGGCGCGCGGCCATGGCGAAACTGCTGGCCACCGAGACCGCGCAGTACGTCGTCGACCGCTCGGTGCAACTGCACGGCGCCCGGGCCCTGCGCCGCGGCCACCTGCTCGAACACCTCTACCGCGAGGTGCGCGCCCCCCGCGTCTACGAAGGGGCCAGCGAGGTGCAACGCGGCATCATCGCCAAGGAGTTGTACAAGAGCCTGGAGGATCGTTGACCACCGAGCGCAGCAACCCGCCAAGAGCGAAGGGACCTTGACCGCCGATCGCGTCAATCCAACGAACCCTGAGGGTCGTCAACCGACCAGCGCATCAATCCGCCCAGCCTGGAGGACCGTTGACCGCCGAGCGCATCAACCCGCCCGACCTCTCCCCGCCGGCCGGCTTCTCCCACGCGGTCGTCGCGACCGGCTCCCGGGTGGTGTTCCTGGCCGGCCAGACCGCACTCGACGGGGACGGCAAGGTCGTCGGCGACACGCTGCCCGACCAGTTCACCCGGGCCCTGGCCAACCTCCTGGGCGCCCTGCGCGCGGCCGGCGGCACCTCGGCCGACCTGGCCCGCGTCACCGTCTACGCCACCGACATCGCCGACTACCGGGTGCACGCCCGGGACATCGGCCGCATCTGGCGGGAGGCGGCGGGCCGGGACTATCCCGCGATGGCGGTTGTCCAGGTGGTGCGCCTCTGGGACGAGCGGGCGCTGGTGGAACTCGACGGGTTCGCGGTCCTGCCCTGACCGGCGGTACGGTCCCGCGTCACCGCCACCCGCTCCACCCGGCGCCCCGTGCCCCGGTGCCGTCCGGTCAGGCGGCGACCACGAGCGGGCCGACGGGCGCCCGGTGCGGTGCGACCACCCGGCCGTCGGGCAGCAGTTCACCGGTGTCGTCGAAGACGATGGAGCCGTCGCACAGCAGGCTCCAGCCCTGTTCGGGGTGGGCGGCCACCACGTGCGGGGCGGGGGCCGCGGTCCGGGCGCAGGAAGGCTGGTGGGCACACATGGCGCACCTCCACATCGGTGGGACGGTTCCTGAGGGGCCGTACCCCTCGACGATGCGCCCGCCCGGTCCGCCGCGGAACGGGCGGACGCGAAGCGTGACAGCTCCCGGACATTCCCGGGACGGTTCCCCGACGCCCGGTGCGGACTCGCCACCGAAGGGGTGAGGGTCACGTCCCCGGGCCCTCCGGCCCGGTACTGGTGGAGGCCCTCAATCACCCCATACCGGGAGGTTCCCCCCATGGCTCCACGCTCCCTCTCCCCGCGCTCCGCCCTCGGTGCCGCCGTCGGCGCCGCGCTGCTGCTCCTCGGCTCCGCCGCCGCGGCTCCCACGGCGGCGGCGTCCACCGCCGTGCAGGAGGTGGTCACCGTCGACTCCGTGGGCCGCGTCGCCGCCGACGGGACCGTCACGCTCACCGGCACCTACCGCTGTCTGGCCGCCGTGGGACCGGTGTTCGTCAGCTCCTCGCTGCACCAGGACCCGTCCACCGTCCGCTACGGCATCGGCGGCACCCGCGCGGTCTGCGACGGCCTGCCGCACCGCTGGGAGAACACCGGCACCGTGCCCGAGGGGACGTTCACGCCCGGGGCGGCCGACGTGGAGGCCACGCTGCTGGAACTCCGGCCCGCGGGCGGCATGCCGCTGCCCGCCTTCCACGCCGTCAGCAGGAACGGCATCACCCTCGTCGAGGGCTGAGCACCCGCCCTGCCGGATGCGGGCAGGCTGTGGCGCCGGGTCCTGCCGACTCCCGGCCTGGAACCCGCGCGTCCCGACCGCCACCCTGGTGCCATGGTCTCCCTCCGTCACACGGTGCTGCTCACCCCGGTCCCGCGCGCCTGGCCCGCCGACGCCCTCGCCGTCGCCCTCGACGTGGTGGAGGCCACCCGCCCGGAGGCGGACGGCCGGCTCGTCCTCCCGGACGGCCGGCCGGTGCCGGACGTGCGGCTGACCGGCGGCCGTCACCTGGCACGCGGCGCGGTCTACGAGGTCGAGCCCGGCGCCGGGGTGGCCCGGGACGGCGGCCCGGAGACGGTGCCGGACACCGGCCCCAAGGCGCACGGCGCGCCGGCATCGGCAGTCGGTGACACCGTGACGCCGGCCCTGGAGGGGCACCCTGCGGCAGCGGCCGGGGACACCGCGCGGGAGGCCCGCCCCGGGGACGCCGGCCGCACCGGGCGTACGGGCGGCACCGGCAGCCACCCGGGCCGCACCGCTCACGCCCCCCGGGAACCGGCCGCCGGTGGCAGCGGTGAGGCGGCGGCGCCCGAGCACTCCGGGCACCCCGAACGGGTCCGTGTCTCGGTCGAGGAGTGGAACCGGCGCCGGGCCCTGCGTCTGGGGGTCACGACGACGGGCCCGGAGGGGGAGATCACGGCGGACTTCGCCCTGCGCGCCCCGGACCGCCCGCGCGTCGTCGAGGTCGCCGGGCGGGCGCACCTCGCCGGCGTCATGCCGTTGCTGTCCCGTTTCGAGGGCCGGGCGCTGCTGCGGTTCGACGACTGGTGGGAGGCGGCGGACACCGGCCGGACGTCCCGCTCCGCGCCTCTGCGCGCCCGGCTGCGCTGCGGCGCCGCCCGTGCCGACCTGCGGGCGACCCCCCGGCCGGGCCCCGAGGGCACCTGGCAGGTGACCGTCACCGCGCGGATCCGCGGCCGCCACCTGTTCCGCCCGGTGGCGGCCCTCGTCCTCGCGTTCGTCCACGCGCACCTGCGACGGGCCTTCGCCGACGGCCTGGAGCGCATGGCCCGCGACTGGAACGAGGAGGCGCCCCGCCTGACGGCGATGCCGGCCGACGCACTGCGACGCGAGATGCTGAAGGACGTCTGACGGCGCCGCGCGAGCCGGGCCGGGCCCGCGGGAGCCCGAGCCGGTCCGCGGGCCGCCCCACCCGGCGCTCGGCGTCACCGACCGCCCCCGCGTCACAGCTCCGTCGTCGGCCAGTCCAGCAGCCGGGCGCCGATGACCGCCGTCTGCAGCATGTAACGGTGCGCCGGATCCGCCGGGTTGGCACCGGTGAGGCTGCGGATGCGCTCCAGGCGGTAGGTCAGCGCGCGCACGCTCAGGGAGAGCCGGCGGGCCGCCTCCGCGGCCACGCACCCCGCGTCGAAGTACGCGGTGAGGGTGTCCAGCAGCGGCATCGGACCGCCGCGCGCCGTGGTGAGCGGGCCCAGGGTGTTCTGCACCAGGTCGGCCATGGCCTGCCGGTCGCGGGACAGCACCGGATAGACGAGCAGGTCCCCGGCCCGCAGCACCGGTTCGTCCATCCCCAGCCGTTCGGCGATCTCCAGCGTGCTCAGCGCCTCCTCGTACGACTGGACGACCCCGCCGGGCCCCGACCGCGCGCGTCCGACGGCGACCTGGCCGCCGTCGGTGGCGGCGTGCGCCTGCTTGGCGAAGTAGGAGAGGACCTCCTCCTGGTGTCCCGGCGCGATGCACAGCAGGCGCCCGTCCTTGGTGGTCAGCAGCACGTTGCGGTCGTCGAACCGTGAGATCAGGGCGAGTTCCACCCGGCGGGCCACCGGGTCGCCCTCGTCGTAGGCGACCGGGCCCCGGGCGACGGCCACCGCGTGGGCGTGGGACAGCCGCAGGCCGAAGCGTTCCGCCCGTTCCGCGAGCCGGCCCAGGTCACTGCGTCCGTGCAGCAGGTCGTCGATGAACTCCCGTCGGGCGGCCTCCTCCTGACGGACCGCCATGCGCTGGGCCCGCTCGTACCCCTCGGCGAACGCGTCCACCACCTGCTGGACGGCGGCCAGGGCGTCGGCGGCCGATGCGGCGGTGCGCGGCCAGGCGTCCCGGGCGGCCGCCAGATGGGCGCTGACCAGGCGGCGCAGTCCGAAACCGTCCTCGGCGGCCCGCTCGCCCAGGGCCCGGCGGGACGCGATCTCGTCCCGGGTGAGGCGTCTGCCCGTGGCGGCGACCTCCACCAGGATCCGGGCATAACCTTCGAGATACTCCTCCGGGATCTCGCGATCCGCCACTGTTCCCCCTCAATATTGACGCGCTCCTGACGCGCCTCTGACGTTGTCCTGACGCGGAGTTGGCCCGCCCCCGGCATGCAGACCCTAGTGAACATTGCCGGAATCCGGCAATGCGCGAGTGGATCAGCGTCCGGCATCATGGACCGCGGGGAGCACCACGGAAGGTTCCGGTGCCGAGCACCGGCAGGTGCGGGTACCGGAACCGGAACCGTGCGGTGCCACCCGGCGGTGCCGTCCGAACAGGGCACCGCGGACGTGCGCGGCGAGCGCGAGGACGCAGCGGGACGACGAACGGAAGGGGGCCGGGGATGCGCGTACTGATCGAGACCGCGACCGGCCTGCCCGTCCTGTTGTTCACCGCCGGCCTGGTCGTGGCCGCGGGCTTCTGGCTGCTGGTCGCCCTGGGTGTCACCAGCGCCGACGCCTTCGACGGGGACGCGGACCTCCGAGCGTGGGGTCTGGGTGGAGCGCCGGTCGCGGTCGTGCTGTCCCTGCTGACCCTGACGGCGTGGCTGCTCGCCCTGGGCGCCGCCGTCCTGCTGGCCGCGTTCGGGCCGACGGCTTCCGGAGGCGGACTGCTGCGCCTGCCGGTCGCGGCCGGCGCGCTGTTCGCCGCCTGGCGGCTCACCCGCTTCTTCGTCCGGCCGCTGCACCGGCCCTGCCCCGACGAACCCGCGCCGTCCCGGTCGGTCCGCGGGCTCGACGGGGACCGGGGCGGCCTGCCGCACGCGCCGCACCACGGGGCCGACACGCCCCTCCCGCACGTGCCGCACGACCGCGCCGCCTGACCCCGCGGCACCCCCGCGCCCCCGGCGCGACCGCCCTCCGGCACCTCGCCACCCCACCCGATCGCACCCGTCTCCTGCCCGACGGGCCGGGCCCCGCGCCCCTGCCCCCGGCCCGTCACACCCCGTCGGGCCCCGACACCGCTCCGTCACCGCAGCGCACCTCCCAGCTCTCGAACCAAGCTTCCGAAGGACGTGTCCCATGGATGCCGCCACCGTGGGCGTCGCCGTAGTCGCCGGCGTCTCCCTGTTGTTCGTACTCGTCGCCCTGCTGGTCGTCTCGACCCTGTTCCGCAAGGTGGAACAGGGCAAGGCGCTGATCGTCTCCAAGATCCGCAAGGTCGACGTCACCTTCACCGGACAGGTCGTGCTGCCGGTGCTGCACAAGGCCGAGGTCATGGACATCTCGGTGAAGACCATCGACATCACCCGGGCCGGCAAGGAAGGGCTGATCTGCCGGGACAACATCCGCGCGGACATTCGCATCACGTTCTTCGTCAAGGTCAACAAGACCGTGGAGGACGTCATCCGGGTCGCCCAGGCGGTGGGCACCGCCCGGGCCAGCGACCGCGACACGCTTCAGGAGCTGTTCCACGCGAAGTTCTCCGAGGCGCTGAAGACCGTCGGCAAGCAGATGGACTTCACCGACCTCTACACCAAGCGTGAGGAACTGCGGTACCGGATCATCGAGGTCATCGGCGTCGACCTGAATGGCTACCACCTCGAGGACGCGGCGATCGACTACCTGGAGCAGACGCCGCTGACGCAGCTCGACCCCGGCAACGTGCTCGACGCGCAGGGCATCCGCAAGATCACCGAGCTGACCGCCGTGGAGCACATCCGCACCAACGAGGCCCAGCGCGGCGAGGAGAAGGAGATCACCCGGCAGAACGTCGACGCCCGCGAGGCGATCCTGGAGCTGGAGCGGCGGCAGACCGACGCCGAGATCAAGCAGCGCCGCGAGATCGAGACCGTGCGGGCCCGTGAGGAGGCGGAGACGGCACGGGTGGTGGAGGAGGAGCGGCTGCGTGCGCAGAGCGCCTTCCTGCAGACCGAGGAACAGCTCGGCGTGCAGCGCGAGAACCAGGCCCGCGAGGTCGCCGTGGCCGCCAAGAACCGTGAGCGGGTCATCGCCGTGGAGAGCGAGCGCATCGAGAAGGACCGCCAGCTGGAGGTCATCGCCCGCGAGCGGGAGACCGAACTGACCCGCATCGCCGCCTCGAAGGAGGTCGAGGCGGAGAAGCGGGAGATCGCCGAGGTCATCCGGGAGCGGGTCGCGGTGGACCGCACGGTCGCCGAGCAGGAGGAGTCCATCAAGCGGCTGCGGGCCGTGGAGGAGGCCGAGCGCGAGCGGCAGGCCGTCGTCATCGCCGCCGAGGCCGAGGCGCAGGAGAAGCTGGTCAAGGACATCAAGGCCGCCGAGGCCGCCGAGCAGTCCGCCACCCACCGTGCCGCCGAGGAACTCACCCTCGCCGAGGCCCGGTTGAAGACCGCCGACCTGGACGCGCGGGCCAAGCTGCGGACGGCCGAGGGCATCCAGGCGGAGGCCGCCGCCGAGGGACTGGCGGCCGTCCAGGTCCGGGACAAGGAGGCCGACGTCATCGAGAAGGCGGGCCGTGCCGAGGCCGAGGCCACCCAGGCGCGGATGCGCGCCGAGGCCGAGGGCGCCCGGGCCCGGGCCCTCGCCGAGGCGGAGGCCATCGGCGAGAAGCTTCGCGCGGAGGCCGCCGGCCTCACCGAGAAGGCGGCGGCGATGGCCGCCCTGGACGAGGCGTCCCGCGGGCACGAGGAGTACCGGCTGCGCCTGGAGGCGGAGAAGGACGTCCGGCTGGCCGGCCTGGAGGTGCAGCGGCAGGTCGCCGAGGCGCAGGCCACGGTGCTCGCGACCGGCCTGGAGAACGCCGACATCAACATCGTTGGCGGGGAGTCCGTCTTCCTCGACCGCCTGGTCTCCTCGGTCTCGCTCGGCAAGGGCATCGACGGCTTCGTGCAGAACTCCGAGACCGCCCAGGCCCTCGCCGGCCCCTGGCTGGACGGCACCGCCAGCTTCACCGACGACCTGAGCCGCGTCCTCGGCTCCGTGTCGACGGCCGACGTACAGAACCTCACCGTCTCCGCCCTGCTGATGCAGCTGATGCGGGCCGGCGGCGAGAACACCGGTCGGTTCGAGGAACTGATCGCCAAGGCTGGTGAGTTGGGGCTCGCGGACACTCCGCTGGCCGCGTTGAACGGCCACGCCCGGGCCTGACCCACCACGGACCGGGAGCCGCCGCACAGGGGACGGCGGCTCCCGGTCGTCCCACCCGAGAGGCAGCCATGACCACCGGCACGCACGACACGGCCACCCCGCACGCCCCCGGCACGGCGCACCCGTCCACCCACGACTCCACGGTCCCCGGCGCGACCCCCGGCGGCGACGGCAGCCCCAGCACCCCGGGCACCCCGGCCCCCGGCACCGACACCCCCGCCGGCGGGGCCGCCGACCGCACGCCCGGCGCGGAGGCCGCCGACGGCGGCGCCTACCAGGTGCTGCGGGACCGCCTCGGCGCCGAGGCCGCCGACCTCGCCCGCCGCGCCGAGGAGCTGAACCGGCGCCGCATCGAGGAGTTCGGCTCCGCCGGACTGAGCCTGACCGGCACCGAGCGGCTGCGCACCGAGCGCACCAGCGTGCCCCGCGACCTCGTCGCCGTGGGCGACGCGCTCCTCTTCGGCTACGAGGCCCGCCCCCGCCCGGAGAACGAGACCGCCGTCGGCGACGTCCTCGCCCTCCACGACCGCGACCTGAACCGGCTGCCCGACGACGCCGTGCCCGGACTCCTCGACGACCCCGCGTTCGTCCGCGAGTTCGCCGCCCTGCACCGCTACTACCGCCAGGCACGCCTGCTGCGGCTGCGCCGCGTCGACGGCACACTCCTCGCCGTCTTCCAGACCGGCGAGAAGGCCGACGACATCCGCGTCCTGCGCTGGTCGGTCACCGAGGACGGCCGGACCGCCTTCCTCGACGCACGCGGCGACCGCGACCACGCCCGCACCCCGGCCCCCGACATCGAGTGGACCCGCACCACCCGCGAGGACCACGTCCTCGGCCGCCACCCGCACGTCTCCGTGCTCGGCGAGGTCTTCGTCGACACCCTCGGAGGCACCCTCACCGTCAAGACCGCGAACGACACGGACAGCCCCGACGGCATCCACTCCGAGCCCGTCGACGAGCCCCTGCAGTCCCTCGCCGACGCCGAGATCGCCCACGCCCGCGTCGGCGCCCTCGTCCTGCTGCGGGTCCTGCCCTACAAGGAGACCGCCCACCGCCACCTGGTCTTCAACACGCTCACCAGGACCGTCGTCCGCCTCGACGGCATCGGCCGGGGCTGCCGCCGCCTCCCCGGCGACCAGGGCATCGTCTTCCCCGGCGGCTACTGCCTGGCCGCCGGGCCGCACAAGACGTACGACCTCGACACCACCGGCACGGACTTCGAACGCGAGGTGCGCTCGCCCAACGGCGAGGACGTGCTGTACGCCTTCCACGCCCCCGCCCGGGGCCGCGCCCTGCTGCTGTCGTACAACGTCATCCGGGAGGAGGTCGCCACCCCCCTCACCGGCCACGGCTGGGCGCTCACCGACGACGGCACGCTCACCCTGCTGCGGCCCGACGGCGACGACCCCGCCCGCGTCCACCCCGTCCAGGTCTGGCACACGCCCTACGTCTCCGACACCCACGCCGCCGCCCGGCCGCCCGGCGACGGCCCGCTCGCCCGGCTCGGCAACGCCGACCTGGTGCGCGGCATCTCCGACTGCCTGTCCCTGGCCCGCTCCGTCGCCGAGACCACCCCGACGACCGAGGTCCACCAGGCCCTGGTCACCGCCTGCGTGCGCACCCTCGACGCCCACCACTGGCTCGGCGACGCCGACCTGGGCGACCTGCGCTCCCCGCTGGAGCGGATGCGCGGCACCGCCGAACAGGTCCTCGCCGAGTTCGAGACCGTCCGCTCCCTCACCCGCCACGCCGCCGACGCCCTCGACGAGGCCGCCGGGCGGGTCGCCGCCGTGGTGCGCCGACTGCGCGGCGAACAGCCCCGCGAGGCAGCCGCCTGGGTCACCGGACTCACCGAACTCCGGCACGCCCAGGGCCACCTGCTCACCCTGAAGGACCTGCGGTACGCGGACCGCGCCCGCATCGACGAACTGGCCGCCGGCGCCGAGGCCGACCTCGCCTCCTTCGGCCGGCGCGCCGTCGACTTCCTCGCCCGCGAGGACGCCTTCGCCGCCCACCACGCCGACGTCGAACGTCTCGTCGCCGACGCGGAGGCGATCACCACCGCCGCCGGGGCCGCTCCGGTCGCCGCCCGCCTGGAGGAACTCGCCGACGGACTGCGCACCGTCACCGAGGTGGTCGGCTCCCTCGACATCGCCGACACCACCGTCCGCACCGCCGTCCTGGAACGCGTCGCCGAGGCTCTCGGCGGCGTCAACCGCGCCCGCGCCACCCTCGACACCCGCCGCCGCGCCCTCCTCGACCGGGAGACCCGCGCCGGGTTCGCCGCCGAACTCGCCCTGCTCGGCCGCACCGTCACCGGCGCGCTGGCCGCGGCCGACACCCCCGAGGCGTGCGACGACCAACTGGCCCGCGCCCTCGCCCAACTGGAGGTGCTGGAGTCCCGCTTCGCGGAGTCCGACGACGTCCTCGGCGAGCTGATGGACCAGCGCACCGCGATCCACGAGGCGTTCACCGCCCGCCGGCAGAGCCTCACCGACGCCCGCGCCCACCGCGCCGAGCAGCTCGCCACCGCCGCCGAGCGCGCCCTGGAGGCCGTCGCCCGCCGCTCCGCGGCCCTCGCCGACGCCGACGCCGTCAGCACCTACTTCGCCTCCGACCCGCTGATCGTCAAGGTCCGCCGCACCGCCGACGAACTGCGCGCACTCGGCGACCGCGTCCGGGCGGAGGAACTCGACGGCCGCATCCGCACCGCCCGCCAGGAGGCGGACCGGGCGCTGCGCGACCGCACCGACCTCTACGCGGACGGCGGCCGGGCCGTCCGCCTGGGCGGACACCGCTTCGCCGTCACCGGCCGGAGCCCCGAACTCACCCTCGTCCCGCAGGGCGACGGCCTCGCCTTCGCCCTCACCGGCACCGACTACCGGGCCCCCGTCGACGACCCCGCGATCCTCGCGGCCCGCCCCTACTGGAACCGGCACCTGCCGTCCGAGTCGCCCGAGGTCTACCGCGCCGAACACCTCGCCGCCCGCCTGCTCCACGACCACGGCCCCGACGCGCTGAACGCCGCCGACGACCTCGGCGCCCTGGTCCGCCGGGCCGCCGAGGAGGCGTACGACGAGGGGTACGAGCGCGGGGTCCACGACCAGGACGCCACCGCGATCCTCACCGCCGCCCTGCGCCTGCACGGCACCGCCGGCACCCTGCGCCACGAGCCCGCCGCCCGCGCCGCCGCCCTGCTGTACTGGGCCCACGGCACCACCCCGGAGCAGCGGTCCGTCCTCACCCGCCGGGCGCGCTCCCTGGCCCGCGCGGCCGACGCCTTCGGCCCCACCCCCGCCCTCGACGACCTCCGGGCGGAGACCGAGCGGGCGGTCGCCGCCTGGCACGGCGACGCGACCGTCCCCGCCGGTGCCTCGGCCGCCTACCTCCTGGAGGAACTCACCACCGCCCCCGAGGGGTTCGTCCTCGCCGCCCGGGTGCACACCCTGCTCGACCGCTTCCGCGAGGCGGCCCCCGCCGCGTACCAGGAGGACCTGCCCGCCCTGGCGGACCTGTCCGCGCGCCGCCGCCTGGTCGAGGCGTGGCTGACGGCCTACGCCACGGCCACCGGTGCCGACGTCACCCCCGGCGACCTCGCCGAAGCGGTGGCCGCCGAGCTGTGCCCGGACCTGCCGCGCCACGTCTCCGACGCGCCCCTGACCACCACCGTGGAGGGTCTGCTCGGCACCCATCCCCGCATCACCGACCGCCGACTCGGCCTGCGCGTCGACGAGTTCCTCGCCCGCACCCGGCGGTTCCGGGAGCAGGACGTGCCCGCCTTCCGCGCCTTCCAGCGCCACCGCACCGAGCTGGTGACCGCCGAGCGGGCCCGGTTGCGGCTGGACGACCACCGCCCGCGCGTGATGTCCTCGTTCGTCCGCAACCGCCTGGTCGACGAGGTGTACCTGCCGCTCGTCGGCGACAGCCTCGCCAAACAGCTCGGCACCACCGGCGAGGACGCCCGCACCGGCACCGGCGGCCTGCTGCTGCTTCTGTCCCCGCCCGGCTACGGCAAGACCACGCTCATGGAGTACGTGGCCCACCGGCTCGGCCTGCTGCTGGTCAAGGTGAGCGGCCCGGCCCTCGGCCACGCCGTCACCTCGCTCGACCCGGCCGAGGCGCCCGACGCGACCGCGCGCCAGGAGATCGAGAAGATCAACTTCGCGCTGGCCGCCGGCAGCAACACGCTCCTCCACCTCGACGACATCCAGCACTGCTCGCCCGAACTGCTCCAGAAGTTCATCCCGTTGTGCGACTCCACCCGCCGCGTGGAGGGCGTCTGGCAGGGCGAGCCGCGCACCTACGACCTGCGCGGCAAGCGGTTCGCGGTGTGCATGGCCGGCAACCCCTACACCGAGTCGGGGGAGGCGTTCCGGGTGCCGGACATGCTCGCCAACCGCGCCGACGTGTGGAACCTGGGCGACGTCCTCACCGGCAAGGAGGAGGTGTTCGCCTCGAGTTTCGTGGAGAACGCGTTCACCGCCAACCCGGTGCTCGCCCCGCTCGCCGCCCGCGACCGCGCCGACCTCGCCCTGCTGCTCCGGCTGGCCGCGGACGACCCCACGGCCCGTCCCGACCGGCTCGCGCACCCCTACGCGCCCACCGAACTCGACCGCGTCCTGGCCGTGCTGCGCCACCTGCTCACCGCCCGCCGCACCGTCCTCGCCGTCAACGCCGTCTACATCGCCTCCGCCGCGCAGTCCGACGACGCCCGCACGGAACCGCCGTTCCGGCTCCAGGGCTCCTACCGCAACATGAACAAGATCGCCCAGCGCATCCAGCCGGTCATGAACGAGGCCGAACTCGCGGCCGTGGTCCACGACCACTACACGGCCGAGGCGCAGACCCTCACCACCGGCGCCGAGGCGAACCTGCTCAAGCTGGCCGAACTGTGCGGCACGCTCACCCCGTCGCAGGCGGACCGCTGGGCCGAGGTGAAGGCCGCCCACGTCCGCACCAGCACCCTGGGCGGCCCGGACGACGACGCGCTCACCCGCGCCATCGCCGCCCTGGCGGTGCTGGGGGAGCGGATCGCCGCCGTCGAGACCGCCATCACCCGGGCTGCCGACCCGCGCCGCCTCCTCGCCGGCCCGCCGACGCACCCCGCGCCGCCGGCGCCCCCGTTCACCGCGCCCCCCAACGGGGCCGGACGGGCGGAGGTGGGCTGAGCGGGGCGAGGGGAGCGAGGGGACGTCGGCCACCGTCCCGGCCGGGGGGCGGGACGGTGGCCGGCCGGCGGTTTCCCCGGTGCGCGGCGCCGGGGGTAACCGCACCGCTCCAAGTCCCGTCGGACCTTCACGACAAGACCCCACGTCAGAGGTTTATCCACGCGCGTAGTTGATGTGAGCACCTCAGTATTCGGGGCATTCCGGATGACTTCCAGCGCGACGGTTACCGCGCGGTATCCCGGCCTGCTACAACCGTGCTTGCTCCCTCAACTACCGGTGCAAGTAACGCGTGTGAAGGGTGGATACACGTGTCAGTGCGTTCCCTCGCGGCTTCTCTGGCGACCCTCCTGCTGGGTGCCGCCACCGTCCTCGGCCTGGCGCAACCCGCCTCGGCGGCCGGACAGCACTACGTCGCCCTCGGCGACTCCTACTCCTCCGGCGTCGGCGCCGGCAGCTACACCTCCGAAAGCGGTGACTGCAAGCGGAGCACCAAGGCGTACCCGCAGCTGTGGGCGAACGCCAACTCCCCGGCCTCCTTCCGCTTCGTCGCCTGTTCGGGTGCGACGACCTCCAGCGTCTCCAGCGGGCAACTGGGTGCGCTGACCTCCTCCACCACCCTCGTCAGCGTCTCGGCGGGCGGCAACGACATCGGCTTCGCGGACGTCATGCAGGCCTGCGTGCTGCAGAGCGAGGCCACCTGTGTCAGCCGCGTCAACACCGCCGTCGGCCAGATGCAGAACTCCCTGCCCGGCAAGCTGGACTCGCTCTACAACGGCATCCGCGCCCGCTCCCCGCAGGCGCACATCGTGGTCCTCGGCTACCCCCGCTTCTACAAGCTGTCCGGCACCTGCATCGCCGGCCTCACCGAGACCGAGCGCGGCGCCATCAACAACGCGGCCGACGTCCTGAACGGCGTCATCGCCAAGCGGGCCGCCAACGCCGGGTTCACCTACTCCAGCGTGGTCGACGAGTTCACCGGACACGAGCTCTGCTCCGGCGACGCCTGGCTGCACAGCGTGACCCTGCCGGTCACCAACTCCTACCACCCGAAGGCCGTCGGCCAGTCCAGCGGCTACCTGCCCGCCTTCCGCTCGGCGCTCTAGACCTCGCGCCGTCCGCAGGACGCCCGTCGGCGGGCGCCCGCCCGTAGGCCGTCCCCCGGAAGGCCGCCGAGGGCCCGCCGCCGAAGTCCCTTCTCCGAGGGCCCGTTCCCCCCACCGCGCACCACCGGGGGAACGGGCCCTCGGCTCACCGTCCCGGGGCCCCCGGCCCCCGGCGGCCTCCGGCCGCATCCGGACCACTCGGCGCGTCTGGCGCATCCGGCGTGTCCGGCGCCCCGCGCACCCCACGGATCGCCTCCTCGTCCGCCACGCCCCCGTCGGCGGCGAGGGCGAGAAGCTCCTCCGCCGTCCGCGGCCCCGCGGACGCGTCGCCCAGCAGGCCCCGGGTCCGCAGGACATGGCCGGCCGCCACGCCCCACGGCAGCCGCAGACCGGCCGCGGCGAGCAGGTCCGTACGGGCCAGCAGGCCGGCGACCGGGCCGGTGCGCACCCCCGACGGCGTGAGCAGCGCCGCGTCGTCGGCCCAGCGCAGCGCCAGGTCCACGTCGTGGGTGGCCATCACCACCGTGGTGCCGCCCGCGCGCAGCCCGTCGAGCGTGGTGAGCAGGCGTTCCTGCCCGTCGGGGTCCAGGCCGGCCGTGGGCTCGTCGAGGATCAGCACCCGGGGCCGCATGGCCACCGCCCCCGCGATCGCCGCCCGTTTGCGCTGCCCGTAGGAGAGCAGGTGGGTCGGCCGGTCGGCCAGGGCGGTGATGTCCAGCGCGGCCAGCGCCTCGGTGACCCGGTGCCGCACCTCGGCGTCGGGCAGCCCGAGGTTCAGCGGCCCGAACGACACGTCCTGGCCGACGGACGCGGCGAACAACTGGTCGTCGGGGTCCTGCACCACCAGCTGCACCGCCGTCCGCAGCCGCGTCAGCCCGGCCCGGTCGTACCGCACCGGCTGCCCATGGACCGTCAACTCCCCGGTGTGCGGGCGCAGTCCGCCGCTGAGCAGACGCATCAGGGTGGTCTTGCCACTGCCGTTGCGCCCCAGCAGGGCCAGCGCACGCCCCTCGCGGACCGCGAAGTCCAGGCCGCTGAGCACGGCCGGACCGTCCTCGTAGGCGAAGGACGCGCCCCGCAGGGCCACCAGTTCGCACTCGCTCACGACAACGGCCCTTCCAGGACGAGTGCCAGGGCCGCGAGGGTCGCCAGTAGGGCCAGGCTCGCGGTCGTGAAGGGCACCGAGACGCGCACCTCGGGCACCAGTACCCGCAGGGTGCCGTCGTAGCCGCGCCCGGCCAGCCCGGCCTGGAGGCGCGCCGCCCGGTCGAAGGAGCGCACGAAGGCGGTGGCGCCGAGCCCGCCCAGCGAGCGCCAGGTCGCGGCCCGGGTGGTGTGCCCGAGCCGGGCGGCCTGCGCCTCACGGACCCGGCGGACGGCGTCGAGCAGCAGGAAGCTCATGCGGTACGTCACCAGCGCCACGTCGACGAGCGGCGCCGGCACCCCGGCCCGGACCAGGCGGGGCAGCAGGTCGGACATCGGGGTGGTGAACGCGAACAGCAGCACGCCGAGGGAGGCGGCGGAGGTCCGCAGCAGCACCTCCGCGGCCCGCTGCGGGCCGTGGGCCGCGGGGGAGAGGAACCCTCCGGGACCGCCCACCTGCACCAGGAGCGGGAGCGCCCCGGTGACGCAGAAGGCCAGCGGCACCCGGTAGGCGCGCCACAGCCGGCGGCCGGGCACCCGGGCCGGGCCCAGCAGCAGGGCGACGGCGGTCACCAGCACCAGGGCCGCGCCCGGCCAGGGCGGCAGCGAGACCGCGAGCACGGTGAGCCCGAGCCCCAGTACCGCCTTGTCCACGGGATGGCGGCGGCGCCAGTGACTGCTGTGCGCCGCCGCGTCGATCGGGAGCACCCGGGATCAGACCCGCCGCTCGCCGGCGTCGTCCCCGGGGCCGGGGACCGCGTCCGCCCGCGCGCCCGGACCGGCTGCCGTGACCCCCGCGTCCGCCCCTGTGGCAGTGGAGGCCGACGCCCGCTCCTCGCCCTGCCGGCGGCCCCGCCGCAACCCGAAGTAGTACGCGAGGACGCCCGCGCCGATCGCCGCCTGGAGGGCGAACAGGGCCGACTCGACCTCTCCGGACGGGGGTTCGTACAGCGGCGAGAACCACGGTTCGTAGTCCGGGGCGATCTCGGTGATCGCCGTCTCCGCCTCGGCGTCCGCACCGGCGAAGGGCTCCTCCTTGTGGTCGCCGAGCCCGAACACCAGCGGGATCACCGCGAGCACGACGACGGCGAGCAGCAGCAGCGTGTTGATCCTGGCGTTCCGGCTCATCGGGTCACCGCCCCGGAGGTCGTACCGGAGGCGCCGGGAGCACCAGAAGCGCCAGAAGCGCCCGAAGTGCCGGACGCGCCGGACGGGTGGGACGGGTCCGCGGCGTCCGCCGTCCCGCGCCCGGCCCGCGTCACCAGCACGCCGAGCCGGGTCAGCTCGCCCCGGCTGGAGCGCACCAGCAGGCGCATCACCAGCACGGTGAGCAGTCCCTCGCTGACCGCCAGCGGGATCTGGGTGACGGCGAAGACGGCGCCGAACGTGCCGAGCGCGCCGGCGAAGCCGCTGCCCGGGTCGGGGAAGGCGAGCGCCAGCTGCACGCTGGTCACGCAGTACGTCGACAGGTCGGCGGTGAACGCGGCGGCGAACACCGCGCCCATCAGCGGCACGTCCGCGCGGCGCAGCAGCCGGTAGACGCCGTACCCGGCCCACGGTCCGACGACCGCCATCGAGAAGACGTTGGCGCCGAGCGTGGTCAGGCCGCCGTGGGCGAGCAGCAGCGCCTGGAACAGCAGGGTGATGGTGCCCAGGACCGCCATGACCGGCGGCCGGAACAGGATGGCGCCGAGTCCCGTCCCCGTGGGGTGGGAGCAACTGCCGGTCACCGACGGCAGTTTCAGCGCGGACAGCACGAACGTGAACGCTCCGGAGGCGCCCAGGAGCAGGGTGCTCTCGGGATGGTTCCTGACCTCACGGACGAGCGACCGGGCTCCGTGGACGACGAACGGCGCCGACGCGGCACCCCAGGCGACCGCGTGCGCCGGTGGCAGAAAACCCTCGGCTATGTGCATGGCTCAGCAGACCCTCTCCAGCACCTCGTGGATGGTTGACGCGCCTTGGCCGGTCTCCTGGCTGACGGGTACCACCGCCCGTGCTCCGCCTTCCCGGGTCCCGAAGGACCCAGTGGCCGCCCGTGGGGGCAGGAGCAGGACTTCCCGATCACAGTGGCGAGGGCCGCACCGGTGTCGCACCGGATTTCCCGTCACCAAGGCGTGGCGACAGTAGTGCCCGTTCCCGTCCGGTGACAAGCGGTCACAGGGGGCGCACGCACGGCGCCCGGGCTGCACGGACGCCGCGCGCCCCGGAGTGAGGGGGTGCGCGGGGACTGGGGGGAGCCGGTATCGGGTAGCCCCTTGCTGCAACTAATATGCAACAACGATGATCGGTCAACTGGAGTGTGAGGTTCGATGACGACCCGACGCGTACGGAGCGCCGCCGTCGCCGCGGTGATGGCGGGCACGGTCGCCGCCTGCTCGGCACCGGGCAGCGGCGGTGCGGACGGCGGTGCAGCCGCCGACGCCGTGGTGATCGGGGTCCCCTCCGAGCCGGACACCCTGAACCCGCTGCTCGGCTACGGCAAGGACGGCAACTCCAAGATCTTCGACGGGCTGCTGGCCCGCGACGCGGAGATGAACCTCCGGCCCGCCCTCGCCAAGGACCTCCCCGAGGTCGCCGACGACGGCCGCACCTACACCTTCACCCTCCGCGACGACGTGAAGTTCAGCGACGGCGAGCCGCTGACCAGCGAGGACGTCGTCTACACCTACCGCACGGTGCTCGACGACAAGACCAACAACACCGCGAAGAGCGAACTGGACGCCATCAAGGAGGTCCGGGCCGACGGCGACCACAAGGTCGTCTTCACCCTCGACTACCCCTACGCGGCCTTCGCCTCCCGCACCGTGCTGCCCATCGTCCCCGAGCACGTGGCCGGAAAGCAGGACCCCAACACCGGCTCCTTCAACACCCGGCCGATCGGCACCGGACCGTACGTCCTCACCGACTGGCGCAAGGGCGAGAAGCTTACCTTCAAGGCCAACCCGGACTACTGGGGCGGCGCCCCCAAGGTGAAGAAGCTCACCATGGCGGTCATCGCCGACGACGACGTCCGCGCCACCCGGCTGCGCTCCGGCGACCTCGACGGCGCCACCCTGCCGCCCAACCTCGCCGCCACCTTCGAGAAGGACGACGACCGCAGGACGTACCGGGCCACCTCCTACGACTTCCGCGCGGTCACCCTCCCCACCGAGCACCCCGTCACCCGCGACACCGCCATCCGCCGGGCCCTGGACCTCTCCGTCGACCGCAAGGCCATGGTCGACAAGATCCTCGACGGCGCCGGCCGGCCCGCCTACGGCCCCCTCCCCGTCGACGACTCCTGGTTCGCCGAGGACGTCGAGCGCCCCCGCGACCTCGACCGCGCCAAGAAGATCCTCGACGACGCCGGCTGGAAGCCCGGCAAGGACGGCATCCGCGCCAAGGACGGCCGCCGCGCCGCGTTCACCCTCTACTACCCCTCCGGCGACAAGGTCCGCCAGGACCACGCCCTCGCCTACGCCTCCGACGCCAAGCAGGCCGGCATCGACGTCACCGTCGAGAGCGGGACCTGGGAGGTCATCGAGCCCCGCATGAAGCGGGACGCCGTCCTCGCCGGCTTCGGCAGCGTCGGCGACCCCGACTTCGGCCTGTACACCCTCCTGCACTCCTCCCTGGCAGGCGACGGCTTCAACAACATGGCCCGCTACGACGACCCGGCCGTGGACAAGGCCCTCGACGCGGGCCGCCGCACCCGCGTCCAGGCCGAGCGCGAGGCCGCCTACGACGACCTCCAGCGCGCCCTCGTGAAGAACCCCGGCTACACCTTCCTCACCCACATCGACCACCTCTACGTCCTCGACGACGACTGGGACGGCCTGACCACCCAGACCGAACCGCACGAGCACGGCTTCGCCAGCGGCCCCTGGTGGAACGTCGAGGACTGGAAGCCGAAGAAGTGAGCACCCTGCCCTGGGCGGCGATGGGACGGCTCGTGGCACGGCGGGCCCTGTTCGCCGTGCCCGTGCTCCTCGTCGTCACCTTCGGCGCGTTCGCCCTCGCCGCCGCCTCCCCCTTCGACCCCGTGAAGGCGTACGCGGGCACCGCCGCCCTCGGCGCCGACCAGGAGACCCTGGACCGGCTGCGCGAGAACCTGGGCGTCGACCGCCCCCTCACCGCCCGCTGGTGGGACTGGCTGACCTCCGCCGTCACCGGCGACCTCGGCCAGTCCACCGTGATGCGCCAGCCGGTCGCCGAGGTCATCGGCGAACGGCTGCTGTGGTCGACGCTGTTGTGCGCCGTCGCCTTCGTGGTCGCCGTCCTGCTCGGCACCCTGCTCGGCGTGCTGGCCGCCCGCCGCCCCGGCTCGCTCGTCGACCGGGCGATCACCTCCGTGTCGTACTCCCTGGAGGCCGCCCCGGTCTTCTGGATCGCCCTGCTCGCCATCTGGCTGTTCGCCCTGAAACTGGACGTCCTGCCGGCCGGCGGCCTCACCGACACCGGCAGCGACCACGTCACCGCCGGACAGCTCGCCACCCACCTCGTGCTGCCCGCCGGCGTCCTCGCCGTCTCCCAGCTGCCCTGGTTCACGCTCTACGTCCGCCAAGGCGTCGGCGACGCCCTCGCCGAGGACCCCGTGCGCGGCGCCCGCGCCCGCGGCCTCGCCGAACGCACCGTCCTGCTCGGCCACGCCCTGCGCTCCGGCCTGCTGCCCGTCCTCACCCTGATCGGCTCCCGCGTCCCCGAACTCATCACCGGCGCCCTGCTGGTGGAGACCGTCTTCAGCTGGCCCGGCATCGCCGCCGCCACCGTCGAGGCCGCCACCGCCGTCGACTTCCCGCTGCTGGCCGCGCTGACCACCCTCGCCACCGCCGCCGTCCTCGCCGGAAACCTGCTCGCCGACCTGCTGTACGGACTCACCGACCCGAGGGTGAAGCTGGATGAGATGTGATCCCCATGGCTGACACCACCCTGGAGAAGACCCCCCTCCCCGGGCCCGCCCCGCGCGGGCGCGGCACCGCCCGCCGCTCCACCCACACCCTCCGGCTGCGCGTCTCCGCCACGCTGGTCGCCCTGACCGTCCTCGCGGTACTGCTCGTCCCGCCGCTGGCCCAGCTCGACCAGCAGGCCGTCGACCTCTCCGCGAAACTCCTACCGCCCAGCTGGTCCCACCCCTTCGGCACCGACGACGTCGGCCGCGACCTCCTGCTGCGCTGCGTCTACGGCCTGCGCGTCTCCCTGCTCGTCGGCCTGGTCGCCGCGCTCACCGCCACCGTCATCGGCACCGCCGTCGGCGCCACCGCCGGCGCCCTAGGCGGCTGGGTCGACCGGCTGGTGATGCGCGTCGTCGATGCCATCGCCTCCGTGCCGCACCTGCTGCTCGGCATCTTCATCGTGGCCATGTTCCGGCCCGGCGTCTGGCCCGTGGTGATCTCCGTCGCCCTCACCCACTGGCTGTCCACGGCCCGCATCGTGCGCGCCGAGGTGCTGTCCCTGCGCTCCCGCCCCTACATCGACGCGGCCGTCTCCGGCGGCGCCTCCCGGTGGCGGGTCGCCCTGCGCCACCTGCTGCCCGGCGTCCTGCCCCAGGCCGGACTCGCCGCCGTCCTGATGGTCCCGCACGCCATGTGGCACGAGAGCGCCCTGTCCTTCCTCGGCCTCGGCCTGCCCCCGCACACCGCCAGCCTCGGCACCCTCATCCAGGGCGCCCGCGGCTCGCTGCTCGCCGGACAGTGGTGGCCCACCCTGTTCCCCGGCCTCTTCCTGATCATCCCCACCCTCGCCATCGCCGGGCTCGCCGGAGTCTGGCGGGAACGGATCAACCCCCGCCGCCGATCGGAGCTCACGCTGTGACCGCGTCACCCCCCGTGCTGTCCGTCCGCGGCCTGACCGTGCGCTTCCTGATGCCCGGCGGGCGTCAGGTCCCCGCCGTCACCGACGCCCACTTCGACGTCACCCCCGGCGAATGCCTCGCCCTGGTCGGCGAGAGCGGCTGCGGCAAGTCCGTCCTCGCCTCCGCCCTCCTCGGCCTGCTCCCCGCCAACGCGCGCACCGCCGGCCACGCCCGCCTCGGCGACCTCGACCTGCTCACCGCCGACGAAGCCACCCTGGCCGGCAGCGTCCGCGGCCGCCGCATCGGCCTCGTCCCGCAGAGCCCCGCCGCCCACCTCACCCCCGTCCGCACCATCCGCGCCCAGGTGGAGGAGACGGTCGCCGAACTCACCGGCGTCCGCGGCCGGGACGCCCTGCGCGAGGCCGCCGAACAGGCAGCCGCCCGCGCCGCGTTCCCCGCCGACCACCTCGACCGCTACCCGCACGAACTCTCCGGCGGCCTCGCCCAGCGCGCCGCCACCGCCCTCGCCCTGATCGGCGACGCGCCCCTGCTCCTCGCCGACGAACCCACCACCGGCCTCGACCGCGACCTGGTCGAGCGCACCGTCGACGAACTGCGCCGCCACGTCGACGCCGAACAGGGCCGCGCCCTGCTGATGATCACCCACGACCTGGCCGCCGCCGCCCGCATCGCCGACCGGGTCGCCGTCATGTACGCGGGACGCATCGTCGAACTCACCCCGGCGGACACCTTCTTCGGCGCACCCGGCCCCCGCCACCCCTACAGCCGCGGGCTGCTGGACGCCCTCCCCGAGCGCGCCTTCACCCCCATCCCCGGCCTGCCCCCCGAACTCGGCAGCCTCCCCGACGGCTGCGCCTTCGCCCCCCGCTGCGACCGCGCCACCCCGGCCTGCGCCACCGTCCCGGTCCTGACCGCGTCCGTCGCCTGCCACCACCCGGTCCCGGCCCGCACCCCGGAGGACGCCCGTGCTTGAACTGCGCACCGTCACCGCCGGCTACGACCGCCGCGCCCCCGCCGTCCGGGGCGCCTCCCTCACCGTCGCCGCGGGCGAATCCGTCGGCCTGCTCGGCCCCAGCGGCTGCGGCAAGTCCACCCTCGCCCGGGTCGCCGCCCTGCTGCACCGCCCGGACGCCGGGACCGTCCTCCTCGACGGCACCCCCGTACGGCACTGGCGCCACCGCGCCCCGCGCGCCGCCCGCACCGCCTTCGGCGTCGTCTTCCAGCAGCCCCGGCTCTCCGCCGACCCCCGGCTGCGCCTGACCGACCTGATCGCCGAACCGCTGCGCGCCACCGGCCGCCGCGAGGAGATCCCCGCCCGGGTCCCCGAACTCGCCGGGACGGTCGGCCTCACCCCCGACCTGCTCACCCGCCGCCCCCACGAGGTCAGCGACGGCCAGCTCCAGCGCGCCTGCCTCGCCCGCGCGCTGGTACTGAAGCCGCGCCTGCTCATCTGCGACGAGATGACCGCGATGCTGGACGCCTCCACCACGGCCGCGCTGGTGGCCGTCGTCGAGGACTACCGCGCGGCGACCGGCGCCGCCCTGCTCGCCGTGGGCCACGACCAGATCCTCCTCGACCGCTGGTGCGACCGCACGGTGCACTGGGACACCGTGACCGCCCCGTCGGCGGCGGGGGCCGGGGCGGTCCTCACGAAGTAGCGGCACCCGGGCGGGACGGCTCCCGCCGCCGGGGCGCCGGGGTGGGACGGCCGGGAGGCGCGGAGGTGTCGAGGCGGGAAGACCGGGAGGCGGGCCGCCCGGGCGGGACGACCGGAGGCGCCGGCACCCGGGGGAGCAGTCCCGAGGCGGGGACGCCGGGCAGGGCGTCCGGCGGGGGCGCCCGGATCAGGGAGATCGCCTGCTCCCCGCCGCCGGGTTCACAGCGTCACGTCGGCCCACTGCGCCAGCAGGTCGTCGTCGCTCACCGGCTCGCCGGGCTCGCTGCCGCCGTCCAGCAGCTGCTCGGTCCAGATGACCTTCCCGCCGGGCGTGTACCGGGTGCCCCAGCGCTCCGCGTACCGGGCGACCAGGAACAGGCCCCGTCCGCCCTCGTCCGTGGCCGACGCGTACCGCAGGTGCGGCGAGGTGCTGCTGCCGTCGGACACCTCGCAGATCAGATGGCGGTCCCGGAGCAGCCGGACGTGGATCGGCGAGGTGCCGTAGCGGATCGCGTTGGTGACCAGCTCGCTGAGGATCAGCTCGGTGGCGAACCCCACCTCCGCCAGCCCCCACGCCTCCAGCTGCCGGGCGACCTCCGCGCGGACCCGGGACACCGCCGACGGCTCCCTCGGCACGTCCCAGTCGGCCACCCGGTCCGCGTCCAGCACCCGGGTCCGGGCCACCAGCAGCGCCACGTCGTCGGTGGCCCGGTCCGGCGGCAGCGCCTCCAGCACGGCCCGGCAGGTCTCCTCCGGCGCCCGCCCGGGCCGGGACAGCGCACCCTGCAGGAGCGCCAGGCCCACGTCGATGTCCCGGCCCCGCTTCTCGACGAGCCCGTCGGTGTAGAGCACCAGCTGACTGGCCTCGGGCACGCGGATCTCGGCCGACTCGAAGGGCAGCCCGCCCAGGCCCAGCGGGGGACCGGCCGGCAGGTCGACGAACGTGGTGGTGCCGTCCGGGTGGACCAGCGCGGGCGGCGGATGCCCGGCCCGGGCCATGGTGCACGCGCCGGAGGCCGGGTCGTAGACCACGTACAGGCAGGTCGCCCCGATCAGCGTCTCGTCGTCCCGTCCCGCCTGCTCCCGGTCCATGCGCGCCACCAGGTCGTCCAGCCGGGCCAGCAGCTCGTCCGGCGCCAGATCCAGCGTCGCGAAGTTGTGCACGGCCGTGCGCAGCCGGCCCATGGTGGCCGCCGCGTGCAGCCCGTGCCCCACCACGTCACCGACCACCAGCGCGACCCGGGCGCCGGACAGCTCGATCACGTCGAACCAGTCACCGCCCACCCCGGCCTGCGCGGGCAGGTAGCGGTGCGCCACGTCCAGTGCGCTCAGCTCGGGCAGGTCCCGGGGCAGCAGGCTCTGCTGGAGCGTGACCGCCATCGTGTGCTCGCGGGTGTACCGGCGGGCGTTGTCGAGCGCCACCGACGCCCACGCGGCCAGCTCCTCCGCGAACGCCGTGTCGCCCTCGTCGAACGGCTCCTCCCACCGCGACCGCCAGAAGTCCACCACCCCCAGCAGCCCGCCGCGGGCCCGCAACGGCACCGTGATCAGCGAGCCCCCGCCGTTCGCCAGGACGTTCGCCGCCTCGTCCGGGGCGTGCTCCCGCCACTCCTCGGCGGCGGTGAGGTCCTTCTCCAGCACCGCCCGGCCGCTCTCCACACTCCGTGCCTGCGGCGTACCGGGCGGGAAGCTGACCTGCCCGCCCACCGGCACCAGTGGCCTGTCGGACGCGACCCCGCTCACGGCCACCCGCCGCAGGCCCGTGGACGTCCCGGACGGCTCCTCGCCGCGCAGCACCGCCTCGCTCAGCTCGACCGTGACCACGAAGGCGAACCGCGGCACCGCCACGTCGGCGAGCTCCTGCGCGGTGTTGCGCAGATCCAGGGTGGAGCCGATGCGCGCCCCCGCGTCGTAGAGCAGCGTCAGCCGCTCGCGCGCCACCTCCGCCCGGCCCGACAGCGTCCGCAGCTCGGTGGTGTCGCGGAGCGTCACCACGCTCCCGGCGCGCCCGCTGACGGGCGCGGGCGTGGTGCGGCGCTTGTTGACCGCCAGCAGACGCCCGCCCGCCTGGTGCACCTCGTCGGTGGCCGTGCGGTCCGAGGTCAGCATCTCCAGCAGCCCCGGCTCCAGGCCCAGCTCGCCGACCTCCCGCCGCTCTGCGTCCGGCGGCAGGTCCAGCAGCCGCCGCGCCTCGTCGTTGGCCAGCACCAGCGCCCCGTCACCGTCCGTGATCAGCACGCCCTCCCGCACCGCATGCAGCACCGCGTCGTGGTGGTCGTACATCCGGGTCATCTCCACCGGACCCAGTCCGTGGGTCTGGCGCAGCAGCCGCCGGCTGACCAGGGCCGTGCCGGCCGCGCTCAGGGCGAGCGCCCCGACGGCCGCCCCGACCAGCACCGGCAACTGCGCCGTCGTCATGCTCGCCACCTTGTCCACGGTGATCGAGACCGCGACGGTGCCCAGCACCGTGCCGTCGCGGTCGGTGACGGGCACGTAGGAGGCCACGGCATCGCCCTCGGTGGTGTCGAAGTTCTCCGTGCGCGGCTCGCTCGGCAGGTTGAGCGCGTTCGGGTCGAACTCGCCGATCTCCGCCGGATCCGGGTGGGTGTAGCGCAGCCCGGTCGGCGAGAGCACCACGATCAGGTCGACCCCGCTCTCCCTGCGGACCCGCTCGATGTAGGGCTGGAGCTCCGCCGTCGGATCGGGTGCCTGGAGGTTCTCCACCATGTTCGGGGCGTACGCCAGTGTCCTGGCGATGTCCATGGAACGGGCCCGCGCGTCCCGCGTGCCGTCCCGCTGTGCCTGGAGGAGGAGGGCGGCCAGGGCGGCGGCGATGACCAGGGCGACGACCAGCACCTGGAGCAGGAAGACCTGGCCGGCCACACTGCGCACCCGGAACAGCGAACGCAATCGGCCCGTGGGCGGTTCCCGGGACCCCCTCCGGGCGCCGTCCCCCGTTCCTTCCCTGGCCCGCCGCCGGCTGGGCGCCGCCGCCCTCGCCCCCCGGGCGCCGAGGAGGCGGGGCGACAGAACCGGGGGGCGCCGGGAATCACCGCTCACTGTCCCGATTCCCTCCTTCTGCGCGTCCTGACCTGCCGGAAGCGCCGAAAAGTCGTTCGCCATGCTCACGAATGTGTCAACGGTACTCTTTTCGGGCGGTGGCGTCGTGTCGCGGCCGGAAATGCGCCGGGCGGCTGGGGTGAGGCGGAGTCGCGGCGGAGCCCATGTGGGGGACCGGGAGTCCCTCCGCACCAGCCAGGGACTGGCGGCACCGCCCCGGGCCGGCCCGACTCTCCCCCTTCCGAGCCCGGCTCACTCCTTTCGCCCCCGACCCTCCGTCCCGCTCGCCGCCACCCTCGCCAGGCACTCCACGGCCCGTGCCACATGGGGCTCGACCCGGTCCCGGCGGACCGCCACCAGTTCGACCGGCGGAACGCCCTGCAACGGGAGCCAGACCACCCCTTCCAGGGCCAGCGCCCGGGCCGGCTCGGGAAGCACCGCCAGGCCGAGGCCGGCGGCCACGAACGTGAGCAGGGTCGACGTCTCGGCCACCTCCTGCACGGCCCCGGGAGCCACCCGCGCCTCGGACACAGCCCGCGTGACCACGTCGAACATGGCGGACCGCCCACCGCCCGGATGCGTGAGCAGCGTCTCGCCTCCCAGGTCCCGGACGAAGGCCCGCCGCCGTCGTGCCAGCGGATGCTCGTCCGCGACCGCGAGCACGAGCCGGTCGGACCGCAGCCGGGTGACGACGACACCCGCCCGGTCGGCGGGGGGCCGCATCAGCCCCAGGTCGACGGTGCCGTCCCGCAGCGCAGCGATCTGGTCCGCGGTGAGCATCTCGCCGCGCACGGCCAGATCGACCGAGGTCAGCTCGGCCCGCAGGGCACGCGCGAAACGCGGCAGCAGCGAATACGTGGCCGACCCGACGCAGCCGACCACCAGACGCCCCTCCAGCCCCGCCTCGATGCGGCGCGCGTCCCGCTTCGCCCGCTCCACGCGCGCCAGCACGTCCCGCGCGTGCCGCAGGTACGCCTCTCCGGCCGCGGTCAGCGCCACCCGCCGGGTCGTACGCTCCAGCAGCCGGGCCCCCACCGACTCCTCCAGCCCCCGGACGGCCTGGCTGAGCGGCGGCTGCGCCATGTGCAGCCGCTCGGCGGCCCGCCCGAAGTGCAGTTCCTCCGCGACGGTCACGAAGTAGCGCATGCGCCGCAGCTCATCGGTCATGTCCGCCAGGATAGCCACCACTCATATCCAGGCAGATATCAATCAACGCGATTTTGATATTTCCCCTACCGATGGCCGCTGACTACCGTTCCCGGTATGAAGTCTGCTTCCGACGTGGTCGTCTGCCACCCGCTGCGCACCCCGGTGGGCCGCTTCGGCGGCGCGTTCGCCGGACTCCCCGCGACCGAACTGGCCCGGCAACTGCTCCGCGCCCTCGCCGACCGCGCCGGACTCGGCGAGGGCGACGTCGACGACGTGGTGCTCGGCAACTGCTACCCCAGCGGCGAGAACCCCGCCATCGGCCGCATCGCCGCCCTCGACGCCGGACTCGGCACCGCGGTCACCGGACTCCAGCTCGACCGCCGCTGCGGATCCGGCCTCCAGGCCGTCCTGTACGCGGCCGGAACCGTCGCCACCGGCGCCGCCACCACGGTGGTCGCCGGGGGAGTGGAGTCGATGAGCCAGGTCGAGCACTACGCGCTCGGCGTCCGCCAGGGCGTCAAGGCCGGCAGCCTCGAACTGTGGGACCGGCTCGACCGGGCCCGCCAGACCGCGGGCGGACGCGACCACCCCGTCCCCGGCGGCATGATCGAGACGGCGGAGAACCTGCGCCGCGAGTACGGTCTCACCCGCGAGGAACAGGACGCCCTCGCCCTCGCCTCGCAGACCCGCGTCGGCCGCGCGCAGGCCGAGGGCCGGTTCGCCGACGAGATCGTGCCGGTCACCGTGCCCGCCACCCGCCGCACCCCGGAGCGGGTCGTCGACACCGACGAGCACCCGCGCCCCGGCACCACCGCCGAGGACCTGGCGAAGCTGCGCCCCGTGCGGGCGAAACTGGACCCCGACGCGACCGTGACCGCGGGCAACTCCAGCGGCCAGAACGACGGCGCCGCGATGTGCCTGGTCACCACCCGCGCCGAGGCCGAACGCCGCGGCTGGGAACCCCTGCTCGCGCTGCGCGCCTGGGCGGTCGCCGGCGTCGGCCCGGAACGGATGGGCATCGGCCCCGTCCCGGCCACCGCCGCCGCGCTCCGACGCGCCGGACTCACCCTGAACGACCTGGACCTCATCGAGCTGAACGAGGCGTTCGCCGCCCAGGTGCTCGCCTGCCTGCGCGAGTGGGACATCCCGGCGACGGACGAGCGGCTCAACCCCAACGGCTCCGGCATCTCCCTCGGCCACCCGGTCGGGGCCACCGGCGCCCGCATCCTGGCCACGCTGGCGCACCAGCTGCGCCGCAGCGGCGGCCGGTACGCGCTGGAGACGATGTGCATCGGAGGCGGTCAGGGCCTGGCCGCCGTGTTCGAAAGGGCTGACGCGTGATGCCGACCTTCCACACCGACCCGGCCGAGGCCGTCCGCTGCGTCCGCGACGGCGACGTCGTCATGGTCGGCGGGTTCGGCGCCGCCGGAC
The DNA here is from genome assembly GCF_040637405.1 of Streptomyces sp. NPDC029526. Classification (NCBI taxonomy): domain Bacteria; kingdom Bacillati; phylum Actinomycetota; class Actinomycetes; order Kitasatosporales; family Streptomycetaceae; genus Streptomyces; species Streptomyces sp. NPDC029526. The sequence goes on from NZ_JBEZWE010000009.1 coordinate 59,582, forward strand.
AGCCCGTCGAACTCATCGACGCGCTCATCGCCTCCGGCGTCGGCGACCTCACCATCGTCAACAACAACGCGGGCAACGGCGACATCGGCCTGGCCGCGCTGATCGCCAAGGGCAGGGTCCGCAAGGTCGTCTGCTCCTTCCCCCGCCAGCACGACTCCTGGCACTTCGACGCCGCCTACCGGGCCGGCACCATCGAACTCGAACTGGTCCCGCAGGGCACCCTCGCCGAACGCATCCGCGCCGGCGGCGCCGGCATCGGCGGCTTCTTCACCCGCACCGGCTACGGCACCGTCCTCGCCGAGGGCAAGGAGACCCGCGTCATCGACGGCGTGGGATACGTCCTGGAACAGCCGCTCACCGCCGACGTCGCCCTCGTCAAGGCCGACACCGCCGACCGCACCGGCAACCTCGTCTACCGCAAGACCGCCCGCAACTTCGGCCCCGTGATGGCCACCGCGGCCGCCACCACCGCCGTCCAGGTCCGCACCGTCGTCGACACCGGGGCCCTCGACCCCGAGCACGTCGTGACCCCCGGCATCTTCACCGACCACGTCGTCACCCTCGGAGGCCCGGCATGAGCAGCACCGCACCCCTGCGCGACCGCGACGCGCTCGCCGCGCTGATCGCGGCCGACATCCCCGCCGGCTCGTTCGTCAACCTCGGCATCGGGGCGCCGACCCTCATCTCCAACCACCTGCGTCCCGAGCAGCGCGTCACCCTGCACACCGAGAACGGCATGCTCGGCATGGGCCCGCTCGCCGCCGACGACGAGGTCGACGCCGACCTCATCAACGCCGGCAAGCAGCCCGTCACCGAACTCCCCGGCGCCTCCTACTTCCACCACGCGGACAGCTTCGCCATGATGCGCGGCGGCCACCTCGACTACTGCGTCCTCGGCGCCTATCAGGTCTCCGTCCGCGGTGACCTCGCCAACTGGTCGACGGGCGCCCCGGGTTCCATCCCGGCCGTCGGCGGCGCCATGGACCTCGCGGTCGGCGCCCGCCGCACCTTCGTGATGATGGACCTCTTCGCCAAGGACGGCCCCCCCAAGCTGGTCGAGGAGTGCACCTACCCCCTCACCGGCCTGGCCTGCGTCTCCCGCATCTACACCGACCACGGCATCTTCGACATCGACACCGACGGCGTCCGTGTCCGCGACCTCTTCGGCACGAACCGCGAGGACCTGGAGGAGCGGCTGGGGCTGCGGTTCGTGGGGTGAGTGCGGAGAGGCAGAGGTCGGGGGCAGGGACCGGGACCGGGACTGAGGACCGGGGGTCGGGGGAGGGGGCGCGAAGGGGGCGGGGATGGCTCCGACGTCCCCGCCCCCTCACGCAACGAGCCCCCTCACGCAACGAGCCCCCTCGCGCACGCCGGCACCGACCGCGCGGCCACCCGGCCGACCGGCCGAACGGCCCGACCCGGGGGCGGCCGGGGCGGGACGGACCGGCCCGCAGCGTCGGCCTCAGCCGGCGGCGCGCGTCCGAGCGGGACGCTCCGCGTGGGGTTGCCGGCCCTCTGCCTCCCCCTGCTGTCCGCCCCGTCCCGAGCCACCCGGAGCCCGCCGCCGGTCCGTGACGCTGCCCAGCCAGCCCAGCAGGAACCCGGCCGGCACCGTCACCAGGCCGGGGATCGTCACGTCCCACACCCTGAAGTCGTAGGCGGGGAACAGCGATTCGGGCGTGCCGGAGGTGTACGGCGACAGCCCGAGCGCCGCGACGCACACCGCCGCCGCGCCCCACAGGCACCACAGCGCACCGCGGGCGGTGAACCCCGGCCAGTACAGGGCGTACAGCAGTACGGGAGCCAGGGCGGCACCGCAGATGGCCAGCCAGAGCGTGGAGAGGACCACGAGGTTCCAGTCGGCGGCGACGACCGAGGCGAGCGTGGCGACCACGCCGGTGGCCGCCGCGGCCCACCGCGAGGCGGAACCGTCCGCCCGGCCCGTCGGGCGGGTCCCCGCGAGTTCGCCGTACGCGCCCCGCACGTCCCGGCCCAGGGCGATGCCGGCGGCGAGCGTCACGTCCACCACGGCCGCGAGCGCGGTGAGGAAGAGGACGCAGGCCAGGGCGGCGACGAGCACCCCACCGCCGTCGAGGACCTGCCCCAGCAGCAACGGCGTGGACACCTGCGCCGCCGGACCGGCCTCCCGCAGCACCTCACCCACCAGCGCCGCCGCCCCCACGCCCACCACGGCCAACGCGGCGTACAGCAAGGTCAGTTCGCCGAGCATCCACCGCCCGGCCGTACGGGCACCGCGCGGGCTCTTCGTCGAGATCACCCGCATCAGCACGGCGGGCATCGCCAGGGTCGCCATCGACATCCCGAAGGTCTGCCCGATCCGGTTCACGGCCCCCACCCACCCGTCACCGGTGTAGCCACCGGGCCGCAGGTACGCCTCACCCAGCCCCGAGCCGTGCGCGGCGGCGCCGAGCAGCCGCCCCAGGTCCCCGTCGAACCGGTGCAGCACCAGCAGGGCGGCGATCACCAGCACGGGCAGGGCGATCACCGACTTGGCGATCATCACCACGCCGGTTCCCCGGATGCCGCCGCTGACGGCCAGCGCCGTCATCACGCACCCGAACACCACGATGCAGCCGGCCCGGATGCCGGGCTGCCCGACCAGCGCGGCGGTGACGTTGCCGACCACCACCAACTGCACGACGAGCAAGGGGAAACAGACGAGCAGGGTCACTGCGCCCCACGACAGCCGCACGGCCGGCCCGCCGCTGCCCCGCGCGTCGAGCAGGTCCACCGCCGTCACCGAGGAGTGCCGCCGCAGCGGCTCCACGACCAGCACGAGGAGCAGCACCACCCCGATCAGGCTGCCCAGCATCACGCCCAGCCCGTCGAAGCCGGACACGGCCACCATGCCCACCAGTACGGTGACCGTCGCCACCGTGGTGGTGTCGCCGCCCATCGCGATGCCCTGCTGCCAGGACCGCAGCCGACGGCTGTCGGACCGCACCAGCGCCCGGTCGTCCTCGTCGGCCCCCGTGATCACGCACAGCATCAGGCAGACGACGACGAACACGGAGACCACGGCGAACACCAGGGACCGCGACGAGGTGTCGAGCAACCCGTTCACGACCACCTCCGCGCACCCGGCCGCCGCCCGGCCACGTCGACCCGCCGCCCATACACCACCAGCGCGTGCACCCCGACGGCGAACGGCACCACGGCCAGCACCACCCCCAGGCTCAGCGCCCCGGCGACACGCACCCCGTACACGTCCGGCCCGAACGCCCCCACCAGCACGAACGCCAGCCAGACACCGACGACCCGCCCTCCGACCCGCAACCCGACACCCAGGGACGTCGACTCGTCGACGGGTCCGGACGCCTCCGCCCCGGGCTCGGACACCGGCGGGGGCGGCGGCGGTGACGGTGGCGCGTCGGCAGCGGGTACGGCGGGGTAGGGCGCCCCGTGCCAGGGCTGTGGTCCGAAGGACATCCGAGCGGCTCCACTCACGTTGGCCCGACACCACGAGCAGGCGGCGCGGGGCGGATGTGGGGGGTGGGTGACTGACCGCGGAGTCAACCAGACCTCCGCGGGACCACGGCTCAGCCGGGCGCAACTCTGTTCCGCCGCCCAATCCGAAGCCGCCCGGACGGTGACCGGGCACTGCGCGATGGTGAGCGGGTGCGGTCGGGACCTTGCGGTCGTGAGCGCGCGCCGGGGACCGACGGCCGGTCACGGCGAGCGCTCCACCGTGCCTGCCCGGTGGGCGTCCGGGCCGCCCACCAGTGGCCGGAGAACGGGGACGACGCGACGCCGCACCACCTGGTTGCCCATGCGCGAGGACCGGTCGAGTCCGCTCGTGCGCTCCTCCTACCAGCGCGCATTCCGCAGGTTCCACCTCGTGAAACACATCACACTGCGGTGCACAGGTCGGAAGGTGAAGGTCAGAGCACAACTGCGTGTTGCACAGCGTCACTTCACCGGAAGTGGAGGCCGTGCCTCACCTGGCCGAGCACAGGTTCGGTCCGGCTTTGCGATGTTATTTCCACGGTGCGGAACGTGCTCGTGGGACGTTCGTGTCTGCCGGTTCCGGCCGGCCGGTGACGCAGAGCTTCCCTTGGGGTGCGGGTGGGGGCGGCGTCAAACCGCACAAACGTACGTGAACTCGTCCGGCCGAGGTCGGGAGGTGCGAGGCCCGGGGTGCGCCAAAGCGCTTGACTCCAAGGAGTGAAACAGCTTTGACTCTGCGCCACTTGTGCAAATTTTGAAACTCTGGGGTAGAGGCTGTGGATTCTAGGGCGGGGGGCACAGTCATGCCCAAACGTCGTCGCGGGAGACGGATGTACCGCGGGGTGTCGGTCATAGGTGCGTCTGTTCTGGCGCTGTTGGCGACGGCGCTGGTGCACCCGCCCACGGCCCGGGCATCGGCGTCGACGGCGGACGCCGTACAGCTGTCAGCGGGGCAGAAGGCGCTCGCGGAGGCCCAGAAGTCCGGTAGCCGGGTCGAGGTGACGGAGCAGCGCTCCGAACGCACCACGGTCTTCGCCAATGCGGACGGACACACCTTCACCTTGCAGGAATCATCGGTTCCGGTACGTGTCTCCCGGCCCGGGGGTGGCTGGGAGAAGCCGGATGCGACGCTGGAGAAGCGCGCGGACGGATCGATCGCTCCGAAGGCCGCGGCTCCGCAGATCGTGTTCTCCAGCGGTGGCGGCAAGGATCCGCTGGCGCGGATCGCCAGCCAGGGCCGCTCGATCGAGCTGAGCTGGCCCGGCAGCCTGCCCGAGCCGCAGCTCGACGGTGCACGTGCCGTGTATGCCGAGGTGCTGCCCGATGTGGACCTGAAGGTCACCGCGACGGTGGAGAGCTTCCAGCACGTCCTGGTGGTCAAGACCCCTGAGGCGGCGGCCGGCGAGGAGCTGAGAAAGCTCACCTTCGGCCTGAAGACGAAAGGGCTCGAGGTCCGGGAAGGCGCATCGGGAAGCCTCGCCGCGGTCGATCCGAATGGCCAGACGGTGTTCAAGGCACCGCCCGCCCGTATGTGGAACTCGGCGGGCCAGGCGCACGCGCAGCCGTCCGCGCTTCACATGACGCGTGCGGCGGCGGACGAGACGGCATCGTCCGACGCGGGCCCGTCCGACCCCGCTGAGTCGGCCCCGTCCGGTTCCGGCCTGGAGCCGGGCCAGGGTGACCAGGTGGCGACGATGGATGTGGAGGTCGGCAAGGGAACTCTGTCGATCACCCCGGACAGCACACTGCTCGCCGAGAAGGACCCTTCTGCCTTTCCGCTCTTCATCGACCCGTCGGTGACCTGGGGCGAGGCGGAACGGACGCTGCTGCGGTCGGACGGCTACGAGTCCTACGGCTGGGGCAACGGCGATGACGGCATGGGCAAGGGCGCCGGCAAGTGCGGTACCTGGAACGGCTACTACTGCGGTCCGGGGTACGTGCAGAGGCTGTACTTCGAGTTCTCGCCCGCGAGCCTCAAGGGCAAGCACGTCCTGGACGCGACCTTCCGGGTCACCGAACCGTGGGCGTTCCAGTGCGCCCCGCGCTGGGTGGATCTGGTCCGCACCAACAACATCTCCTCCTCCACCACGTGGTCCTCGCGCCCCAAGGCGCTGGATCTGATGGGCGATCGGCATGTCTCGGCAGGGCGGGGCGACCTGTGCAGCCCGGGACTGCCGGATGCGGCGATCGAGTTCAACGACAACCCGGAGGAGACGAACGAGAACCTCACCCCGACCGTGAAGAACTTTGCGGCGGGCAAGTTCTCCCGGCTCACGCTGGAGATCCGGGCGCACGACGAGTCGGACACCTCGGCGTGGAAGCGGTTCAAGAACGACGCCGTGCTGGAGGTGAAGTACGTGGCCAAGCCGGCCACGCCCACGCAGGTGGGCATGGTCTCCGGCTCCGGTTACGTCTGCTCCACGGACGCGGCCAACCCCAGCATCGTGTCCGACCCGACCCCGCAGGTGCAGGGGCGCCCCCGGACTGCGGCCGGCGGTGAGAAGGGAGCGAGCCTGCGCATCCGGTGGCGCACCGAAAAGTACAGTGGCTCGGCGTGGACGGTTGCCCACACCGATGTGGACGGCCCGTCCACCGGGTACGTCGGGAATCTGGTCAAGCAGACGCGCAGCCTGCCCACTCTCCAAGAGGGCGTGAAGTACCGGCTGAAGGCCCTGACCCTCTCCTATTACGAGAACGGTGGCCATCGGCAGAACACCGGCTACACCAGCCCGTGCTATTTCGTGATCGACTCGAGCGCGCCCAAGGCTCCGCAGATCACCGTGGGCAGTCCCTACACCGTGTGCACGGCCAACGCCTGCGTGGCCGGTGGTGGCCCGGGGGTGAAGGGCACCTTCACCTTCAAACCCGCCTCGGGGGACACCGGCGTGGTCTCGTATCAGTACACGCTGTCGGGCATGACGACGTGGCCGACGGCCAACGGATCGTCCGCGACGGTGCAGTTGACTCCTCCGCAGACGGGAACGTACACGCTGTGGGCCCGGGCGAAGGACGGCGTCGGCCGTTACGGAGCCTGGACCGCGGTCGACTTCCTGGTCGCCGCCGGGGCGGGGCCGATCGCGCGGTACCACTTCGACGAGACCGAGGGCGTCGCGATCGACGCGGCCACCGAGGACGGCAAGGACGACGCTGTCCTGAGTGCCGGGGCGAGCCGGCCCAACTACGGGCGGCGCGGTCTGATCACGCATGACGCGCAGGGGCAGCCGCTGGAGACTCCGGCCGACGACAGGGGCCTGATGCTGGACGGTGCCGGCGGTCATGCGGCGACCAGCGACCCTGTGGTGGAGACCCGGTCCTCGTACACCATCTCCGCATGGGCACGGGTGACACCGGGGGCGAAGGGAACCCGGACCGTACTGAGCCAGGACGGCGGCAACATCAGCCCGTTCTACGTCTCCTACGGCGCGGACGGGATCAAGGACTGGAGTCTGCGGGTGCTGACCGTGAAGGACGGCTCCTACACCTGGAACAAGGCTCGTGCCAAGCAGACCAGCCCCACCGGTGTCTGGACGCATGTGACGGCGAGCTTCGACGCCGACGCCAACAAGGTCCGCCTCTACGTCAACGGAGTGTTCCAGTCCGAGGTGGACGCCGGCGCACCGTGGTCGGCCACGGGCGGCCTGCAGATCGGCAGGGCGAAGTGGAGTGGCAACTACGTCGACCACTTCGACGGCGTGGTGGACGAGGTCACGGTCTGGCAGCGCACGCTCACACCGGAGGAGATCGCCGATGACGCCAGAGTCCTGGTTTCGGAACAGTTCGCCGGCGTGGAACTGATCGCGGACTGGAACCCCACCCGCGGCGTCGACGGCACCACGGTCAAGGACACCGTCTCCTCCTACGGGAAGAGTCTCACGCTGGCCGGAGGCGCTTCGGTCACCGACGACGAGATCGTCCTCGACGGTGTCGACGACGCCGCCACGGCCGCAGGCCCCGTGGTGGACGGCAGCGGTTCCTTCACGGTGACCACCGGTGCGACCCTCGACGGAGCGAAGCTGCTGACCAAGGACGTCGGTTACATCGGGCAGATCACGGGCCAGCGCACCGCGGACGGCTCCGCATGGGGCCTGTGGTTCGAGCTCACGGGCAAGAAGACCGTGATGGACGAGGACACCATGGAGGAGATCACGGTGCCGGAGGGCAAGTGGCACTTCGGCCGTCTCGAGTCCGACGGCACGTTCTCCTCCGTCACCTCCGAAGAGACCGCGAGCGTGGACAGTGTCGCACGGCTGACGGGCGTCCACGATTCGGTGGCCGGCACGATCAGTCTCTACGTCGGCTACAGCCAGAACGGCGATGCCACGGCGTACACGGCACAGATCGGCAGTGGCGAGTTCGCTCTCGGCAAGGCGTATGCGAGCGGGGGCTGGAAGCACTTCCTGCCCGCTCGGATCTCCGAGGTGCGTCTGTGGGTCGGCGCGATGGCCAGTGCCGAGCAGGTCGAGGCCGCGGTGGGCGACTGACCCGCAATGGACGGTCGGGCAGCCGGTCATGGCGGCTGCCCGACCACCGCGCGGCCGCACAGCGCGGCCGCTGCCCCAGCTTGATTGTTACTCCAGCTCTCGTGAACCGGGTGGGTACGAAACTCATGACATTTGGCATAGGCACCTCAAGAAGAGGTGCGGGTGGTGCTCGGCGGTGGGGGCGGCGCCTTGTCGTACCCGCGGTGGCCCTGGCGCTGCTGGCCCCGGTCGGTCAACTGCCGGTCGCGACGGCCGGGGAGCAGGCCTTGGGGCGCCCTGCGGTGCCCGAACCCCGCGTGAGCAAGGTCGACGAAGTCAAGAGCCTGGGTGCGAAGAAGGCACGCCACCAGGTCTCCGAAACCAAGAAGGCCGGAGAGCAGCGAGCACGCAAGGCCAAGCAGGAACAGACAGCCGCCTGGCCCGAGCCCGACACGGCCTCCACGACACTCTCCGCCGACAAGGCGGCCGAGGTGGACCTCGCGGGAGTCCCCGTCACCGCACAGCCGGTGAAGACCCGGAGCAACGCGGCGGCCGCGGGGCCCGTTGACTTCACGGTCCTCGACCAGAAGGCCGCCCGCAGGACCGGGATCACCGGCGTGCTCTTCACCGCCGGCGCCGACACCGCCGGGACGGCGCAAGTCAGCGTCGACTACCGCACCTTCGGCTCCATGATCGGTGGTGGCTGGTCGGAACGCCTGCGCCTGGTGCAGCTCCCGGCCTGCGCGCTCACGACCCCGCACAAGGCCGAGTGCCGCGAGCAGACCCCGCTCGCCTCGACGAACGACCCCACGCAGCAGACCGTCTCTGCTCAGGTCCGGCTGGCCGAGACGACGTCGGGTACGACCACGCAGCTTGCCTCGGCGAGCGGACCCGCCGGAGCCACCGTGTTCGCGGTGACCGCGCTTGCGGCAGGGGCTGGGGAGTCGCCCAACGGGACCGGTGACTACTCCGCGACCGGACTCGCCGCGTCGTCGTCGTGGGCGGCGGGCGGCAGTTCGGGCTCGTTCACCTGGACGTACGGCCTCACCGTGCCACCGGCCGCGGCCGGTCCCACACCGAGCCTGAGCCTGTCGTACGACTCGGGCAGCATCGACGGACGCACCGCCTCCACGAACAACCAGGGAACCACGGTCGGGGAAGGGTTCACCCTCACCGAGTCCTACATCGAGCGCACCTACGGCAGCTGCGACGACGACGGCCACGACAAGGTCTTCGACCGCTGCTGGAAGTACGACAACGCCCTCCTGGTCCTGAACGGCCAGTCCAGTCGCATCATCAAGGACAACACCACCGGTACCCACCGCCTGGAGAACGACGACGCCTCCACGGTGAAGCGCTCGAGCGGCGCGGACAACGGGGACGACAACGGCGAGTACTGGACCGTCATCACCGGAGACGGTACGAAGTACGTGTTCGGCCTGAACAAACTGGACGGGTCCGCTGACCAGCGCACCAACTCCACCTGGACGACACCGGTCTTCGGCGACGACTCCGGCGAACCCGGCTACGACAAGGGCAGCACCTTCGCCGACCGGTCACTGACCCAGGCATGGCGGTGGAACCTCGACTACGTCGAGGACACCCGGGGCAACGCCTCGACCTACTGGTACGCGAAGGAATCCAACCACTACCCGAAGAACAAGGCCGCCACCGCCAACGCCTCCTACACACGCGGTGGTTATCTGAAGGAGATCAAGTACGGGCTGCGCAAGGGCGCGCTGTTCACCGATGACGCCGATGGGAAGGTGACCTTCTCCCACGCCGAACGCTGCACCGTCGCGGACTGCTCGGAACTGACCGAGGACACGGCCAAGCACTGGCCCGACGTTCCCTTCGACAGCCTCTGCACCAGTGGCGACACCGACTGCAATGCCGCAGGACCGACCTTCTTCTCCCGTAAGCGGCTCACCGGGATCCACACCTACTCCTGGAACGCCTCGGCCCGCACGTACGACCCGGTCGACTCGTGGGCGCTGACCCAGGAGTACCAGGACGCCGGCGACATCGGGGACACCACCGACCACGTCCTGGTCCTCAAGTCGATCAAGCGCACGGGCAAGGCCGGCACAGCGATCGACGTGGACCCGGTGGTGTTCACCTACCAGCTGCGCCCCAACCGGGTCGACGGCACGGACGACATCCTGCCGCTCAAGCGCCATCGCATCGCGACGATCACCTCGGAGACGGGGGCCATCACGACCGTGACGCTGTCGGCGCCGGAGTGCAGGCGCAGCGAGGTGCTCGGCGCCGCACAGGACTCCAACACCCGGTCCTGCTACCCGCAGTACTGGAACATCAACGGTGCCACGGAAGCGTCGGTGGACTGGTTCCACAAATACCGCGTACTCGCGGTCGGTGTCGCCGACCCGACCGGGCAGAACGAGACGGTCGAGAACGCCTACGACTACTCGGGCGCCGCATGGCACTACGCCGACGACCCGTTCACGCCGAAGGACGAGCGGACCTGGTCCCAGTGGCGTGGATACCGTGATGTCACCGTGTACGCCGGTGCGCTGGACATCACTCGTTCCAAGACGGTCTCGCGCTACCTGCAGGGCATGCACGGCGACAGGAAGAAGGACGGCACCACCAGGACCGTCAGTGTCGAACCGCTGATGGACACCGACGTCACCTTCCCCGCCGTGACCGACAGCGACCAGTATGCGGGCCAGTTGCTGCAGAAGGTCGCCTACGACGGCAGCCGGACCGTCTCGGCGTCGTACACCAACTACACATCCAGGACCACCGCCACGCAGACGGTGCCCGGAGCGGCCGCTCACGTCGCACGCTGGACGCGGCCCAACACCTCGTACGCGAGCACCTACCTGACCGCGTCGAAGTCCTGGCGCACCCACGTCGTCACCAACCGCTACGACGACCTGGGCATGGTCAGGGAGGTCGACGACTACGGACAAAAAGGGCTGGGAGGCGACGAGACCTGCACCCGCACCTGGTACGCCCGCAACGCGGACGCCGGCATCAACAGCCTCGTCTCGCGCACCCGGACCGTCGGCAGGGAATGCTCCGTCGCCGACACCGCACTCGACCTGCCCGCCGACGACAAGCGCCGCGGTGACGTCCTGGCCGACTCAGCGGTCGGCTATGACGGTGCGAGCACGTGGTCGGAGTCGATGAAGCCGGCCAAGGGCCTGGTCACCTGGACCGGCCGTGCCAAGAGCTACGCCTCCGGCAGCCCGAGCTGGCAGACGATGACCAGCAGCGCGGTCACGGATTTCGACACACTCGGCCGCCCCACCAAGGTGAGCGACACGGACGGCCAGGCCATCACCACTGCCTACACCCCGGCCGCCGCCGGGCCACTCACCAAGACCATCAGCACCAACCCACTGGGGCACAAAGCCACCAGCTTCCTCGACCCGCGCCGGGGCCAGCCGTTGCGTCTGTACGACGCCAACCTGAAGAAGACCGAACTCGCCTACGACGCCCTCGGCCGGCTCACGTCCGTGTGGCTCCCCAACCGCTCGAGCGCCAGCCAGAGCCCCAGCTCCAAGTTCGCCTACCACATGGACAACAAGAAGCAGTCCTGGGTGTCCTCCTCCACCCTGAGGAGGGACGGCGAGACCTACACCACCAACTACGCCATCTTCGACGCGCTGCTGCGCCCCCTGCAGACCCAGTCGCCGACACCCCAGGGCGGCCGTCTGCTGACCGACACCCGCTACGACACCCGCGGCCTCCCCTACGAGTCCTACGCGGACATCTTCGACACCACCAGCAGCCCCAACGGCACCTACACCCGCGCCGAGTACGGCGAGGCACCCAAACAGACCGGAACGGTCTTCGACGGGGCCGGCCGGGCCACCAGGACCACCCTGCACGTCTTCGGCGTCGAGAAGTGGTCCACCACCACCACCTACACCGGTGACTCCACCGCCACCACGGCCCTGGACGGCGGCACGGCCACCCGCACCATCACCGACATCCGGGGCCACACACTCGAAACCCGTGAGTACGCCGGTGCCACCCCGGCCGACCCCCAGTACGGCGACGGCCCCGGCACCAGCTACGCGTCCACCAGGTTCGACTACACCCGGGACGGGCTGCAGACCCGCATCACCGGCCCGGACGACGCCAAGTGGTCCTACGGTTACGACCTGTTCGGCCGGCAGATCACGGCGACCGACCCCGACCGGGGCAAGAGCACCACCGAGTACGACGCGCTCGACCGGGCCGTCAGGTCCACCGACTCCCGCGGCAAGGCGATCCTGACCGCCTACGACGTCCTCGGCCGTTCGACCGGGACCTGGACCGGGTCCAGGAGCGACGCCAACCAGCTCACCGCCACCAGCTACGACTCCCTGCTCAAGGGGATGCCGGACAGCAGCACCCGTTACGTGGGCGGGAAGAACGGCCGGGCGTACACCGACACGGTCACCGAGTACGACACGTTGTCCCGCCCGGTGGTCAGCACCCTGCGTCTCCCCGCCGACGATCCGTTCGTGAAGGCCGGTGCGCCGGCGACGCTTGAGTTCGAGACCGCCTACAACCTCGACGGCACCCTCAAGCACACCAAGGAACCGGCTCTGGGAGGCCTGCCCTCCGAGATCGTCGACTACGGCTACAACAAGCTCGGGCAGGTCACCTCGGTCGGCGGTTCCACCGGATACCTCCTGAACGCCGACTACTCGGCGATCGGCCAGCCCACCCAGCTCACCCTGGGCACCGCCAACACGGCCGACCACAAGAAGTCCTACCTCAACAACCGCTACGAGCAGGGCACCGACCGTCTGATCCGCAGCTTCGTCACGGACGACACCCACGGCTACATGCTGCAGGACCTCAACTACGGCTACGACGAGGCCGGCAACGTCACCTCCATCGCCGACCCCACGACACTGGGCGGCACCAGTAGCGCCGAGACCCAGTGCTTCGCCTACGACGGCCACCGCCGGCTCATCGAAGCCTGGACGCCCAGCTCCCAGAAGTGCTCCGACCCCCGTAGCGCGGGCAGCCTGTCCGGCCCGGCGCCGTACTGGAACAGCTACACCTACAACGACGCGGGCCAGCGCACCACGGAAACCACGCACGAGCCCGCCGGCGACACGAAGACGACCTACTGCTACACCAGAACCGATCAACCACACTTCCTGACCGGCACCACCACCAAGGGCGACTGCGCCGGCCCGGAGAAGACCTACACCCCCGACGCGACCGGGAACACCGTCAAGCGCCCCGGCGCCACGGCGGTTCAGGACCTCGCGTGGTCCGAGGAGGGCAGGCTCGCCAAACTCACCGAGAGCGGCAAGGCCACCGAATACCTCTACGACGCCTCGGGCGAACTCCTGATCCGCAACACCGCCGGAGGGGAGAGGGTGCTGTACGCCGGCGCCACCGAACTTCACCTGCGCGCCGACGGCACCACCTGGGCCCAGCGTCATTACACCGCCGGTGGCCAGACCATCGCCGTCCGCTCCAACGAAGACCTCAGCAACAGACTCACCTACCTGGCCGGCGACCGCCACGGCACGATGTCCCTGGCCATCAACGCCGACGCCGCCCAGACCCACAGCAAGCGCTACACAGGCCCCTTCGGCGCCGAACGGGGCAAGCCCACCGGTGCCCCCTGGCCCGACGACAAGGGATTCCTCGGCAAGACCGACGACAGAACCACCGGACTCACCCACATCGGCGCTCGTGAGTACGACCCGGCCATCGGTCAGTTCGTCAGCGTCGACCCCCTCCTCAGCCTCGACCAGCCGCAGTCCCTCAACGGCTACAGCTACGCCAACCAGCACCCCGCCACGGCCTCGGACCCGACGGGCCTGCGAGAAGGCTGCGGCGCCACCTATGTCACCAGCACCTGCGCATCACCGGTGACGTCGGGAGTCAACAACGCGGTCAGCGGCGGCAACCCCGGAAGCCCCGGGAACTCCGGCAGCAAGAAGCCGTACGGCGGCGCGATCGGCGGATACCACGACGTCGGATACGGCCCTTCACAGGTGCGGCATAAGTCGCCCTACACGCCGCCCCCGCCGTCCTACTTCGAAGTCCTTGCCGCACCGGGGCCCGAGCCCGATCAGTTCGAGAAGGCGTTCTCCACAGCCCTCGCGTATCTGCAGGACGACCGGATGTACAACTACCTGCCGACCAGCGAGCTCATGGCACTGGCCGGCGCGGCGGTGTGCGAGCAATACATCGACTGCTCTGAGGAGCTGCACAGCTACTTCGTCTGGGACCTCAAGTTCTCGCCGGAGTACATGGAATCAGTGGGCCCCCTGATCGGAAGCATGGGCGGAAGCCCGTACAGCCTCCGGGGCAAGGGCAACCCTCCGGCGAGCGGGCCGTGGAAGGAGATGCGCGGCATCGGGTGCAAGAGATGCTTCCTCGCCGGAACCGACGTTCTCATGGCGGACGGCTCCACGAAGAACATCGAGGACGTGGAGCTGGGCGACGAGGTACTGGCCGCCGACCCACTGACCGGCGAGCTGGGCCCGCGTGAGGTGACTCGCCTCATCCGCACCGAGGACGACAAGCATTTCAACACGCTCTCCCTCGTCACCGAGGACGGCACGGAAGAGCTCACGGCGACACACGAGCACCCGTTCTGGTCGCCCTCCCAGCAGAGCTGGATAGCAGCCGGCGACCTCGCCTCGGGCATGACCCTGCTCACCGACGACGGCCACACGGTCATCGTCACAGCCAACAAGCCCTTCACCCGGCACGCTCGCACGTACAACCTCACTGTCGACGAACTCCACACTTACTATGTGCTGGCGGGCGGGACGCCGGTACTCGTTCACAACTCCAACGGGTGGTGTGGGCCTGGCCTGAGAACGGCATCGGAAGCTGGTATCAGCCCGAATGATGCCAAGCGAATTCAGAATGCCGCCGATAAGGCGGGGCAGCCAATCATCGTGGTCGGAAGCCGCGCAAACGGAACCCCCAACCCGACGTCAGACTGGGACTACATCCTGTCTGGCCCGTCCAGAACTCGTCACAGCGTCAAGAATTCACTGCCAAGAGGGACGGGTGATGGTGAAGGGAGCGGGCGCGGTCGAGACTTCTGGCAAAGCTATAATTCGAACCGCCCCGACTACGCAGAGCTGGATCGGAATAGGCCGTACGTGGTATTCGAGCCCCGGAGCAGGTGAGGACTTGAGAGCGTCAGAGCGCGTCATCAACGAGGTCGCTCAAGGGCTCCGCGCCCTGGACGATGCTGTGGCCTGGTTCTCCTCGTTGGAGCAGGCGCAGCAGAAGGCGGTACTGCACGAGGTTGTTCGTTACGCCATGCAGGCCCACACAACGGTGAACGACGCGCGTGAGGGGCTACCGCGATCAGGTGTCAAGCCGACCATGACCCCGGCAGTGCTGATTGTGCGGGAACCGATTCTCGAACAGATGGGAAAGATCATAAATCTGCCTCCCAGTGAGTACGTGAAATCATTTCGCGTACTATTGTCCGTGTTCGCAGTAGCTGACACGCGACGAAGAGAAACGGAGTGCCGAGGAGCTTGTAGCCACGCCTGGCACAACCTGTCGTAAGCGTCGACGCCACCGGCGCACCGAGGGGTAGATTGCCAAGGGTTTCAGAGTTCACTTGGGCGCACATTGGGAGCCCCCGCCGAGTTGGTAATCGGCGGGGGCTCTCGGGCGTTTGACGGCAACGTTATCGGACGAGCGTTGCGGCAGGCAGTTCGTCAGGGGGTTCCTCGGCGTGGCCGCCTGACGTGCTCTGAGACGTCTCGGAAGAGACCAGGCAACCCCGTGGCCTGCCACGAAGGGGAGCTGCGAGCCTTTGACCCGGGCAGATGGTGTTTCGGCTCTTTCTCGGTCATGCCCGTTGATGCGGCCGGAAGTCCCAGAGAAGTCCCAGAGGGATCCCACAGGGGATGGTCACCAGGATCTTTGAGAAGTGCCGAGGTGGGCGGGTTCGCCTGCTGAGTGTCGGATGTGGCGGCTTGTCGACTTCTGTCGGCGGCGACCCTGGACGCAGAACAGGCATGGCCGCTGGTGATCATGTGGGTGTCGAGTCCGTATGAGCACCGAGCGAGTCCATGCCTGCGAACCCATCTTCCCGCATGCCGTCATGCCTCCGGCAACTGGGGGACGCTTCCGGCCCAGCCTTGCTGGAGACAGCCGCTGACCTGCGGAGTTGGGTCTTGACCCTTGATCCTGGACACACGAGACACTGGATCCTGAGGATCTGAGAACGGACATCTCGTGGTCATGAAGGACTATCCGCCGCAGTTCAAAGCGGACGCGGTCGCGCTGTACCAGTCGCGGCCCGAGGCGACGATCCGGCAGGTCGCCGCCGATTTGGGGATCAACCCCGAGACCCTACGGAACTGGGTCCGGGCGGCCGGTGCGAGCCGGCCCCGGGGGCGCCGGGCGGAGGTGCCTGCCGAGCCGCCGACACCGTAGGAGGCGGAGAACGCCGCTCTGCGGAAGAAGGTCCGTGAGCTGGAGGAAGAGCGCGAAATCCTGCGGAAGGCGGCGAAGTATTTCGCCGGGGAGACGCGCTGGTGAACCGCTTCCAGTTCGTCGCCGACCATCAGCGCCGTTACGGCGTGAAGCGGCTGTGCACCATCGTGGGCATCGCCCGCTCCAGCTTCTATTACTGGCGTCGGACGGCCGCGGACCGGGCCGTCCGGCAGGCGGCCGACGCCCGCCTCGCCGCACGGATACGGGCCGTGCACCGCGAGTCGGACGGCACCTACGGCGTTCCCAGGATCACGGCCGAGCTCCGCGAGTCGGGCGAGCGCGTCAACCACAAGCGGATCGCGCGGTTGATGCGGGCCGCCGGACTGGCGGGCGTGCGCTTGCGCCGCAGGCACCGCACCACGGTCGCGGACCCAGCCGCGGCGAAGGCCCCGGACCTCATCGGCCGCGACTTCACCGCGCGTGAGCCGAATACGAAGTACGTCGGCGACATTACCTATCTCCCGCTGGACGGCGGGAAGTTCCTCTATCTGGCCACCGTCATCGACCTCGCCTCACGCCGCCTGGCCGGCTGGTCGATCGCGGACCACATGCGCACCGACCTCGTCACCGACGCCCTGTCCGCCGCCGAACAGACCCGCGGCGGCCTCGCCGGGGCGGTCCTGCACACCGATCACGGAGCCCAGTACACCAGCCGGGCCTTCGCCGACGCCTGCCGCAAGGCCGGCGTCCGCCAGTCCATGAGCGCGATCGGCAGCTCGGCGGACAACGCGCTCGCCGAGTCCTTCAACGCGACGTTCAAACGCGAGACTCTTCAGGGCCGAAAGCACTGGTCCAGCGAACACGAGGCCCGTCTCGACACGTTCCGCTGGCTGCACCGCTACAACACCCGACGCCGTCATTCCCACCTCGGGCAACGGAGTCCCATCGCCTACGAGGCAGCACTCGACACAACTTCAACTACCCTGGCCCAAGCCGCATAGCCCGTGTCCAACATTCCGGGTCAAGGCCCCCAAGGCCTTCGCCGAGCTGCTGCACATCGCGGGCGTCAAGTTCGCGATCATGGGCGGCGACGAGAAGTGCACCGGTGACTCCGCCCGCCGCCTCGGCAACGAGCCCCTCTTCCAGGAGCTCGGCATGGAGAACGTCACCGCGCTGAACATGCCTTCGGCGAGGAGATCGACGACGAGGGCAACGTCACGCCCGAGTCGAAGAAGCCCAAGTCGGCGAAGAAGATCGTCGCCACCTGCCCGCACTGCCTCAACACCCTCGCCAACGAGTACCCGCAGCTCGGCGGCGACTACGAGGTCATCCACCACACCCAGCTGCTCCAGCACCTGGTGGACGAGGGCAAGCTCATCCCGGTCACCCCGGTCGAGGGCCTCATCACCTACCACGACCCGTGCTACCTGGGCCGCCACAACAAGATCTACACGCCCCCGCGCGAGATCATCGGCAAGGTCCCGGGCCTGCGCAACGAGGAGATGCACCGCCACAAGGAACGCGGCTTCTGCTGCGGCGCCGGCGGCGCCCGGATGTGGATGGAGGAGCGGATCGGCAAGCGCATCAACAACGAGCGCGTCGACGAGGCCCTCGCCCTCAACCCGGACATCGTCTCCACCGCCTGCCCGTTCTGCCTCGTCATGCTCACCGACTCGGTGAACGGCAAGAAGAACGACGGCAAGGCCAAGGAGTCCATCCAGGTCGTCGACGTCTCCCAGCTCCTGCTGGAGTCCGTCAAGACCACGGTCGACCCGGCGGGCGAGGCGGAGCAGGAGAGCACCCCCGAGTCGGAGCCGGTGCAGTAGGCAGCTGTCCGGGCTACGTCCAGTGGTCCAACTGGGCGTAGCCCGTAAGGAAAAGAGGAGTCGATGTCCCGGGCCCCCGAACGGTCGAAGCGGACCCGAAGTGGATATGCGCAGGACTGGATCGTCTGGTCGAGATTCTGCGCCGAGACCGACCTGCCTCAGCTGTCCGTGACGTCGGGTGCCCTGGTCCGGTTCGTGGAGTGGCTGTGGGTGCAGCCGGGCTGGAAGAAGGGCACCCGGGCGGCCCCGTCGACCATCGACCGCCGTATCTGGGGGACCGTGGTAACCGCCCGCACCGAGCACGGACTCGTGCTGGACAGGAGCGTCGCGCGTGGGGCCCGGGAGCGGCTGAAGCAGTTGGTGGAGCTGACCGGGGATGACATCGAGACGCGCGGTCGCGGACCGTGGCCCGCGTAGCCGCGCGGGTACGAGTCGTCGGACCATCAGGAACATACGGACGCCGCCGGCTCAAGTTGCAGCCGATGTGCGCGATGACCGAGATGGCACCGCAGTGGTCGAGGAACTGATGGCCGACGCCCTGTTGGCAGATCAGATGAAGTGACTCGGTAGGGACGCTGTTCTGACGGGTCGTGACGCTCCGAGCGCCCGAAGGGGCCCCTCGGCGGAGTCCCAAGTATGGAGTGCGTGGCGACCGGAAGTCTTCGGTCCCAGCCGAAAGTCCCAGAAAAGTCCCACAGGCGCCGCCACGCCCCCTCTCGCCTTGCATTCATACAGGTCAGGAGGGGTGCGACGGCAGTTTTTCTGAAGGCGCTCAGATGTCCCGGAAGATCTCGATCTGCGCCCCGATCGAGTTCAGCCGTTCCGCCAGGTCCTCGTAACCCCGGTTGATGACGTAGACGTTGCGCAGGACCGACGTGCCGTCCGCCGCCATCATCGCCAGCAGGACGACCACGGCGGGGCGCAGGGCCGGCGGGCACATCATTTCGGCGGCGCGCCAGCGGGTGGGGCCCTCGACCAGGACGCGGTGCGGGTCGAGCAACTGGAGCCGTCCACCGAGGCGGTTGAGGTCGGTCAGGTAGATGGCCCGGTTGTCGTAGACCCAGTCGTGGATGAGGGTCTGGCCCTGGGCGGACGCCGCGATGGCCGCGAAGAACGGGACGTTGTCGATGTTCAGGCCGGGGAACGGCATCGGGTGGATCTTGTCGATCGGCGCCTCCAGCTTGGAGGGGCGCACGGTCAGGTCCACCAGGCGGGTACGGCCGTTGTCGGCGAAGTACTCCGGGGTGCGGTCGTGGTCGAGGCCCATCTCCTCCAGGACCGCGAGTTCGATCTCCAGGAACTCGATGGGGACGCGGCGGACGGTGAGTTCCGACTCCGTCACGACGGCGGCGGCCACCAGGCTCATGGCCTCGACCGGGTCCTCGGAGGGGGAGTAGTCCACGTCGACGTCGATGGTGGGCATGCCGTGGACGGTGAGGGTGGTGGTGCCGATGCCCTCGACCTTGACGCCCAGGGCTTCCAGGAAGAAGCACAGGTCCTGGACCATGTAGTTGGAGGAGGCGTTGCGGATGACGGTGACGCCGTCGTGCCGAGCAGCGGCGAGCAGCGCGTTCTCGGTGACCGTGTCCCCGCGCTCGGTCAGCACGATCGGGCGGCCGGGGCGGACGGACCGGTCCACCACCGCGTGGTACTGGCCCTCGGTGGCCGCGACGTCCAGGCCGAAGCGGCGCAGGGCGATCATGTGCGGCTCGATGGTGCGCGTGCCGAGGTCGCAGCCGCCCGCGTAGGGCAGCTTGAAGCGGTCCATGCGGTGCAGCAGCGGGCCGAGGAACATGATGATGGAGCGGGTGCGGCGGGCGGCGTCCGCGTCGATGGCGTCCAGGTCCAGCGCGGCCGGTGGCACGATCTCCAGGTCGACGCCGTCGTTGATCCAACGGGTGCGCACGCCGATGGAGTTCAGGACCTCCAGCAGGCGGTAGACCTCCTCGATGCGGGCGACGCGACGCAGCACCGTGCGCCCCTTGTTCAGCAGCGAGGCGCACAGCAGGGCCACGCACGCGTTCTTGCTCGTCTTCACGTCGATGGCGCCCGACAGGCGCCGCCCGCCCACCACGCGCAGATGCATCGGACCGGCGTAGCCCAGAGAGACGATCTCGCTGTCGAGGGCTTCGCCGATCCGGGCGATCATCTCAAGGCTGATGTTCTGGTTGCCGCGCTCGATGCGGTTGACGGCGCTCTGGCTGGTGCCGAGCGCCTCGGCCAGCTGCGCCTGCGTCCAGCCACGGTGTTGCCGTGCGTCGCGGATGAGCTTGCCGATGCGTACGAGGTAGTCGTCTGCCATGAGGTTGAGGCTATCTCAGATATGAGATGGCACCTCCTGGGGGGGTCCATCCGGGTGATGTGGCGTCAGTGTCGCCTGCTCCGGCTGGTGCGACGCCACCCGAAGGGTCCGGGCAAATCCATCGATGTCGTACGGCGTCCGGTGCTGCTCCGCGTGTACCGCGGGCCCTTCGAGCTGCCCGTGGTGATGGACCAGGACTTCTTGTTGATGTTCAGCCGCACCCCCGGAAGGATCCGAAAGCTCTTGCGAAAGGTAAGCGGCATGCCTGCCTCCGTTCAAGTCGGGGGAGTTGAGCGCCTTCCCGGCTCGGATACCCCGAGGAGGCTTCCTGATGGCTTTCGTTGGGCTCCGGGAGGTCGTTTCGCCCGTTCCGCTCGGTTCATCCCATTCATTCCGTCCCGTCTCCGTCTCCGTCCCGCTCTCCGTCCCGTTCGTCGCTGCTTGGCCTGTTCGCCTGTTCGTCTTGGTTGGCGTGGTCGGTATCGCTCGGCGTCACCGCAGGCGCGCTGCCGCCACCGGGCCACGCACTGCCGCAGCGTCCGACGGCTCGGTGTCTCTCCTGTGGAGGTGGCGCCTGCGGTGGCCGTGGGCCCGGCCCTGCCGACCCCGGCCGGGCTTCGCTCGGGCGGCGTCCGGCCGGTCGCCGGACGGAGGCCGGCGAGGGTCGGCGGCCCGGTCGGTGCCTGGGCCAGGCTCAGGCCCGGGCGATGGCCGGGAAATGCCTCCGGAGCCCCCGGTGCCCGGCGCCCGGCGCCCGGCGACGCGGAAGCTGCCGCCAGGGAGGGTGGGATGCCTCCGCTGTGCGGCGGCTGTCCGAATGTCGGCCCCGCAGTGCGGTGGGGGCCGCCCGATGGGGGCACTCGGATCGGAGCGTATGAGAGGGCGCGCCGGGGCCCGCGCATGACCATTCGGCCCCGGTGTACTAGAGTTATCTCGACATCGAGATATCTGCCGAGGAGCACTGCACCCGCCGTGGCGGTAAGGCGTACCTAACTTAGCCTTACCTTAGCGGATTGGTCGAGACGTCGTGGCGGCGCCACGCGGCGGCAGCCGCGGGGAGTCGCGGTGTGGTGGTACGCACATCAATGAAGGAGACTGTCGTGTCGGCGAACAGCTTCGACGCCCGCAGCACGCTGCAGGTGGGCGACGAGTCGTACGAGATCTTCCGGCTGGACAAGGTCGAGGGCTCCGCGCGCCTTCCCTACAGCCTGAAGGTCCTGCTGGAGAACCTGCTCCGTACCGAGGACGGCGCGAACATCACCGCCGACCACATCCGCGCGCTCGGCTCCTGGGACTCCCAGGCGCAGCCGTCGCAGGAGATCCAGTTCACGCCGGCCCGCGTGATCATGCAGGACTTCACCGGCGTGCCCTGCGTGGTCGACCTCGCCACCATGCGTGAGGCCGTCAAGGAGCTGGGCGGCGACCCGGCCAAGATCAACCCGCTGGCCCCGGCCGAGCTGGTCATCGACCACTCCGTGATCGCCGACAAGTTCGGCACCCCCGACGCCTTCAAGCAGAACGTCGACCTGGAGTACGGCCGCAACCGCGAGCGCTACCAGTTCCTGCGCTGGGGCCAGACCGCCTTCGACGAGTTCAAGGTCGTCCCCCCGGGCACCGGCATCGTCCACCAGGTGAACATCGAGCACCTGGCCCGCGTCGTGATGACCCGCGAGGGCAAGGCGTACCCCGACACCCTGGTCGGCACCGACTCGCACACCACCATGGTGAACGGCCTCGGCGTCCTCGGCTGGGGCGTCGGCGGCATCGAGGCCGAGGCCGCGATGCTCGGCCAGCCGGTCTCCATGCTGATCCCGCGCGTGGTCGGCTTCAAGCTGACCGGCGAGCTGAACCCCGGCACCACCGCCACCGACCTGGTGCTCACCATCACCGAGATGCTGCGCAAGCACGGCGTCGTCGGCAAGTTCGTCGAGTTCTACGGTGAGGGCGTCGCCGCCACGAGCCTCGCCAACCGCGCCACCATCGGCAACATGTCGCCGGAGTTCGGCTCCACCGCCGCGATCTTCCCGATCGACGGCGAGACGCTCAACTACATGCGTCTGACCGGCCGTTCCGCCGAGCAGGTCGCGCTGGTCGAGGCCTACGCCAAGGAGCAGGGCCTCTGGCTGGACCCGAAGGCCGAGCCGGACTTCTCCGAGAAGCTGGAGCTGGACCTCTCCACGGTCGTCCCGTCCATCGCCGGCCCGAAGCGTCCGCAGGACCGCATCGTCCTCGCCGAGGCCAAGCAGCAGTTCGGCCAGGACGTGCGCAACTACGTCAAGGACGGCGGTGACGTCGACGAGGCCAGCAAGGAGTCCTTCCCGGCCTCCGACGCCCCGGCCATCTCCAACGGCGCCCCGTCCCACAAGGTGCAGGTCACCGCCGCCGACGGCACCGAGTACGAACTCGACCACGGCCACGTCACCGTCGCCGCGATCACCTCCTGCACCAACACCTCCAACCCGTACGTCATGGTCGCCGCCGCCCTGGTGGCCAAGAAGGCGGTGGAGAAGGGCCTGACCCGCAAGCCGTGGGTCAAGACCACCCTCGCCCCGGGCTCCAAGGTCGTCACCGACTACTTCGAGAAGGCGGGCCTGACCCCCTACCTCGACAAGGTCGGCTTCAACCTGGTCGGTTACGGCTGCACCACCTGCATCGGCAACTCCGGCCCGCTGCCGGAGGAGGTCTCCCAGGCGGTCAACGAGCACGACCTCGCGGTCACCTCGGTCCTCTCCGGCAACCGCAACTTCGAGGGCCGGATCAACCCCGACGTCAAGATGAACTACCTGGCGTCCCCGCCGCTGGTCGTCGCCTACGCGATCGCCGGTTCCATGAAGGTGGACATCACCCGCGAGGCCCTCGGCTACGACCAGGACAACAACCCGGTCTTCCTGAAGGACATCTGGCCCTCCGAGGCCGAGGTGAACGACGTCGTGGCGAACGCCATCGGCGAGGACATGTTCTCCAAGTCCTACTCCGACGTCTTCGCCGGTGACGCCCAGTGGCAGGCGCTGCCCATCCCGACCGGCGACACCTTCGAGTGGGACGCCGAGTCCACCTACGTCCGCAAGCCCCCGTACTTCGAGGGCATGCAGATGGAGCCGACCCCGGTCGAGGACATCTCCGGCGCCCGCGTGCTGGCCAAGCTGGGCGACTCGGTCACCACGGACCACATCTCCCCGGCCGGTGCCATCAAGGCCGACACCCCGGCCGGCAAGTACCTCACGGAGCACGGCATCGAGCGCCGCGACTTCAACAGCTACGGCTCGCGCCGCGGCAACCACGAGGTCATGATCCGCGGCACGTTCGCCAACATCCGCCTGCGCAACCAGATCGCGCCGGGCACCGAGGGCGGCTACACCCGCGACTTCACGCAGGACGGCGGCCCGGTCTCCTTCATCTACGACGCCTCGCAGAACTACCAGGCCGCCGGTATCCCGCTGGTCGTCCTGGCGGGCAAGGAGTACGGTTCCGGCTCGTCCCGCGACTGGGCGGCCAAGGGCACCGCGCTGCTCGGCGTCAAGGCCGTCATCGCCGAGTCCTACGAGCGCATCCACCGCTCCAACCTCATCGGCATGGGCGTCCTGCCGCTGCAGTTCCCGGAGGGCCACACCGCCGACTCCCTCGGCCTGACCGGCGAGGAGACCTTCTCCGTGACCGGCGTGACCGAGCTGAACGACGGCACCACCCCCAGCACGGTGAAGGTCACCACCGACACCGGTGTCGAGTTCGACGCGGTCGTCCGCATCGACACCCCGGGTGAGGCCGACTACTACCGCAACGGCGGCATCCTGCAGTACGTGCTGCGCGGCCTGATCCGTAAGTAGTCAGGCAGTGCTCCGGCGGTAGCCCGGCGGTAGTCCGCCGAGTCCGGCGCCCGGCCCGCGAGGGCCGGCGCACGGCGGGCCGATCGAGGGCCGCATCCCCGCACCGGGGATGCGGCCCTTGCCGTCGGCGGACGGAGGACGGACGGCACGCATGGACGCGGGCGGACGGACGAACGGACGGACGCGGGCGGTGCGTTCGCCATGCGACGGACGGACGTGGGCGGTGCGTTCGCCATGCGACGGATGGACGGCGTGCGGTGCGTTCGCCGTGCGGCGGGCGGGCGGACGGACACGGGCATGCGACGGGTATCCCCGACGCCTCGCCGATGTACAACCCGGCCGCCCGGCGCTATCGTCGCCTCACGGGGTGTGGGAGCGCTCCCAGTGTCCGCGGTGTCTCGCAGCCCCGCGGCACGGCGGACCGGAACCCGCCACGGGGGCGCTCCCGCCCACCGGTCGCCGCACTGCGGTCCCCCGCTCCGGCCCGCCGGTCTCCCGCCCCCCGACCCCACCGCGAGCAACCGAGAGGGCGGGCCCCGGCCCCAGGCCCGAACCCGCCCCCGAACGTGCCCCGCGCCTGTCACCGGCGCCGGCGCCGTCAGCCGAGCAGCTCCACCTCCGTCAGCGCTGCCTCACCCGAGAGGACCAGCCGGTAGCGTTCGTACCCGCCCGGCTCGGCCACCGTGAAGGCCCGGGTCTGGCGGTCCCAGCGGAAGGACTCGCCCGAACGCCGGTCCAGGTCGGTCCACTCGGTGCCGTCCCTCGACCCCTGGAGCACCCAGCCGGTGGGCGCGTCGGCGTGCTCGCCCGAGGTGAGCGTGTACTGCACCGCCCTGGTCCTTCCGTCGACCGGCAGGTCGACCTCGGTGACCGTGGCCCCGGTCGCCGACGTGTCGTCGAAGAGGGCGCCGTCGCCCTTCAACACGTCCTTGCGCGGCGAGGGCACCTTGTCGTCCTGGGTGATCGACACCGGCGCGGCGTTCTTCCCGGTGCCCCAGGTCGAGGGCCGCGGGCCCATGTCGAACTCCAGGACCCCGCCCCGGGCGATCGCCGAGTGCGGCAGCGCCGTGGAGTTCCACTTCTTGCCGTTCACCTTCAGCCCCTGGACGTAGACGTTCTTCGCGCTGTTCTTCGGCGCCTTGACGACCAGCTTGCGGCCGTTCTCCAGCTCCACGGTCGCCTTGGTGAACAGCGGGGAGCCGATGGCGTACTCGCCGCTGCCCATCACCAGCGGGTAGAAGCCGAGCGCGGAGAAGAGGTACCAGGCCGACTGCTCGCCGTTGTCCTCGTCGCCGTGGTAGCCCTGCCCGATCTCGCTGCCGGTGTAGAGGCGGGAGAGGACCTCGCGCACGTTCACTTGTGTCTTCCAGGGTTGTCCGGCCGCGTCGTACATGTACAGCGCGTGGTGGGCGACCTGGTTGGAGTGGCCGTACATGCCCATCCGGACGTCCCGTGCCTCGGTCATCTCGTGGATGACGCCGCCGTAGGAGCCCTTGAACTCGGGGGAGGCGGTCTCCGGGGTGGCCAGGTACTCGTCGAGCTTGTCCGCGAGGCCCTTGCGTCCGCCGTAGAGGTTGGCCAGGCCGCGGCTGTCCTGGGGGGCGGTGAAGGCGTAGCCCCAGCCGTTGGTCTCGGTGTAGTCGTGGCCCCACACGCGCGGGTCGTACGTCGAGGACTCGACGCGCCAGTCGCCCTCGAGGTTCCGTCCCTGGAAGAAGCCGGCCTCGGAGTCGAAGAGGTTGACGTAGTCGCGGGCGCGGTTCAGGAAGTAGGCGGACTCCTCCTGGTACCGCTTCTCGCCGGTCTTCTTGTACAGGGCCTCGCCCATCTTCGCGATGCCGTAGTCGTTGAGGTAACCCTCCAGGGCCCAGGACAGGCCCTCGTGGGTCTCGGTGCTGGTGTAGCCGAGGAACGGGGAGGTGGCCATGCCCTTGCGGCCGACGCCGGAGGACGGGGGCACCACGGTGGCGTTCTTCACGGCGGCGTCGTAGGCGGCCTTCGCGTCGAAGCCGTCGACGCCCTTGACGTAGGCGTCCGCGAAGGCGACGTCCGAGGAGGTGCCGGTCATCAGGTCGGCGTAGCCGGGGGAGGACCAGCGGGAGGTCCAGCCGCCGTCCTTGTAGTGCTGCACGAACCCGTCGACCAGCTCACCGGCCTTGGAGGGGGTCAGGAAGGAGTAGGCGGGCCAGGTGGTCCGGTAGGTGTCCCAGAAGCCGTTGTTGACGTACACCTTGCCGTCGACGATCTTCGCGCCCGTGTGCGTCGGCGTGTCCGGCTTCGGCATCTTCGAGAAGGGGGAGGCGTACTTGTACGTCCCGTCGACCTTCTCGAAGCCCGAGTTGGGGTACAGGTACAGGCGGTACAGGTTGGAGTAGAGGGTGGTCAGCTGGTCGGGAGTGGCGCCCTCGACCTTCACCTTGCCGAGGATGCGGTCCCACTGGCGCTGCGCGCTCTTCCGCACGGCGTCGAAGGAGCGGCCGGCGGGGATCTCCTGGCGCAGGTTGTCCTTCGCCTGGTCGACGCCGATCAGGGAGGTGGCCAGGCGGAGGGTGACGGTCCGGTCCTTGCCCGCGTCGAAGCGCAGGTGGCCCCGGACGCCCTCGGCACCGCCGCCGGTCACCGGCTTGTCGAACTCGCCGTACACGAACAGCCGGGTGGCGCCCGTGGACAGACCCGACTTGACGTCGGAGTAGCCGGTGAAGGTGCCGTTCTCCTGGTCGAGGGTCAGCCCGGCCTGGTCGGTGACGTTGTCGAACAGCACGCTCGCGTCGTCGCCGGGGAAGGTGAAGCGCATCGCCGCCGCGTGGTCCGTGGGCGTCATCTCGGCCTTGAGGCCGTTCTCGAAGCGCACCCCGTAGTAGTACGGCCGCGCGGTCTCGTTCTCGTGCCGGAAGGCGAGTTCCCGTGCCTCACGGCCCAGGTCCGGGTCCCCGGAGGCGGCGGACGGCATCACCTGGAAGGTCTGCCGGTCACCCATCCACGGGCTCGGCTCGTGGCTGGCGCTGAACGCCTGGAGGGTCGGCAGGTTGTCCGCGTTGTTGCCGCGCGCGTAGTCGTAGAGCCAGCTCAGCGAGCCCGCGTCGGTCACCGGGGTCCAGAAGTTGAAGCCGTGCGGCACGGCGGTCGCGGGGAAGGTGTTGCCGCGCGAGAAGCCGCTGCTGGAGTTGGTGCCCCGGGTGGTCACCGCGTAGTCCGACAGGTGCGCCTTGGGCCGCTCGGGCGCGACCTGCTTCAGGGCGACGTCGTCCAGCCAGCCCCGGAACTTCGCCGGGCCCTTGGGGGAGTCGTACGCCACCAGGATGCGGTCGACGGTCTTGCCGCGGGCCACCGAGCCGATCCGGGAGACCACGTTGTTCCACTGGTTGACGTAGAGGACCTTGGAGTCGCCCTGCCCGCGCGGGGTGAGCGGGAAGCCGTGCTGGTCGGTGGCGTGGAGGTCGCTCAGGTAGGTGCCGTCGGTGAAGGCCAGGTCGACCGAGACGTGGGTGGCGTCGTAGTCGAGGTCGTCGTTGGCCATGGAGGGGAAGACGCGGTACGACAGCTGGGTGTCGCGGCCGACGGCCACGTCGACGTCGAAGATCTTGTTGTACGAGTAGGCGCGCCCGTCGGCGGTGTGGCGTCCGGCGTACCGCAGGGCGCGCTTCCCGGTGAACCCGGCGCCCGCCTTCGCCGTGGGCGAGCCGCTGGGACCGCGGTCGACCAGGGAGAGCATGTCCTCGGGGACGGGCGTCTCGGTGTCCCCGGTGGAGAACTGGACGTCGGCCAGCTGGAGGATGCTGCCGCTGCCGTTCCTGGTGAACTCGATGCGGAAGTGCCGGTACCCGGCGACCACGGACGCGTCGAGGTCGTAGGTCTTCGTCTGGAAGCGTTCGGTGAACGACTCGCCCGAACGGGTGTCGAGGGTGGTCCACTCCTCGCCGTCGGCGGAGCCCTTCAGGGTCCAGTCCCGCGGGTCCCGTTCGGCGTGGTCGTTGGCCGAGGTGAGGGCGTAGCGCACCGCCTTCACCGGCTCGTCCAGGTCGAACTCGGCCCAGCCGGTGGGTTGGAAGGCCAGCCACTTGGTGGTCGGTTCGACGTCGACGAGGTTCTCCTTCACCTCCCCGCCCGCGGTGTTCTCCGCGCTGACGCGGACGTCGGTGATCCGGTGGGTGACGTTGCCCGGTATGCCGTTGCTGTACCCGCCGTCGACGCCCTGGGCGCGCTTGCCGCCGCCCGGGGCGGTGTCGACGGTGCTGACCCAGTCCGGGGCGGGCTCCCCGGACTCGAACGACGAGGTGAACTCCCGGTCCGCCTTCGACGGCGCGCCCGGCAGGGCGACCGCGACACCCGGCGAGCCCGCTGCCAAGGCGAGGGCGGTCGCCGTGACGACCGCCCTTCCCCATCCGTGCCGAACTCCGTGCTGCATGCGCGAGCACCCTCCTGCGCTTGGACAACGTTGTCAATTGCGTGGCGCAAGGACCAGTAGTGGGTCAAGTGGCCTGTGGTGTCAAGGGTGTTGAATGCGGCATTCGAGTTCAACGGAGCGGATTTCCACCATCCGACAACGTGTCGGGGGCATGTATTTCCGTGAGGTCTCAACATGGAAAAGACCGAAGAGGAACCTTGCATTCGATCTTGCTCCGTCGGCGGGAAGTGGACTATACCTGTCGGCACTCCGGGGCATCTTCACCGCTCCCGACCATCACCGACGCAGTACCGAGAACGTCCCGCACACCACTGATGCACCCGCATCGGCAGCACTTCCTGCACGACCCAGCTTGACCCGAACGCGGTGCCGGCAAGGATCCGGTTCACCGCCTGAGTCCTGGAGAAGGCGAGGACTTGAGCATGGGATCCACCACCGGCGTACGCCATCGCGATCTGTTCTGGCGGAGTGCGACCGCCGCTCCGGCCCCGGCGACTGTTGTGCCGGCATCGCTCAGCTGATCATCGGCGCCGCACCGCGGCTCCGAGACGACGGCGACAACGCCCGATGCGCGGCCGGCGCAGGACCGGTCCGGTCGCAGCGGGCGCCCACGCAGCACACCCGTACAGAGCTCATCGATCAGTGAGGATGCAGAGATGACCATTCGTGCCGGTTCTCTTGACAGGCGGACGCTCCTGCGCGGGGCCATCGCCACCGCGGCGGTGGGCTCGTTCGCGGTAGCGTGCAGCTCTCCCTCCGGCAAGGACAGCGGCGGCAGCGGCCCGAAGGGCGAGAAGAGCGCCACGAACCCGTTCGGCGTCGCCGCGAACTCCACGGTCGAAGCAGCCATCTTCGACGGCGGCTACGGCACCGACTACGTCGACTACACCAACCAGGTGCTGGGCAGCCAGGTCAAGGGCCTCAAGGTCAAGGTCGACCCGGTCGTCGACATCGCCCCCCAGCTCCAGCCCCGCTTCGTGGGCGGCAACCCGCCGGACCTCATCGACAACTCCGGTGAGGACCAGATCGGCTTCCTGGGCATCCTCGACCAGCTGGAGGAACTCGACGACCTCTTCGAGGCCAACACCTACGAAGGCAAGAAGATCGCCGACATCGTCTACCCCGGTGTCAAGGCCCCCGGCACGTTCAGGGACAAGTTCGTCGCGCTCAACTACGTGATGACCGTGTACGGCGTCTGGTACTCGAAGACGCTCTTCGAGGAGAACGGCTGGGCCCCGCCGAAGACCTGGGACGAGGCGCTCGACCTCGGCCAGGAGGCGAAGAAGAAGGGCAAGTACCTCTTCGTCCACGGCAAGGAGGCGGCGACCTACTACCGCACGCTGTTGATCGACTCGGCGATCAAGGAGGGCGGCGACGAGGTCCGGCTCGCCCTGGAGAACCTGGAGAAGGGCTGCTGGTCGCACCCGGCCATCCAGGGAGTGATCAAGGTCATGGAGACCATGGTCAGGCAGAAGATGTTCGTCCCCGGCGGCTCCGGCACCCAGTTCCAGAAGGCGCAGGCGATCTGGAGCAACGACCAGAAGGCGCTGCTCTACCCGTCCGGTGGCTGGATCGAGAACGAGATGAAGAAGGCCACGAAGGCGGACTTCCAGATGACCGGATTCCCGTCGATGACGCTCACCGACAAGCCGGCGCTGCCCTGGGAGTCGCTCCGCGCGGCAGCCGGTGAGCCGTTCATCGTGCCCAAGCAGGGCAAGAACCCGGCCGGCGGCAAGGAAGTGCTGCGGGCGATGCTGTCGGAGAAGGCGGCCGCCAACTTCTCGAAGTCGAAGCTGGCCCCGACGATCGTCAAGGGCACCGTGCCCGCCGACGGTTACGGATCGACGGCCCTCGTCTCGCAGACGACGATGCTGGAGGCCGCGGGCACCAACATCTTCAACTACATGTTCGTCGAGACCTACGGGATGAACACCGACCAGCTGGTGCCGTGGAACTCCTTCCTCGCCGGTGACCTCGACGGCAAGGGGCTGACCTCGGCCCTGCAGAAGATCTCCGACAAGGTCCGCGAGGACGACTCCGTCGACAAGGTCAAGGTCAGCTAGCAACGCGATGAAGGACACGACCCCCACTGCCGGAACCGCGAGCCGCCGGCCCGAGCCGGCCGCTCGCGGCGGGCGGCCACGGCGCCGCAAGCTCACGTTCGACCGGGCGACGTTCTTCCTCGCGTTCCTCGGTGTCCCGCTGGCCATCTTCGTGATCTTCGTCCTGATCCCGTTCGGCCAGGCGATCTTCTGGGCGATGACCGACTGGCGCGGCTTCAGCCCGGACTACAACTTCGTCGGCTTCGACAACTTCACGAAGATGTTCCAGGACGACATCTTCCTGAAGGCGTTGCGCAACGTCGCACTCCTCGCGCTCTTCGTGCCGCTGGTGACGCTGACGCTCGCGCTCGGGGTCGCCGTGGCCATCACCCTGGGCGGGCCCGGCAAGGGCCCCGTCCGGGGGATCCGGGGAGCGTCGTTCTACCGGATCATCTCGTTCTTCCCCTACGTCGTGCCGGCGATCATCGTCGGTCTGATCTGGGCCCAGATGTACGACCCGAACGCCGGGCTGCTCAACGGCGTCCTCACGGGTCTCGGTCTCGACCGGTTCGAGACGTTCGCGTGGCTGGGCGAGAAGACGACGGCGATGCCGTCCCTGATGTTCGTCATCGTCTGGGGGCTCGTCGGCTTCTACGCGGTGCTCTTCATCGCCGCGATCAAGGGCGTCCCCGCCGAGCTGTACGAGGCGGCGAGGATCGACGGAGCCGGCCGGCTGCGCACCACGGTCTCGATCACCCTGCCGGCGATCCGGGACAGCGTGCAGACGGCGTACATCTACCTGGGCATCGCCGCCCTCGACGCGTTCGTCTACGTCCAGGCGATGGTGCCGAACGGCGGCCCCGACAACTCGACCCTGACGATCAGCCAGCGTCTGTTCAACGTCGCCTTCGCCAAGCAGCAGTTCGGCTACGCCACCGCGATGGGCGTCGTCCTCGCCGTCGTCACCCTGGTGTTCGCGGCGCTGGTGTTCCTCGTCAACCGCCTCACGGGCGGCGGCGAGGGCGAGGGCAGGAGGAAAGCACCTGGGTCCAGAGCTCGGCGTGCCGCAGCCGAAGGAGGTGCCGGGTGAGCGTCATCACCGCCGACCGGAAGACGGCCAGTGACCGTGAACCGGCGAGAGACCGGAAGCTGACGCGCGTCGCCGTGAGCAGCGACCGCAGATTCGCGACGATCTCGCACTTCCTGCTGATCCTGTGGTCCGTGATCGTGATCGTGCCCATGCTGTGGGTGCTGATGTCGTCGTTCAAATCGACCGGCGAGATCCTTTCGTCGCCGTTCTCGCTGCCGGAGCACTGGCGGTTCGAGAACTACGCGAACGCGTGGACCGACGCGAACATCGGAAGATATTTCCTGAATTCCGTGATCGTCGTGGTCTCGGCACTGATCCTGGTGATGCTGCTCGGCTCGATGTGCGCCTACATTCTCGCCCGGTTCGAATTCCCCGGCCGTCGGCTGATCTACTACGTCATGCTCGCCGGGCTGACGTTCCCGGTCTTCCTGGCGATCGTTCCGCTTTTCTTCCAGTTGCAGAACTTCGGGCTCCTGAACACGCGTCCCGGGCTGATCCTCACCTATGTCGCGTTCGCGCTGCCGTTCACGATGTTCTTCCTCTACTCGTTCTTCCGGTCGCTGCCGCACGACGTGTACGAGGCGGCGCTGATCGACGGTGCCGGGGACTGGCGGGCGTTCTTCCAGGTGATGCTGCCGATGGCCAGTCCCGGCATGGCGGCGGTGGCGATCTTCAACTTCCTGGGCCTGTGGAACCAGTTCCTGCTGCCGGTGGCGCTCAACACCGACCAGGACATGTGGGTCCTCACCCAGGGCATGGCCGCGTACGCGTCCTCGCAGGTCTACGACATCGACTACGGCGCGCTGTTCGCGGCTATCGTGATCACGGTGGTGCCCGTACTGATCGTGTACTGCGTCTTCCAGCGGCGGATCGCCGGTTCGGTGTCGCAGGGCACCTTCCGCTGACGCCGACCGCCGCTCCACCCGTCGTACGCAGGGGTCCGGCCCCGGAGGGACAGCTCTCCGGGGCCGGACCCCTGCGGCGTACGTGCGTGTGTTCCTGCCCCCGGAAACCGTTCAACCTCTTGACGGGAGCGGACCCGAACGGCTCAGCTTAGAGTTCACTAGTTGGATGGACGGGGTCTCGCCGAAGCGGCCCCGCGCGCAGGAGGTCGTCGTGGAGACTCCGGGGTCGCAGTCGTCGCTGCACCGAGCCAACCTGGAGCGGGTCGTCCGGGCAGTACGTCTTGCGGGTTCGCTCACGCAGGCGGAGATCGCCAGGACGACGGGTCTGTCCGCGGCGACGGTCTCCAACATCGTCCGGGAACTGAAGGAGGCCGGCACCGTCGAGGTCACCCCCACCTCGGCGGGCGGACGCCGGGCCCGCAGCGTCTCGCTCAGCGAGGACGCCGGCATCGTCATAGGGGTGGACTTCGGGCATACGCACCTGCGCGTGGCCGTCGGCAACCTCGCCCACCAGGTGCTGGCCGAGGAGTCCGAGCCGCTGGACGTGGACGCCTCCGCGACCCAGGGCTTCGACCGGGCGGAACAGCTGGTCAACCGGCTGATCGAGGAGACCGGCGTGGACCGCTCCAAGATCACCGGGATCGGGCTCGGCGTGCCCGGGCCGATCGACGTGGAGTCGGGCAGTCTCGGGTCGACCTCGATCCTGCCGGGCTGGACGGGCACCAAGCCCGCCGAGGAGCTGCGGGGGCGGCTCGGCGTGCCGGTGCAGGTGGACAACGACGCCAACCTCGGCGCCCTCGGCGAGATGGTCTGGGGCAGCGGCCGGGGCGTGCGCGACCTGGCCTACATCAAGGTCGCCAGCGGTGTCGGCGCGGGGCTGGTGATCAGCGGGAACATCTACCGCGGCCCCGGCGGCACCGCCGGGGAGATCGGGCACATCACGCTGGACGAGTCGGGGCCCGTCTGCCGCTGCGGCAACCGCGGCTGCCTGGAGACCTTCACGGCGGCCCGCTACGTGCTGCCGCTGCTGCAGTCCAGTCACGGCACCGATCTGACCATGGAGGGCGTGGTGCGGCTCGCCCGGGAGGGCGACCCGGGCTGCCGCCGGGTCATCGCCGACGTCGGCCGCCACATCGGCAGCGGTGTCGCCAACCTCTGCAACCTCCTGAACCCCAGCCGGGTGGTCCTCGGCGGGGATCTGGCGGAGGCCGGAGAGCTGGTCCTGGGGCCCATCAGGGAGTCCGTGGGGCGCTATGCGATCCCCAGCGCCGCCCGCCAACTCTCCGTGCTTCCAGGGGCCCTTGGGAGCCGCGCGGAGGTGCTGGGGGCGCTCGCCCTCGCGCTGAGCGAAATGGGCGATTCGACCCTGCTTGACGGTGCCGCCGCACGCCGTCCGGCCGTGGCCACCCCTGCCTTCACTTAGAGAACGGATGACACCGTTGCCATCTCGTTAAGGATTTACTCCTTGACGTCGCACGCGTGGCCGAGTTGACTTCCAGCCACCTCGGCCGCAGCGACGCGGCCTCGTCAGGGAGGTTTCTGAAAGTGAACACGCGTATGCGTCGAGCCGCTGTTGCCATCGCCGCCGGTGCGATGGCCGTCTCGCTGGCCGCCTGCGGCAGTGCCGCGGAGTCGGGCGACAAGAAGGACGACGGCGGTTCGGCCGCCGCCAAGGGTGACGACATCAAGGTCGGTCTGCTCCTGCCGGAGAACCAGACCGCGCGCTACGAGAAGTTCGACAAGCCGCTGATCGAGAAGAAGATCAAGGAGCTGACGAACAACAAGGCCGAGGTCGTCTACGCCAACGCCAAGCAGGACGCCAGCCTGCAGAACCAGCAGGTCGACACGATGATCACCAACAAGGTGGACGTCCTGATCGTCGACGCGGTGGACGCCAAGGCGATCGCCGGCTCGGTCAAGAAGGCCAAGGACGCCGACATCCCCGTCGTCGCCTACGACCGCCTCGCCGAGGGCCCGATCGACGCCTACACCTCGTTCGACAACGTGACCGTCGGCAAGACGCAGGGCGAGGCCCTGCTGAAGGCGCTGGGCGACAAGGCCAAGGACGGCCAGATCGTCATGATGAACGGTTCCTCCACGGACCCGAACGCCGCCCAGTTCAAGGAAGGCGCCCACTCCGTCCTCGACGGCAAGGTCAAGATCGGCCGCGAGTACGACACCAAGGAGTGGAAGCCGGAGAACGCCAACGCCAACATGGAGGGCGCCATCTCCGCCCTCGGCAAGGACAAGATCGTCGGCGTCTACTCCGCCAACGACGGCATGGCGGGCGGCATCATCACCGCCCTGAAGTCCGCCGGCATCGACGACATCCCGGTCACCGGCCAGGACGCCGAGCTCGCGGGTGTGCAGCGCATCGTCACCGGTGAGCAGTACATGAGCGTCTACAAGCCGTACGCCCCGGAGGCCGACGCCGCCGCGGAGATGGCCGTCGCGCTCGCCCAGGGCAAGTCGCTCGACTCCATCGCCAAGGACAAGGTCGACAGCCCGACCACCAAGGGTGTTCCCGCCGTGCTCGTCCCGGTCGTCTCGCTGACCCAGGACAACATCGCCGACACCGTCGTCAAGGACGGCGTCTACACCGTCCAGGAGATCTGCGCCGGCAAGTACAAGGCCGCCTGCGACAAGATCGGTCTGAAGTAAGCAGCACCCAGGTCCTGAGGTACGGGAGCCCGCACCGGGCCCCCGTACCGGACCGGCTGCCATGAGCTCCGCCGGCGCCCCGCACACCGACAGCCCCGCAAGCTACGCGGGGCGCCGGCGGAACACCCCCCAATCTGCTGCACAACCTCCCGCCGGGTCAGGCGGCGAAGGAGATGGTTCTTGTGTCCGCTACGCCCGTGCTGGCGTTGCGCGGGGTCTCCAAGCGGTTCGGTGCCGTCCAGGCGCTCACCGACGTAGAGCTTGAGGTCCACGCCGGTGAGGTGGTCGCCCTGGTCGGCGACAACGGTGCCGGAAAGTCCACGCTGGTCAAGACGATCGCCGGCGTGCACCCCATCGATGAAGGCGCCATCGAGTGGGAAGGCCGTCGCGTGACGATCAGCCGCCCCCACGACGCCCAGAGCCTGGGCATCGCGACGGTCTACCAGGACCTCGCGCTGTGCGACAACATCGACGTCGTCGGCAACCTCTACCTGGGACGGGAACTGCGCAAGCGCGGCGTCCTGGACGAGGTGGAGATGGAGCGCCGCTCCCGCGAGCTCCTCGACACCCTGTCGATCCGCATCCCCAGCGTCCGCATCCCGATCGCCTCGCTCTCCGGCGGTCAGCGCCAGGTCGTGGCGATCGCCCGTTCCATGCTCGGCGAGCCCAAGCTGGTCATCCTCGA
The DNA here is from genome assembly GCF_040637405.1 of Streptomyces sp. NPDC029526. NCBI lineage: Bacteria > Bacillati > Actinomycetota > Actinomycetes > Kitasatosporales > Streptomycetaceae > Streptomyces > Streptomyces sp. NPDC029526. The sequence goes on from NZ_JBEZWE010000009.1 coordinate 95,653, forward strand.
CGAGCCGACCGCCGCCCTCGGCGTCGAGCAGACCGCCCAGGTCCTCGACCTGGTCGAGCGGCTGCGCGAGCGCGGCCACGCGGTCATCCTCATCAGCCACAACATGGCCGACGTCAAGGCCGTGGCGGACAAGGTGGCCGTCCTGCGCCTGGGACGCAACAACGGCGTCTTCGAGGTCAAGTCGACCTCCCAGGAAGAGATCATCTCCGCGATCACGGGCGCCACGGACAACGCCGTGACCCGTCGTGCGGCGCGCACCAATGGGGAGATCAACAAGTGAGCACCGACAAGACCTCCACCACCAAGACCGACGCCGTCGACAACACCGAGGCGGCCGCCGCCGCGGTGACCGTGGTCGACCCGCGGCTGCTGGTGCGCGAGCAGGGCCTGGCCGGCTACGTCGGCGAGTTCAAGCGGAAGATGAAGGCCGGTGACCTCGGCTCCATCCCCGTGGTCGTCGGCCTGCTGGTCATCTGGGCCATCTTCACCGGCCTGAACTCCAACTTCCTGACCGCCGGCAACTTCTCCGACATGTCCGTCGCCATGGTCGGCACCGGCATGATCGCCGTCGGCATCGTGTTCGTCCTGCTGCTCGGCGAGATCGACCTGTCGGTCGGCTCGGTCAGCGGTGTCGCGGGCGCCACCTTCGCGGTGCTCAGCGTCACCCACGGCATGAACGAGATCCTGGCCCTGGTGCTGGCGATCCTCACCGGCACCGCGGCCGGTGCCATCCACGGCTTCTTCTTCGCCCGCATCGGCGTCCCGGCCTTCGCCGTGACCCTCGCCGGACTGCTGTTCTGGCAGGGCTTCATGCTGCAGATCCTCGGCAGCAACGGCACGATCAACCTCGACTCCGACGGCCTGGTCGTCAAGCTGACCAGCCACTACTTCACGGACGTGGCCGCCGCCTACGGCCTGGCCGTCGTGGTGACCGCCGTGTACTTCCTCACGGCGTTCTTCGACAACCGCCGCCGCGAGGCCGCCGGGGTCCCCTCCCGGCCGCTGAACGAGATCATCGTGCGGACCGTGCTGCTCGCGATCCTGGCGTTCGCCGTCGCGATCGTGTTCAACCAGTACAAGGGCCTCCCGCTGGCCGTCGTGATCTTCCTGGCCTTCCTGGTGCTCACGGACTTCGTCCTGCGCCGCACCGCGTACGGCCGCAAGGTCTTCGCGCTCGGCGGCAGCGTCGAGGCCTCCCGGCGCGCCGGCATCAACGTCGAGCTGGTCCGGATCTCGGTCTTCGCGATCGCCGGCACCTTCGCCGCGATCGGCGGCCTCTTCGTCGCCTCGAAGATCGCCTCCGCCAACCAGGGCGCGGGCACCGGTGAGTTCCTGATGAACGTCATCGCCGCCGCCGTCATCGGTGGTACGTCCCTCTTCGGTGGCCGCGGCCGCACGTGGGACGCCCTGCTCGGTGTGATGGTCATCGTGTCCATCCAGTACGGCCTCGCGCTGGAGGGCATCGCCTCCCCGGTGCAGTACATGATCACCGGTGGCGTGCTGCTGGCGACCGTCGTCATCGACGCCGTCACCCGCAAGACGCAGAAGACGGCCGGGCGCGCCTGACACCCCGCCCCCGTCCCCAGCCGTTGCCCGGTACCGCTCGGCGGTGCCGGGCAACGGTCGTGCGGACGGGCTGTCGTAGGACCCCCCGATCCTGGGTACAGCCGATCGCGTGACCCATCACGCACCGCCCGGAGTCCGCGGGCCCGAACGGAACATTAGACTCGACGAGCCCGGCAACAGCTCGATCAGCTCTACTGCAAGGAGGCACGGGTGCCGCTGCTGACCCGTATCGGGGGACCGCGCGATCTGGACCGGCTCACCCTGGAGGAGCTGAACCAGCTGGCCGAGGAGATCCGGACCTTCCTGGTCGACGCGGTCTCCAAGACCGGCGGCCACCTCGGCCCCAACCTGGGCGTCGTGGAACTCACCATCGCCCTCCACCGCGTGTTCGAATCGCCCCGGGACAAAGTCCTGTGGGACACCGGACACCAGTCGTACGTGCACAAACTGCTGACCGGCCGGCAGGACTTCTCCAAGCTCAAGATGAAGGGCGGCCTGTCCGGCTACCCCTCGCAGGCCGAGTCCGAGCACGACGTCATCGAGAACAGCCACGCCTCCACGGTGCTCGGCTGGGCCGACGGCATCGCCAAGGCCAACCAGATCATGAAGCGGGACGACAGCCACGTCGTCGCCGTCATCGGCGACGGCGCGCTGACCGGCGGCATGGCCTGGGAGGCGCTGAACAACATCGCCGCCGCCAAGGACCGCCCGCTGGTCATCGTCGTCAACGACAACGAGCGCTCCTACGCGCCGACCATCGGCGGCCTCGCCGACCACCTGGCGACCCTGCGCACCACCGACGGCTACGAGCGCTTCCTGGCCCGCACCAAGGAGGTCCTGGAGCGCACCCCGGTCGTCGGCCAGGCCCTCTACGACACCCTGCACGGCGCCAAGAAGGGCCTGAAGGACTTCATCGCCCCGCAGGGCATGTTCGAGGACCTCGGCCTGAAGTACGTCGGCCCCATCGACGGCCACGACATCGAGGCCCTGGAGTCGGCCCTGGCCCGCGCCAAGCGCTTCGGCGGCCCGGTGATCGTGCACTGCCTCACCGAGAAGGGCCGCGGCTACCAGCCCGCCCTCGCCGACGAGGCCGACCGCTTCCACGCCGTCGGCAAGATCCACCCCGACACCGGCCTGCCCATCGCGTCCTCGGGCGCCGACTGGACCAGCGTCTTCGGCGAGGAGATGGTCAAGCTCGGCGAGGAGCGCGAGGACCTCGTCGCCATCACCGCCGCCATGCTCCAGCCGGTCGGCCTCGACAAGTTCGCCAAGCGCTTCCCCGACCGGGTCTACGACGTCGGCATCGCCGAACAGCACGGCGCCGTCTCCGCGGCCGGCCTCGCGCACGCCGGGGTGCACCCGGTCTTCGCGGTGTACGCCACCTTCCTCAACCGCGCCTTCGACCAGGTCCTGATGGACGTGGCCCTGCACAAGTGCGGCGTCACCTTCGTCCTGGACCGGGCCGGGGTCACCGGCACCGACGGCGCCTCCCACAACGGCATGTGGGACATGTCGATCCTCCAGGTCGTCCCCGGCCTGAGGCTCGCCGCCCCGCGCGACGCCGACCAGGTCCGCGCCCAGCTGCGCGAGGCCGTCGCCGTCGACGACGCGCCGACCGTGGTCCGCTTCTCCAAGGGCGCCGTCGGCCCGGCCGTGCCCGCCGTGGGCCGGGTGGGCGGCATGGACGTGCTGCGTGAACCCGGCACCGACACCCCGGACGTGCTCCTGGTCTCCGTCGGCGCGCTGGCCCCCATGTGCCTGGAGATCGCCTCGCTCCTCGACCGGCAGGGCATCTCCACCACCGTCGTCGACCCGCGCTGGGTCAAGCCGGTGGACGAGGCGATGGCACCGCTCGCCGACAAGCACCGGGTGGTCGTCACCGTCGAGGACAACTCGCGCGTCGGCGGGGTCGGCTCCGCGATCGCCCAGGCCCTGCGCGACGCCGGGGTGGACGTGCCGCTGCGCGACTTCGGCATCCCGCCCCGCTTCCTGGACCACGCCTCCCGCGCCGAGGTGCTGGCCGAGATCGGGCTGACCGCCCCCGACATCGCCCGCCAGGTGACCGGCCTGGTCGCCCGGCTGGACGGCCGGTACGAGCGCTCCGCCGTCGGCCCGGTCGAGGCGGCACGCGACTGACCGGTCCGGGTACCGGACACGGGCCGCCCCCGCCACCGCGACGAGTGGCGGGGGCGGCCCGTCCGCGTGAAGATGCCCACGCCGGGGCATACGACCTACGCCCCCTCTCGAGCAGGTCGAGGACACCATGCGTGGGAGGTACCCGTGAGCAGCTCTCTCTTCCGGACGAAGAACGTGGAGCAGTCCATCCGCGACACCGAGGAACCCGAGCACTCGCTCAAGAAGTCCCTCTCCGCGCTGGACCTCACCGTCTTCGGTGTCGGTGTCATCATCGGTACCGGCATCTTCGTCCTCACCGGTACGGTCGCCAAGGACAACGCCGGACCGGCCACGGCCCTGGCGTTCGTGGTGGCCGGTGTGGTCTGCGCGCTCGCCGCGCTCTGTTACGCCGAGTTCGCCTCCACCGTGCCGGTGGCGGGCTCCGCCTACACCTTCTCCTACGCCTCCCTGGGCGAGCTGCCGGCCTGGATCATCGGCTGGGACCTGGTCCTGGAGTTCGCGCTCGGCACGGCGGTGGTGGCCGTCGGCTGGTCGGGCTACATCCAGTCGCTCATGGACAACGCGGGCTGGCAGCTGCCCGCGGCCCTGGGCAGCCGTGAGGGCTCCGACGTCCTCGGGTTCGACATCCTCGCCGCCGTCCTGGTGCTGGTGCTCACCGGCATCCTCGTCCTCGGCATGAAGCTGTCCGCCCGCGTCACCTCGGTCGTCGTCGCCATCAAGGTGACCGTGGTCCTCGTCGTCATCATCGCGGGGGCCTTCTTCATCACGGCCGACAACTACGACCCGTTCATCCCCGAGTCCCAGCCCGTACCGGCGGGGGACAGCCTCGACTCCCCGCTCATCCAGCTGATGTTCGGCTGGGCCCCGGCCAACTTCGGCGTGATGGGCATCTTCACGGCGGCCTCGGTGGTGTTCTTCGCCTTCATCGGCTTCGACATCGTCGCCACCGCCGCCGAGGAGACCCGCAACCCGCAGCGGGACATGCCGCGCGGCATCCTCGGCTCGCTGTTCATCTGCACCGTGCTGTACGTCGGCGTCTCCATCGTCGTCACCGGAATGCAGCACTACAGCGAACTCTCCGTGGACGCCCCGCTGGCCGACGCCTTCAAGGCCACCGGACACCCGTGGTTCGCGGGCTTCATCAGCTTCGGGGCCGCCGTCGGCCTGACGACCGTGTGCATGATCCTGCTGCTCGGCCAGACCCGCGTCTTCTTCGCGATGAGCCGCGACGGACTGCTGCCGCGGTTCTTCTCCCAGGTCCACCCCCGGTTCAGGACCCCGCACCGGCCGACGATCCTGCTCGGCGTCGTCATCGCGGTCCTCGCGGGCTTCACCCCGCTGAACGAGCTCGCGGCGCTGGTGAACATCGGCACCCTGTTCGCCTTCGTCGTCGTCGCGATCAGCGTCCTCATCCTGCGCCGGACCCGGCCCGACCTGCCCCGGGCCTTCCGCACCCCCTGGGTGCCCGTCCTGCCGATCGTGTCGGTCGCCGCGTCCCTGTGGCTCATGCTCAACCTGCCCGCCGAGACCTGGATCCGCTTCGGCATCTGGATGGCGGCCGGCATCGCCGTCTACTTCCTCTACAGCCGCAGGAACAGCCGGCTGGCACAGGAGGGCGGAAGGGAGCCCGGGGCGCCCCTCGGACGGTCCGGCGGCACGGGTTCCGGCTGAACCGGCCGGGTCCGTCCGCCCGGGTGCGGCCCGCACCGGGGCCGCGGCCGGGGGCGACCCGGGGGCCGGTCTCCCGGCGGGTGCCGGCCCGCTCCCTCACGGGCCCCCTGCGAGCAGCCCCGGCTGCCGGCAGGGGGCCCGTCGCGTGGCCCGGCGAGCCGTCAGCCCGCCCGGGTCAGGGCGAGGACGACGTTGTGCCCGCCGAAGCCGAAGGAGTGGCTGACGGCGACCCGCACGTCCTGTCGCCGGGGGCTCTTGGTGACGCAGTCGATGTCGAGACCGGGCGCCGGTGCGTCCAGGTTCGCGACCGGCGGCACCGTGCCGTGCTGAAGGGTGAGCACGGTCAGCGCCGCCTCCACGGCGCCCGCCGCACCGAGGCTGTGGCCGAGCACGCCCTTGGGCGCGGTCACACTGGGCCGGTGCGGCAGCACCCGGGCGATCAGGGCCGCCTCGCCCGCGTCGCCCAGCGCTGTCGAGGTGCCGTGGGCGTCGACGTGGTCGACGTCCGACGGGGCCAGGCCCGCGTCCGCCAGGGCGGTGCGCAGGGCGGCCTCCGCGCCCCGGCCGTCCGGGGCGGGCGCGGTCGGGTGGTGGGCGTCGGAGGTGCTGCCGCAGCCCACCAGCCGGGCCCGTACCCGCGCACCCCGGGCCGCCGCGTCCCCGGTGCGTTCCAGCACGAGGACGCCCGCACCCTCCGCCATGACGAAGCCGTCACGGTCGGCGGCGAACGGCCGGGACGCCTCGGCGGGCGCGTCGGCGCGCCGGGACAGGGCGCCCGCGCGCCAGAAGCCGGTCGTCGTCAGCGGGGTGACGGCGGCTTCGGTGGCCCCCGCCACGGCGATGTCGCACTGCCCGGAGGCGAGGAGGTCGCGGGCCACGGCGACGGCGGTGGCACCGGAGGCGCAGGCGGTGGCCGGGGCGAGGCCGGGCCCGCGCGCCCCGAGGTCGATGGACACCTCACCCGCCGCCATGTTCGGGATGAGCTGGGGGATGGTGAGCGCCGAGACCGTGTCGGCACCCCGTTCCGCCAGCCGTCCGGCCTGTTCCTCACGCATCGCGTCCGCGCCGAGCCCGCAGCCGATGACGACCGCGACCCGGTCGCCGTCCCACGTGTGCGGATCGAGGCCGGCGTCGCGCACCGCCTCCCGGGCGGCGAGCACCGCCAGCGCGGCATTGCGCGCCATGCGCCAGGCGGCGCGTCCCACGCGCCGGCCGAGGGCGTCGGGGGACAGCGGGACCCGGCAGGAGAAGTCCACCGGCAGCCCGGCCAGTGCCGGATCGCGGGTCGCGGTGCCCGTGCCGCGGCAGACGGTGTCCCAGGTGGTGGCGGCGTCCTCCCCGGCGGGGGTGAGCAGACCGAGGCCGGTCACGGCGACGGGTGCGGTCACGAGTGTGCCGCCGTCACCGGGCCGCCCGTGGCGCCCGGTGCCCCGTCCGCGGCGTTCGCCCGCAGGGCGTCGAGGTGCTCGACGATCCGCGCGAGGGTCGTCTCGCGGGAGGCGTGCTCGCCGTCGATCCGCACTCCGAGGCGTTCGTGGAGGACGAGCACCAGCTCCGTCAGGGCCAGCGAGTCCAGGTCCAGCTGGGCCAGGGTGAGTTCGGGCCGGATCTCCTCCTCCGGGACGCGGAACGCGCCGGTCAGGACGGAACGGAGGGTGTCGTAGGTGTCGGGCACGGCTTCTCCTCGCAGTCGTTCGGGTCGTTCGGGTCGTTCGGGTCGTTCGGGGCGGCCGCGGCGGGACGGGCGAGCTCCGCGATCCCGGCGTCGAACCCGACCGGTGGTTCGAAGCCCAGGTCGCGGCGGGCCGCGGTGAGGTCGAAGTGGTGCGGGTGCAGCAGCTCCGCGACCAGGAAGCGGCTCAGGGCATGGGTGCGGGCACTGCGGACCGCGCGCAGCAGGGTCTCGACGACCGCGGCTCCGGCGATGGCCGGCCGGGGCGGTACCGGGCACCAGCGGGCGTCGATACCGGCGGCCCGCAGGAAGTGGCGGGTGATCTCGCGCAGCGGGCGGGGGTCGCCCTGGGCGATGAAGTAGGCGCGGCCGCCCGCGGTCCGAGGTGACTGCCGCAGCCGGTCCAGGGCCAGCAGGTGGGCGTGGGCGGCGGTACGCACGTGGGTGGTGTCGACGAGGTTGCCGCCGTCCCCGGGCATCGGCAGCAGGCCCGCCCGCACGGTGCGCGCGAGGGCGGGGGCGAAGTGCGGGTCCCCGGGCCCCCAGATGATGTGCGGGCGCAGTGCGACCGTGGCCAGCTCCGGACCGTGGGCGGCCAGCACCAGGGCCTCGGCGCGGGCCTTCGTGGCGGGGTAGGCGGCCAGATGGCAGGGTGCGGGGGGCAGGCCCTCGTCGACCCCCTCCAGGCCGCCGGGCCGGAAGACGACGCTGGCGGTCGAGGTGTACACGAGCGTGCGGACGGCGTGCGCACGGCACTGCTCGATCACATGGCGGGTGCCGACGACGTTGGTGACCCAGTAGGGCCGCGGCGGGCCGCTGACCCCGGCCAGGGCGGCGTTGTGCACCACCGCATCGCACCCGGCCACGGCACGGGAGACCGCGGCGGGGTCGGCGAGGTCCCCCAGGTGCTGGCGGACGCCCAGCGCGGCCAGCGCGGTGCTGGGACGGCGGCCCAGGGAGCAGACGACGTGGCCGCGCGCGCTCAGCTGCCGGCAGATCTCCAGACCGAGGAAGCCGCTCCCTCCCGTGACCAGTACGTTCATCGGAGCCGGCCTTTCCTGCGGGTGCGCTGCGTGTGCTCTTGGGGCGTTCTCGGGGCGTTCTGGGGGCGTTTCGTGCGGGGTGCGGCGGACCGGGTGCGGTCGCCGGGGGCGGCTGTGGTCGGGGGCGGGTGCGCCCGGTGCCGGGGGCGCGGGGGGCGGGTGACGGACGCCCCGGTGCGGGCCGCCGCTCCGACCGGTGAGCGGTGACCGGTGACCGGTGCCGTCACCGGGTCCGCCCGCGCAGGCGTTTCGCCGCCCAGCCGGCCAGCCGCATGCGGTCGATCTTCGAGTTGTGCCGGGGGTCGGTGGGGAAGCCGCCGCGGATCAGCACGGCACCGACGCGGTGCCCGTCCGGGTGGTCCCTCAGGACCGCCCGCACCGCCGCCAGCGCGGCGGCGCGGGGCGTGGAGGGGAGGGGTTCCACGCACAGCACGGGCAGTTGGCACACCGCCGTGCCGACCCCGACGAGGGCGGTGCGGCGGACTCCGGGCGCGGTGTCCGCGGCGGCCTCGATGTCCTCGGTGGCCAGGGTGAAGCCGGTCCCGGTCACCAGGTGGGCCCGGCGGCCGAGGAACCACAGCCGGCCCTCGTCGTCGAGCCGGCCGAGGTCACCGGTGCGGTGCAGCACGCCGTCGGCCGTGTGGCTCTTGGTGACGGCGTCGGCGTCCGGGCGGGCGTGGTAGGCGGGGCTGACGGTGGGGCCGGTGACGGCGATCTCGCCGGCTCCGGTGGCGTCGGCGTCCAGGATGCGGGCGCGGATGCCGGGCAGCGGCCGGCCGAGGCAGGTGCCGGAGTGACCGGCGGGCGGCCGGACGCGCGCGGCCCGCAGGTCGTGGTCGCCGATCGCGGAGACCGGCAGGCACTCCGTGGCGCCGTAGACGCTGAGGATCTCGGCGTCCTCCGGCAGGGCGCCGCGCAGGGCGTCGACGAGGCCCAGGCGCAGCGGGGCGCCGAAGGAGAGGACCTGCCGGACCGAGGGCAGGGTGAGGGCGTGGCGGGCGCAGTGCCGGGCGATGAGGGTGAGCACGGCGGGCGAGGCCAGGACGACGGTGACCCGGTGCCGCAGGATCGGCCCGACGAGCTCCTCCGGCGCGGTGCGGGCCGGGGCCAGGTGGTGCACGGCCGGGGCGACGGTGGCCGGCCCGAGGAGCGGGCCGAGCAGGGCGACCGGGAGGAAACCGGCGAGGAGCACGTCGTCGTCCCGGGGGCCGATCAGCGTGGTGAGCGCGTCGAGCTGGCCGGCCAGGGTGGTGTGGCGGTACTCCGCGCCCTTGGGCCGTCCCGTGGAGCCGGACGTGAAGGCGATGAGGGCCGGCCCGTCGCCGCCCGGCTCGCCCACCGGCGCGGGCGGGCCGCCGCCGGCCGGGACGCGGGTGGCCAGCCGCCGTCCCGCGGGGAGCGGGGCGCTGCCGGTGACCAGGGAGATCCTGACGTGCGGACGGCCCCACCCCAGGATCCGGCGTCCGAGGTGGGCCGGCGGTTCCCCGACGAAGACGTCCGGGGCGATGTCCGCCAGGCAGCGGCCCACCTCGGCGCGCGGTTCGATCAGTACGGGGACGGCGCCGAGGAGGCCGAGGGCGTACGAGACGGCGGTGAGGTCGTGGGCGTCGCGGGTCATCACCACGGCCTTGTGACCGGGCCGGACGCCCGCCTCGTGCAGGGCCCCGGCGATGTGGTGGCAACGGCCCACCAGTTCACCGCGGCGGGTGGTCCTGGAGGCCCCCCTGCGGGTCTCGACGAGGGCGATCGCGTCGGGCCGGCCGGCCAGGCGGGCGGCGATGCCGGGAACGGTCGCGGTCACGGTGTCTCCTGGAGGAAGTCACGGATGAGGCCGCCCAGTTCGGCCGTGGCGTCCTCCATCACGAAGTGCCCGGCGTCGGGGAAGCGGTGGATCTCGGCGTGCGGGTACCGGCGCGCCCATTCCCCGAGCAGGGCCGGGGTGAAGACGGGGTCGCGCATGCCCCAGCCGACGAGCAGCGGGAGACCGGCCGGAACGGCCCCGCCCCCGGGCGGTTCGAGCAGCTCCCAGGCGGGGTCCGCGGGCCCGCGGGGGATGGCCCGTACGGCGTCGGTGACCGCCCGCCGTTCCGCGCGGCGGGCGCAGGGCCGCAGGAGGGCCCGGCGTTCGGCCGGGAGCAGCGGGCGGTGGACCCCGGCCCGTGCGGCGACCCGGGCGAACGCGTTGGTGGCGTGGACGAGTTCGGCGACCGGGCGGTGGTCGCGGATCCACCGCAGGTACCACGGCAGCCGGAAGCCGTCGGGGAAGGGGAAGCCCACGGTGTTGCAGACGACCAGCCGGGCCACCACGTCCGGGTTGCGCCGTGCCCAGGCGATGCCGAGCGGGCCGCCCCAGTCGTGCAGCACGAACGTCCAGCCCCTCTCGGGCAGGCCCGCGTCGCGCACCAGGTGGCGGTGGAGGATGTCCAGGTGCTCCAGCTGGGCCTCGTAGGGGTCCGGCACCCCGTCCGCCGGCCTGAGGTGCCGGGAGAGCCCGAAGCCCGGCAGGTCGGGGGCCAGGCAGCGGGCGTGCGGGGAGAGCAGGCGCAGCAGCCCCCGCCAGACGTAGCTCCACGACGGGTTGCCGTGCAGGAACAGCACCGGCTGCCCGGAGCCGACGTCGAGGTAGTGCTGGCCGGTGACCGGGACGCGCCGCCAGTGCCGGGGCGCGGGATAGCCCGGCATCAGCCGTTCCAGGAGGCCGGGGTTCGTCGCCGGGGCGTGGCCGGCTCGCGCGCTCACCACCGGACGAGGGCCAGGCCGAAGCTGAAACCGCTGGCCAGGCCGATCATGCCCACCAGGTCCCCGCTCTCGATGCGGTCGTCCGCCCGTGCCTTGACCAGTTGCAGGGGGAGCGAGGCCGCCGCGCAGTTCCCGTGTTCGGCCACCGCGGGCAGGCACCGGTCCTCGGGGAGGGAGAAGGTGTCGATCACCTCGCGGTACTGGGGCATGGTGATCTGGTGGAAGGCGATGAAGGCGTAGGCCCCGGCCTGCGCGGCCTTCAGCTCCTCCCCGGCGGTGTCCAGGATCCGGGGGAGCACGGCGAGGGCACCCTGGCGCAGGTCCCCGTTCAGCCGCAGGGTGGTGTGGTCGTCGTGGACGGAGAGGTGGTGCATGCTGCCGCCGCCGGCCACCGTGCAGGACTGCCAGGCGGCGGAGTTGCTGACGAACCGCAGGGACAGCAGGCCGGGGTCGCCCTCGCCCGCCGGACCGGCGGTGAGCACCATCGCGGCGCCCGCGTCGGAGGCGGTGTAGCCGGGCAGGGCGCGCAGCAGGTTCTCCCGGTCGGGGGCGTGCCAGCGGGTGGCCAGGGTGGAGGGTTCCCCGCAGGCGATGAGGACGGTGCGGTAGCGGCCGGTCTCGATGAAGGAGGCGGCCACCTCCATGGCGTTGAGGAAGCTGTTGCAGGCGTTCTTGATGTCGAACACCGGGCAGGTGGCGCCCAGTTTGACCGCCACGAGGTGGGCCGTCGCCGGTTCGATCAGGTCCTGGGAGGTCGAGGCGAACAGCAGCAGACCGATGTCCTCGATCGTCAGACCCGCCTCGTCGAGCGCTGAACGGGCGGCCGTCACGGCGAGGTCGGAGGCGTTCTCGCCGTCCTCGTGGACATGGACTCCGCGCACCCCGGTGAGGTCCTCCAGCAGACCGGGCGGCGGGGCGTAACCACCCGTCTCGGTGATCTTGACCCGGGTTTCCTCCAACGTCCGGTAGCGGGACGGAAGATGAGCGGACACGGCGGCGATACGGGCACGGATGGCTTCGGACACCGCGTCACCGTAGCCAGCCCTTCGGCCGGATTGCCGACTGTGCCTGGGTTTACACCCCAACGGGTGAACTATGCGGAATTTACCGCCCTGTTGACCCTTTCCGTCCGCTTCAATCCGCTGGAAGCTCGGCAATCGGTGTAAAGGGGCGGGAACTTGGCGACGCAGCAGCATGAACGGGCCGTGGCAGTGGTGGGCGTGGGCTGCCGGCTCCCCGGAGGGATCACGGACCTGGACGGGCTGTGGTCCGTGCTGCGCGACGGACGGGACATGGTCGGCGAGATGCCCGCCGACCGGCTGCCCCGGGACCGGATGGTCGACCCGGGGACGGTCCGGCCCGGCCGCAGCTACACCGCCGCCGGCGGCTTCCTTCAGGACGTCGCCTCGTTCGACGCCGCCTACTTCGGCATGTCCCCGGCGGAGGCCCGGCACATCGACCCGCAGCAGCGACTGCTGCTGGAGATGGCCGCCGAGGCCCTGGACGACGCCGCCCTCCCCGCCGGGTCCCTGGCCGGCTCGGACACCTGCGTGTACGTGGGCATCTCCGACCCCGGCTACGGCGTGAGCCTGTCGATGATGCAGAACCACACGAGCCCGCACACCATGCCCGGCGCCACCCTGTCCATCGCGGCGAACCGGCTGTCGTACGCCTTCGACCTGCGCGGGCCGAGCATGGCCGTCGACACGGCCTGCTCCTCCGCCCTGGTCGCCCTGGACCGGGCCTGCCGCACCCTGCGCGAGGGCCCCGGCCGCGTCGCCCTGGCGGGCGGCGTCAACGTGCTGTCCAGCCCTCACTCCTTCGCCGGGTTCTCCTACGCGGGCATGCTGTCCCGGCGCGGACGCTGCGCGGCGTTCTCCGCCGACGCCGACGGCTTCGTGCGCGCCGAGGGCGGCGCCGTGCTCGTCCTCAAGCGCCTCACGGACGCGCTGGCGGACGGCGACCGGATCCACGCCGTCCTGGCCGCCACCGGCAACAACACCGACGGCCGCAGCACCGGCATGGTCGTGCCCAGCGCCGAGACCCAGGAGGCGCTGCTGCACACGGTCTACGCGGAGGCCGGCATCGACCCGGACGACCTGGTGTACGTCGAGGCCCACGGCACCGGCACCCAGGTCGGCGACCCGGCGGAGGCCGAGGCCATCGGCCGGGCGCTGGGCCGGCCCCGCCGCGGCGGCCCGCTGCCGATCGGCTCGGTGAAGTCGAACGTCGGCCACCTGGAACCCGCCTCCGGGATGGCCGGCCTGCTCAAGGCCATCCTGGTGCTGCGCCACCGGCTGGTGCCGGCGTCCCTGCACGCCCGCCCCCTCAACCCCGGGATCGACTTCGACGGACTCGGACTGGCCCCGGCCGTCGACCCCGTGCCGGTGGAGGTGGGGGAGCGGTCCGCGGTGGGAGTGAGCGCCTTCGGCTTCGGCGGTGCCAACGCCCACGCCGTCCTCACCCCGCCCCCCGCCGCCCCGCGGCCCGGCCCGCGACCGGTGCCGGACGGGCGCCCGCTGCCCCTGGTCGTGACCGCGCGGTCCCCCAAGGCCCTCCAGCAGATGACCGCCCGCATGGCGGACCGGCTGCGGCGGACCGGACCCGAGGAGTTCTACGACCTCGCCCACACCGCCACCGTGCGGCGCACCGCCCACCCCCACCGCGCCGCCGTCCTGGCCGCGGACCCGGGGGACGCCGCCCGGCAGCTGGACCGGCTGTCCGCCGCCGAACCCGCCCGCGGGGCCACCGTGCGCGCCGGCGAGCGGGACGGCGTCGCCTTCGTGTTCTCCGGCAACGCCTCCCAGTGGCCGGGCATGGCCGCCGACCTCCTGGAGGGGGAACCGGCCTTCCGCGAGGCCGTCGAACGGGCCGACGCGGCCCTCGCCCCCCACCTGGGGTGGTCGGTCGCCAAGGAACTGGCCCACCCGTCACCCCCGAAGTGGCGGCGCACCGAGGTGGCCCAGCCCGCCCTCTTCGCCGTCCAGGTGGGCCTGACCGCACTCCTCGCCTCGCACGGAGTGCGCCCGCGGGCGGTGGCCGGGCACAGCGTCGGCGAGGTCGCCGCCGCCCACGCCGCCGGCGTCCTGACCCTGGAACAGGCCGCGCTGGTCATCGCCGAGCGCAGCCGCACCCAGGGCGCCACGGCGGGCCGGGGCCGCATGGCCGCCGTCGGCCTGCCCGAGGCGGAGGCCCGCGAGGAACTGGCCCGCCACGGCGGCGCACTGGAGATCGCCGGCATCAACAGCGAGAGGGACGTGACCGTCGCCGGGGACGCCGACGCACTGGCCGCCTGGGGCGCCGAACTCGCCGGTCGGGGCGTCTTCTTCCGCGAACTGGACCTCGACTACGCCTTCCACAGCCGGGCCATGGACCCCATCAGGGAGCCCCTGCTCGACGCGCTCGGCGGACTCGAACCCGCCCCCGCCGCCGTCCCGTTCCTCTCCACCGTCACCGGCACCGCGCTGAACGGCCCGGAACTCGACGCCGCCTACTGGTGGCGCAACGTCCGCGAACCCGTCCGCTTCGCCGAGGCCGCGGGCCTGCTCGCCGCCGAACACGCCGGTGTCCTGGTCGAGATCGGCCCGCACCCGGTGCTGCGCCCCTACCTGCGCCGCACCGGCGCCACCTGCGTCGCCACCCTGCACCGTGACGGCGACGGCCCCCGCGAGACCGCGGCGGCCGTGGCCGCCGTCCTCGCCGCCGACACCGCCACCGACTGGGGCCACCACTTCCCCCGGCCGGGCCGGGTCACCGACCTGCCCGCCTACGCCTGGCAGCACGAACGGCACTGGCACGGCACCGCGCACGACCTGGTGGCCGGCACCAGCGGCAGCGGCGTGCTCGAGCATCCGCTGGTCGGCGAGCGCATGCCCGCCCCGCACCCCGTGTGGCACGGCACCGTCGAACCGCAGCTCGTGCCCTGGCTGGGCGACCACCGCATCGGCGACGACGTCCTCATGCCGGCCGCCGCCTACGTCGAGATGGCCCTGAGCGCCGGCCGGCGGGCCCTGGAACGGCCGGTCGAGGTACGACACCTGGAGATCGGCCGCCCGCTGTCCCTGCCGTGGCCCGACCCCACACCGGTCGCCCTGCAGACCGCCGTCACCCCCGACGACGGCGCCCTCACCGTCAGCGTCCGCGAGGAACACGGCGGGGAGTGCCTGCCCGTCGTACGCGCCCAGGTCCGCACCCTGCTCGGCACGGCCCCGGCCCCGCTCGACGTCGACGCGCTGCGGGCCCGCTGCGACCGCGCCGTCCACGGCCCGGACTTCTACCGGACGTGCCAGGACATCGGCCTGAACTGCGGGCCCCACTTCCAGCTCATCGACCGCGTCGACGTCGGTGCGGACGAGGTCCTCGTCAGCTACCGGCTGGAGCACGACGCCGACGCCTACACCGCCCACCCCGTCCTGCTCGACGCGCCGCTGCAGGCCACCGTGGCCCTCGCCGGGGCGGAGGCGGAGGCCGCCGCGTTCCTGCCGACCGTCTTCAACGCCGTACGCGTGTGGCGCACCCCCGCGCCCACCGGCCTGGCGCACCTGCGCCGCCGCAGCCGCAGCGCCAACGAGATCTGCTGGGACATCACCTACACCGACCCCGACGGCACGGTCACCGTCGAGATCGACGGCTGCCGCACCCGCCGCGGCCACCTGGGTCAGCACACCCCGCTGACCGTGCAGCGCACCGTGCTGCGGGCCGCCCCCCGCCCGACGGACCCCGCCCCGCCCTCCCCGCTGCCCACGCCCACCGAGGTCGCCCGGGCCGCCGGGCCGCGCATCGCCGCCGCCCGCGCCGCCCTGGAGACCAGCGGCCACCGCCGGTTCACCGACGCCGCCCGACGGGCCGGCGCCCACTGCTGGGCCGACACCCTCCACGGCCTGCTCGCCGACCCGGCGGCCCCCTTCACGATGACCGACCTGGTGGCCGGGGGCCTCCAGCCCCGGCACCGGCGCCTGGTACGGCTGATGCTGCCCCTGCTGGCCGAGCACGGCCTCGCCCGTCGGACAGGGGAGAACTGGCAGCTGACCGGCGAGGAGATCCACGCCGAGGCCGCACTGCGCCAACTGGTGGAGGACCATCCCGCGTTCGGCGCCGAGACGCTGCTCCTCAACCGGCACCTGTGCCGGCTGCCCGAGGTGGTCCGGGGACGCACCGACGCGCGTGAGCTGCTGCCGGCCGGGGACAGCGCCCACGAACAGCTCCACGAGACGGGCCCCGCCCACCGCTTCACCCACCGGGCCGTGCAGGCGCTCCTCGACGACATCGTCGCCCGCTGGCCCGCCGACCGCCCGCTGCGCGTGCTGGAGTTCGGCGCGACCACCACCGCCCTGACGGCCGCCGCCCTGCCCGCCCTGCCGGCCGACCGGACCCGCTACACCTGCGCCGCCACCACCGACGGCGTGCTCGCCCGCGCCCAACACCGCTTCGCCGGCCACGACGTCGTCGAACACCGGATCCTGGACCCGGACGCCGACCCGGCCGGCCAGGGCCTGCCCGCGGGCGGTTTCGACCTCGTCCTCGCGGGCGACGCCCTGCACGCCACCACCGACCTCGCCACCACCCTGCGCCGGCTGCACACCCTGCTCGCACCCGGCGGGCACCTGCTGGCGACCGAACCGCACCAGGCCCCGCTCCAGGCGCTCCTGGCCGGCACCCGGGACGACTTCTGGGAGCGCGGCGACCACACCCTGCGCCCGGTGTCCCGCGTCCTGCCCCGCGAGGCGTGGGCCCCGCTGCTGCGACAGTGCGGCTTCTCCGGTGTGGCACAGACCGGGCCCGAGGACCGTTCCGTCCTGCTCGCCGCGGCGGACCACGACCGCGAGCCGGACGCCGGGCTCCCGCGCCCGCTGCCCGGCACCACCTGGGTCGTCGCCGTCGAGGACGAGACCGAGACCGCCACCGCGCGGGCGCTGGCCGCCCACCTCGGCCGGGCGGCCGTCGTCCCCGCGCCCGACGGGACCGCCGCCTGGCGCGAGGTGCTCCCCGCGGACTCCGCACCGCACGTCGTCCTGCTGCTCGCCGCCCCCGGCCCGCACGACCTCGTCCCCCGGACCACCCGCCGGGCGGCCCTGCTGCGCTCCCTCGCCGCGGCCTGCGACGGCACGGGCGGCGACGCCGGCCCGCGGGTCTGGCTCGTCACCCGCCCCACCGGCCTCTTCCCCGCCCCCGACCAGCCGTCCCACCCGGTCGACGCGGCCGTCTGGGCGGCCTGCCGCACCCTCGCCAACGAACGCCCCGACCTGCGGCTGCGCCGCCTGTCCTGCCACCGCACCGAGGACGCCGACGCCGACGCCCGCCGCCTGGCCGCGGAACTCCTCACCCCCGAGGACGACCAGGACGCCGCCGAGGACGAGATCGTCCTGACCGCCGGCGGCCGGTTCGTCCCCCGGCACGTCCAGCACCCGGCACAGGAGCCGCCCGCCGTCCCCGCCGGCACGCCGTACGTCCTCGAAGCCCGCGATCCGGGCCTGCGCCGGCGGCTGGTCTGGCGGCAGACGGACCCGGGCGAACCCGGGCCGGGCGAGGTGGCCCTGGAGATGCGGGCCGTGGCCCTCAACTACCGCGACCCGATGCGGGCCAACGGCCTGCTCCCGCCCGAGGCCGTGGAGAACAGCCCGATCGGGCGCGGACTCGGCACCGACGGCGCCGGCGTCGTGCGGGCCGTGGGACCGGGCGTGACGCACCTGAAGCCCGGCGACCGGGTGTGCGGCCTGGTGCCCGCCGCCCTCGCCTCCCACGCGACGACCTCCGCCTCCGCCGTCGTCCGCATCCCCGAAGGGCTGGACTTCACGGAAGCGGCGACCTTCCCCGTCGCCTTCCTGACCGTCCACCAGACCCTGGTCCACCAGGCCCGCCTCGCCCCCGGGGAGACCGTGCTGGTGCACGGCGGAGCCGGCGCCGTGGGCCTGGCCGTCCTGCAGTGCGCCCGCCGGCAGGGCGCCCGCGTCATCGCCACCGCCGGCACCGAGACCAAGCGGGACCTGCTGCGCACCCTCGGCGCGGAGCACGTGCTCGACTCCCGCGGGCTGGACTTCGTCCCCCGGGTACGGGAACTGACCGGCGGCAGGGGAGTCGACGTCCTGGTGAACTCCCTCAGCGGCGAGGCCATCAGCCAGGGCCTGGACCTGCTGCGCCCCAACGGCCGCTTCATCGAACTGGGCAAGCGGGACATCTTCCTCAACAACCCCATCACGCTCCGCCCGTTCGACCGCAGCGTCACCTTCATCGGCTTCAACCTCGACACCGTCATCGACTCACCGGAACTGCGTCCCCGGCTCGTGGAGGACTTCGAGGCGGAGGCCGCCGCGGGCACCTACCGGCCGCTTCCCCACACCATCCACCCCGCCGCGCGGGTCGACGAGGCCTTCCACCTCCTCCAGCACTCCCGGCACACCGGCAAGGTCGTCGTCACCTTCGACCCCCTGGACGAGCCCGTCCCCGTGGAGCCCGCGCCCGCCGCCCTCCGCCTCGACGCCGGGGGCACCTACCTGATCACCGGCGGACTGAGCGGACTCGGCGCCGCCACCGCCCGCCACCTCGCCGACCGCGGGGCCCGCCACCTGGCCCTGCTCTCCCGCGGCGGACCCGACGCCCCCGGGGCGCCCGCCCTGCTGCGGGAACTGGCCGACCGGGGCGTACACGCCACCGCCCACGCCGCCGACGTCACCGACGAGGCCGCGCTGCGCCGGGTCCTGGACGCCGTCGCCGCCACCGGGCACCCCCTGCGCGGGGTGGTGCACGCGGCGATGCACCTGGACGACGCGGTGCTGGCCGACCTCACCGACGACCGGTTCGCCGCCGTCCTGGCCCCCAAGGCGGCGGGCGCCGCACTGCTGGACCGGCTCACCGCCGGCCTCGACCTCGACCTGTTCCTCACCTACTCCTCCGTCTCCGCCGGCATCGGCAACCCGGGGCAGGCCGCCTACGCGGCGGCCAACGCCTACCTGGAGGCCCTCACCCGGGCCCGGCGCGCCGGCGGCCGGACGGGTACGGCACTGGCCTGGGGGCCGATCGGCGAGACCGGTTACGTCGCCCGCAGCGGCATGGGCCCCACGATGACCGCGCGCGGCCTGGAACTGCTCACCCCCGCCGAGGTCCTGGCCACCGCCGACCGCCTCCTGTCGGCCGGAACCGACGTCGCCGGCGCGGGCCGCTACCGCTGGGGCGCCGCCCGCCCTCTGCTGCCCGCCCTGGCCACCCCCCGGTTCGCCGGGCTGGTCCCCACGTCCGCCGCGTCCTCCCCGGACGCCCGCCACGAACTCCTGGGCAGCCTCGCGGGTCTCCCCGCGGACGAGGCGGTGCACAGGATCACCGAGACGGTCACCCAGCTCCTCGCCGGTGTCCTGCAGACCGCCCCCGAGGCCCTCGATCCCGCGCTCAACGTCACCGACTTCGGACTCGACTCCCTGCTGGGCACGCAGTTCCTGGTGCAGGCGCGGGAACTCTTCGACGTCCGTCTCGGACCGGCCGACCTGGCCACCGGCCGCACGCTGACCCACCTCGCCCGTCTGATCCACCAGCGCCTGGGCGCGGACACCGACGGTTAGGGCGGCCGCACCAGGCGACGTCCGCCCCGTCGCGACGCCCGGCACGCACGCTCGCCGCACCGGCCGAAAGCCCGAGTACGTCCCGTACGAGGGCTTCCCTCCGGTACACCGGGAGCACCGACCGGACGCCGCTTCTCGACGGGCGGACGTCGACTGCCGCGGCACCAGGGCGTGTTTCCCCGGCGGGCCCCGGGCGCCGCCGGTCTCAGCGGGGCGCGGACCGCGGACCGGCGACGTCCGCGCCCAGCGCGGTCACCCGGCGGCGCAGCTCGCGGTCGGCGGTGATCACCAGGACGGGGCGGTCGCCCGCCCGGGACACCAGCTCGACCATGTGGTCGTCCCCGCTGCCGGGCGCCGATTCCACACGGACGCCCGGCACCGGCTCCACCCCGCGCGCCGCGCCCTCCACCACCAGGACGATCTCCAGCGGCCCGGTGCGGCCGGGCAGGCCGTCGGCGGCCAGACGGTCCCGCAGCCGCTCGGCGGCGCCGCGCCGGTCCCGCCACCAGCCGTCGGGGACGGAACCGACCACGTTCGCGGCGTCGACGATCACGAGCGGAACGGTGCTGTCGTTCATGCACTCAGGGTCCCACGGACACCCCCGCGGGAGCCCGGCCCCCGGCGTCGCGGTCGAACACGCCTGCATAAGGTGAACAGGTGAACGGCGACTGGCTCCTCCGCGGCCGAGACGGCCGCCTCACCGTGTACCTGCCGTCGGACGACGCCGTCCTGTGCCGCGCGGAACTCGCCCCCGGCGGCCCCTGGGAGCCGCCCCGCCGGATCGGCGGCGACCAGCGACTGCTCCCGGGCGCGGCGGTCGGCCGGGGCGCCGACGGGTACGCCCATCTGGCCGCCTGGCGGCCCACCGGGAACGGGCAGGCGGGCCTGGTCCACTCCACCCACTTCCGGCCCCGGCTCGCGCCCCTGGACTGGCAGCCCGTCGGGCACCCCGCCTCCCAGGGCGAGCGCACCGGGACACCGGCCGTCGCCGTCGACGCGCAGGGCCGGGCCCACGTGGTCGTACCCACCGCGTCGGGCGGGCTCGCCCTGCGGGTGCAGAAGGAGAAGGGCGGCTGGGAACCCTGGCGGCCGCCGCGGCGCGCGGACGCCGAGGGCGGCGACGGCGCCGACCGGGACGGTGCCGCCGACGACGCCGACCCGGACGGGTCGCCGGGCGTCCGCGGCGCCCCCGTGGCCGTGACCGCTGGCTCGGGCCGCGTCGAGGTGTACGCGGCCGTGCCGGGCGGCCTCCGGCGCTGGATCCAGGACGAGTCCGCCGGACCGCTCGTCCCGGCGGGGCGCGTCGACGCGCCGGTGCGGCCGGACACCCTGCGGGCCCTGGCCACCTCCGCCGGGCACACCACCTGCTACTTCACCGACGAACACGGCGAGCTGTGCGCCTGGCGGGCGGGAACCGATCCGGTCCCCCTGCTGGCCGCGGCCGGCCCCGGCCCGGTCTCCGCGGTGCGCTGCACCATCCAGGGCCACGACTGCACGGTGCTCGCCCAGCGCTCGGCGAGCGGCCGGGTCGCCTTCGCCGCGTACCCCACCGAGCAGGAGGCGGCGGGCGCCTGGTGGACCGAGTCGGGTCCCGCGCTGCCCGCCGACGCCCGGGTCGCGCTGGCCCTCGACGAGCACGAGGAGCTGGTGGCGGCCACCCTGTCGCCGTCCGCCGGCACCCTGCGGCTCACCCGCCGCAAGGACGAACCGGGGCTCGCGCTGCGGGCCTGGCAGGAGGTCTGACGGGGCGGCGTACCGGCCGGCGGGCTCCGGCCCGCCGGCCCGCGCGTCCGCCGACGACATCCGCCGACGACAGAGGGGCGGGCCGCACGGATCCTCTCCGTGCGGCCCGCCCCTCTCACTGCCGGGTGCGGCTCAGAGGCGTGGGGTCACGCCGGGACGCTCGCGACGCCCGGGGCGAGGAACCGCTTGCCGTTGACCCGCTCGGAGACGCCCTCGCGGTCCAGGTACGGCGTGATGCCGCCCAGGTGGAACGGCCAGCCGGCGCCGGTGATCAGGCACAGGTCGATGTCCTGGGCCTCGGCGACGACGCCCTCGTCGAGCATGAGCCCGATCTCCTGCGCCACCGCGTCCAGCACCCGCGCCCGCACCTGCTCCTCGGTGAGGACGGTGTCGCCCTGCTGCAGCAGCGCGGCGACCTCCGGGTCCAGCTCCGGCTTGCCGCTGTCGTAGACGTAGAAGCCGCGCTTGCCGGCCTCGACGACCCGCTTGAGGTTCGGGGAGACGGTGAAGCGCTCCGGGAAGGCCCGGTTGAGCGTCTCGGAGACGTGCAGACCGATCGCCGGCCCGACCAGCTCCAGCAGCACCAGCGGCGACATCGGCAGCCCGAGCGGCTCGACGGCCTTCTCGGCCACCTCGACCGGGGTGCCCTCGTCGATGACGTTCTGGATCTCGCCCATGAAGCGGGTCAGGATGCGGTTCACCACGAACGCCGGGGCGTCCTTGACGAGCACCGCGGTCTTCTTCAGCTTCTTGGCGACACCGAACGCCGTGGCCAGCGAGGCGTCGTCGGTCTGCTCGCCGCGCACGATCTCCAGCAGCGGCAGCACCGCGACCGGGTTGAAGAAGTGGAAGCCGACGACCCGCTCGGGGTGCTTCAGCTTCGACGCCATCTCCGACACGGACAGCGAGGAGGTGTTGGTGGCGAGGATCGCGTGTGCCGGGGCGACCGCCTCGACCTCGGCGAACACCTGCTGCTTGACGCCCATCTCCTCGAACACGGCCTCGATGACGAAGTCCGCGTCCGCGAAGCCCTCGGCCTTGTCCAGCACGCCGGTCACCAGGGCCTTGAGGCGGTTGGCCTTGTCCTGGTTGATCCGGCCCTTGCCGAGCAGCTTGTCGATCTCGGCGTGGACGTAGCCGACGCCCTTGTCGATGCGCTCCTGGTCGATGTCGGTCAGCACGACCGGCACCTCCAGGCGGCGCAGGAACAGCAGCGCGAGCTGGGAGGCCATCAGACCGGCGCCGACGACACCGACCTTGGTGACCGGGCGGGCCAGGCTCTTGTCCGGGGCGCCGGCGGGGCGCTTGCCGCGCTTCTGCACCAGGTTGAACGCGTAGATGCCGGACCGCAGTTCGCCGCCCATGATCAGGTCGGCCAGCGCCTGGTCCTCGGCGTCGTAGCCCTTCTGCAGGTCACCGTCCTTGGCGGCGGCGATGATGTCCAGGGCGCGGTAGGCGGCCGGGGCGGCGCCGTGCACCTTGGAGTCCGCGATCGCGCGGCCCCGGGCGACGGCCTGGTCCCAGCCCTCGCCGCGGTCGATCACCGGGCGCTCGACCGCGATCTCGCCCTTGAGGACGGCCGCGGTCCAGATCAGCGACTGCTCCAGGAAGTCCGCGCCCTCGAAGATCGCGTCCGCGATGCCGAGTTCGTGGACCTGCTTGCCCTTGAGCTGCTTGTTCTGGTTCAGGCTGTTCTCGATGATCACCGAGACGGCCTTGTCGGCGCCGATCAGGTTCGGCAGCAGCGTGCAGCCGCCCCAGCCCGGCACCAGACCGAGGAAGACCTCGGGCAGGGAGAACGCGGGCAGCGCCGCGGACACCGTGCGGTAGGTGCAGTGCAGACCGACCTCGACGCCACCGCCCATGGAGGCGCCGTTGTAGTACGCGAAGGTCGGCACGGCCAGCTTCGACAGCCGCTTGAAGACGTCGTGGCCGCCCTTGCCGATGGCGAGCGCGTCCTCGTGGCGCTTCAGCAGCTCGACGCCCTTGAGGTCGGCGCCGACGGCGAAGATGAACGGCTTGCCGGTGACGCCGACGCCGACGATGTCGCCGTCCGCGGCCTCCTTCTCGACCTGGTCGATCGCGGCGTCGATGTTCGCCAGCGACTGCGGGCCGAGCGTGGTCGGCTTGGTGTGGTCGTGACCGTTGTCCAGCGTGATCAGCGCGAACCGGCCCGCGCCCAGCGGCAGGTCGAAGTGGCGTACGTGCGCCTGGGTGACGACCTCGCCGGGGAACAGCTCGGCCGCACCCTTCAGAAGCTCTGCGGTGGTGCTCACTTGTCCCCCTCGAAGTGCGGGTTCTCCCAGATGACCGTGGCGCCCATGCCGAAGCCGACGCACATGGTGGTGAGGCCGTAGCGGACCTGCGGCTGCTCCTCGAACTGCCGGGCCAGCTGCGTCATCAGCCGGACACCGGAGGAGGCCAGCGGGTGGCCGAAGGCGATGGCGCCGCCGTACTGGTTGACGCGGGCGTCGTCGTCGGCGATGCCGTAGTGCTCCAGGAACGCGAGGACCTGGACGGCGAAGGCCTCGTTGATCTCGAACAGGCCGATGTCGGAGATCGACAGCCCGGCCTGGGCGAGGGCCTTCTCGGTGGCCGGGATCGGGCCGTAGCCCATGACCTCGGGCTCGACGCCCGCGAAGGCGTAGGAGACCAGGCGCATCTTCACCGGCAGGTCGTGCTCGCGGGCGAAGTCCTCGGAGGCGATGAGGGAGGCGGTGGCGCCGTCGTTCAGACCGGCCGCGTTGCCCGCGGTGACCCGGCCGTGCACGCGGAACGGCGTCTTCAGGCCCGCCAGGTTCTCCAGCGTGGTGCCCGGGCGCATCGGCTCGTCGGCGGTGACCAGGCCCCAGCCGGTCTCACCGGCCTCCTCGTTGGTGCGGCGCACCGAGACCGGTACCAGGTCGGCCTGGATCTTGCCGTTGGCGTACGCCTTGGCGGCCTTCTCCTGGGAGCGGACCGCGTACTCGTCGGCGCGCAGCTTGGTGATGCTCGGGTAGCGGTCGTGCAGGTTCTCCGCGGTCATGCCCATGAACAGGGCGGACTCGTCGACCAGCTTCTCGGAGACGAACCGCGGGTTGGGGTCGACGCCCTCGCCCATCGGGTGGCGGCCCATGTGCTCGACACCGCCCGCGATGGCGACGTCGTACGCGCCGAAGGCGACCGAACCGGCCACCGTGGTGACGGCGGTCAGGGCGCCGGCGCACATGCGGTCGATGGAGTACCCGGGGACCGAGGTGGGCAGGCCGGCCAGGATCCCGGCCGTGCGGCCGATGGTCAGGCCCTGGTCGCCGATCTGCGTGGTCGCGGCGACGGCGACCTCGTCGATCTTCTTGGGGTCGAGACCGGGGTTGCGGCGCAGCAGCTCCCGGATCGCCTTCACGACGAGGTCGTCGGCGCGGGTCTCGTGGTAGATGCCCTTCGGGCCCGCCTTGCCGAACGGGGTGCGGACGCCGTCGACGAAGACGACGTCCCTGACGGTACGAGGCACGATTGGCTCTCCTCCAGGGTGCGGGATGGCACTGCTGCGGCACGCCAGCACTGAGCGCGCGCTCAGGCCCATGCTACTTGTGGGTAACGTAGCTGCCCAGTCCCGCTGCTCCAAGCGGCGAAGGTCACACCCGCCCGGCGGATGCGCCGCGGCCCCGGACGGGACCGCGACGCCTGGACGGGACGGCGGCCCCCGGACGGGACCGCGGCGGCCACGCGGCCTTCGCCCGCGGCTACGCGTCCTTCGCCTTCAGCGCGTCCACCAGGACCGGGGTCACCAGCTCCACCTGCCACGGGCGGGCGCCGTGCCCGGCGAGGGCGGTGCCCACGGTCCCGGCGTCCACGTCCGCCGGGGGCTCCCAGCACACCCGTCGCACCGTGTCCGGCGTGATCAGGTTCTCCTGCGGCAGGTTGAGCCGCTCGGCCAGGGCCGTCACACCGGCCCGCGCGGCGGAGAGGCGGGCCGCGGCGGCCGGGTCCTTGTCCGCCCAGGCGCGCGGCGGAGGGGGACCGTTCACCGGCTGGCCCGGCTGGGGCAGCTGCGACTCGCTCAGCGCCTTCGCCCGGTCGACGGCCGCCTGCCACTGCTCCAGTTGGCGCCGGCTGGTGCGCTGCCCGAAGCCGTTCAGCGCGCCGAGCGCCCGGACGTCGGCCGGCAGGGCGAGGGCGGCCTCGACGATGGCGGAGTCGGAGAGCACTTTGCCTGGCGAGACGTCCCGGCGCCGGGCGATCCGGTCCCGGGCCTGCCACAGCTCCCGCACCACGGCCATCTGACGGCGCCGGCGCACCTTGTGCATCCCGGAGGTGCGTCGCCACGGGTCCTTACGGGGCTCGGGCGGGGGAGCGGAGGCGATGGCGTCGAACTCCTGGCGGGCCCACTCCAGCTTGCCCTGGCGCTCCAGCTCCTTCTCCAGCGCGTCCCGCAGGTCGACGAGGAGTTCGACGTCGAGGGCGGCGTAGCGCAGCCAGGGCTCGGGCAGGGGGCGGGTGGACCAGTCGACGGCGGAGTGGCCCTTCTCCAGGACGTAGCCGAGGACGTTCTCCACCATGGCGCCGAGACCCACCCGGGGGAACCCGGCCAGGCGCCCGGCCAGCTCGGTGTCGAAGAGTCCGGTCGGCCGCATCCCTATCTCGCGCAGGCAGGGCAGGTCCTGGGTGGCGGCGTGCAGCACCCACTCGCTGCCGGCCAGCCCTTCGCCCAGCCCGGAGAGGTCGGGGCAGGCCACGGGGTCGATCAGCGCGGTCCCGGCGCCCTCGCGGCGCAGCTGGACCAGATAGGCGCGCTGGCCGTACCGGTAGCCGGAGGCGCGCTCGGCGTCCACGGCGACCGGGCCGCTGCCGGACGCGAACGCGTCGACCACGTCGGCGAGGGCCGCCTCGTCGGTGACGACGGGCGGGATGCCGTCACGGGGTTCCAGCAAGGGGATCGGCGCCTCCGTCGCAGAAGATCGGCCGTCGTCCGGAGGAGCGCCTCCGGTGGTTCGCAGTGAACTGTCTGCTGCGGTGTCGTGGGCGTCGGTCACCTGTCAAGAGTATCCGGGCCACGCGGGCGCCCGCCGACGGAACGTTCCGTCGGCGGGCGCCGGGGGGTCGTGAACCGGTCAGTTCGGTGAACGGGCCGGTGCGGAGGGGCAGGGGACGGCGGGGGAGAGGTCCGGTAAAGGGAGGACGGGGGGAGTCACGGGAGGAAGGACAGGAGGGAGGGACAGCGGGAGGGACGGGACGGCGGGGGTCAGTGGATGATGCCGGTGCGCAGGGCCACCGCCACCATGCCCGCGCGGTCGCCGGTGCCCAGCTTGCGGGCGATGCGCGCGAGGTGGCTCTTGACGGTCAGCGCGGACAGGCCCATCGAGACGCCGATCGCCTTGTTGGACTGGCCCTCCGCCACCAGCCGCAGCACCTCGACCTCACGGCCGGACAGCTCGCGGTAGCCGCCCGGGTGGCTCGGGGCACCCGGGGGGCGGCGGTGCAGCCGCGCGGCGGCGGCACCGATGGGGGCGGCACCGGGGCGGGTGGGGAGCCCGAGGTTGGTGCGGGTGCCGGTGACGACGTAGCCCTTCACTCCGCCGGCCAGCGCGTTGCGCACGGCGCCGATGTCGTCGGCGGCGGACAGGGCCAGCCCGTTGGGCCAGCCCGCGGCGCGGGTCTCGGAGAGGAGCGTGAGGCCGGAGCCGTCCGGCAGGTGTACTTCGGCGACGCAGATGTCGCGGGGGTTGCCGATGCGGGGACGAGCCTCCGCGACGGACGAGGCCTCGATCACGTCACGGACACCGAGCGCCCACAGGTGGCGGGTGACGGTGGAACGGACGCGGGGGTCGGCCACGACGACCATGGCGGTCGGCTTGTTCGGGCGGTAGGCGACCAGGCTTGAGGGCTGCTCGAGAAGAACGGACACCAGGCCTCCTGGGGTGCGGGACGGGGCCGGCTCGTGGGGGGTGAAGCCGGGACGAACCGTGCTTTCAAGGTCACAGTCGTCTTCGGCATCGAACCCGGTCTCCTTTAGAAAATGATCACTTTTCAGTGAGTAGTAATCCGTTCAATTCGGACACACTGTCGATCATTCGAAGACCGAACGGTTTCGGTCCGCGTCGCAACGCTTCCGAAAGTGGCCGTATCGACAAAGTGACGTGCGCGGAGCGCCCCGGAAGCCTCCACAGGGAAGAGAGGGAAGAGCCGGAGGGAGACCCCCGGGGACGGGGGCGGGGGCGGGGACGGGCTGGGGGAGACCTCAGGGGGTGGTCCGGGGGAGACCCGGGAAGGTCCAGGGGGAGGCTAGGGGGAGGCATGGAGGGAGCCCCCAGGGGTGGTCTGGAGGGAACCCCTCTGGGGCAGACCTGAGGGAAGGAACCCTCTGAGCAACCCTCTGAGGAACCCCCTGGGGACTGGGGAAACCCTCCCGGGGTGGCCGGGGCCAGACCCCCGGGACGGCCTGGGGGTGGACCCCTCGGGGACGGACCGGAGGATCAGTGCGACTGGGGTCCCCTGCGCTGCGGGAGTGTCACCACCGAGGCGTCCCCCGACGCGGCCGGCGGCAGCCCCGCCACCTGTGCCAGCAGGTCGCACCACGACACCAGGTGGGTCGCGGTGTCCGGCACCCCGCCCCGGCCCTCCCACGGGGTCCACGAGGCGCGGATCTCGATCTGCGAGGCCGACGGACGCTCCGACAGACCCCCGAAGTAGTGCGAGCTGGCCCGCGTGACCGTGCCGCTCGCCTCGCCGTACGACAGGCCGCGGGCCGACAGTGCCCCGGTCAGCCAGGACCAGCACACGTCCGGCAGCAGCGGGTCCGCCGCCATCTCCGGCTCCAGCTCGGCGCGCACCAGGGTCACCAGACGGAAGGAGCCCTGCCACGCGTCGTGCCCCGCCGGGTCGTACAGCAGCACCAGCCGCCCGTCCGCCAGGTCCTCCTCCCCGTCGACCACCGCCGCCTCCAACGCGTAGGCGAAGGGGGCCAGCCGCTTCGGCGCGGGGGTGGGGTCCAGCTCGATCTGCGGCCGCAGCCGCGCGTTGCGCAATCCCTCCACCGCCGCCCGGAAGGGCGGTGGGAGCGTGCTCCCGTGTCCGGGGTCGTCCCCGGTGCCCTTCCCTTCGTCCGTTCCGCCAGCGCCGTCCGACAGTCGTCCCTGAGCCGCAGCCATGCCGGGAAGATTAAGGGGAAGCGGGCCCCGGTGCAGGGAGGGACACCCGGCCCGCCGGACGCTGTCCGGATCATGGTCGGCGGGCGGTCCACGCCCCGGCGGGCGGCCGGGCGGGTGACCCCCGCCACCCGGGACGCCCGGCGGCCCGACCGCCCCCGCGACATGGGAGACTGGGCGGTGTGAGTGCCAACCTGCGCCCGACGGGCGACCAGCCGACTTCGACGTACGACAGTGCCTTCCTCAAGGCGTGCCGGCGTGAGCCGGTGCCCCACACCCCGGTGTGGTTCATGCGCCAGGCCGGTCGCTCACTGCCCGAGTACCGCAAGGTGCGCGAGGGCATCGGCATGCTCGAGTCCTGCATGCGCCCCGATCTGGTCACCGAGATCACCCTTCAGCCGGTGCGCCGCCACCGGGTCGACGCGGCGATCTACTTCAGCGACATCGTCGTCCCCCTCAAGGCGATCGGCATCGACCTCGACATCAAGCCCGGCGTCGGACCGGTCGTCGAGCAGCCGGTGCGCACCCGCGCCGACCTCGCCCGCCTGCGCGACCTCACCCCCGAGGACGTCAGCTACGTCACCGAGGCCATCGGCCAGCTCACCCGCGAGCTCGGCAGCACCCCGCTGATCGGTTTCGCGGGAGCGCCCTTCACTCTCGCGAGCTACCTCATCGAGGGCGGCCCGTCCCGGACGTACGAGAACGCCAAGGCGATGATGTACGGCGACCCGGAGCTCTGGGCCGACCTGCTCGACCGCCTCGGGGCGATCACCTCCGCCTTCCTGAAGGTGCAGATCGAGGCCGGCGCCTCCGCGGTCCAGCTGTTCGACTCCTGGGCCGGCGCGCTCTCCCCGGCCGACTACCGCCGCTCGGTGCTGCCCGCCTCGGCGAAGGTCCTCGACGCGGTGGCCCACCACGGTGTTCCCCGCATCCACTTCGGCGTCGGCACCGGTGAACTGCTCGGGCTGATGGGCGAGGCCGGCGCGGACGTCGTCGGCGTCGACTGGCGGGTTCCGATGGACGAGGCCGCCCGCCGCGTCGGCCCCGGCAAGGCGCTCCAGGGCAACCTCGACCCGACCGTGCTGTTCGCCGGCCGGGAGGCCGTGGAGGCGAAGACCCGCGAGGTCCTGGCCCAGGCCGAGGGTCTGGAGGGCCACATCTTCAACCTCGGCCACGGCGTCATGCCGAACACCGACCCGGACGCCCTGACCCGGCTGGTGGAGGACGTCCACACGGCGACCGCCCGGTAGGGCCGCCCGTTCCACGCCCACCGGGCCCGAGCCCGGCACCGCACCGCGCGTCCACGGACCCCGGGCCACCCGGCCCGGGGTCCGTGCCGTCCGCCGGTGCCGTTCCGGGCGGGCGGGGGCCGCCGGGTGAGGGCACCGGTCCCGACAGCGGTGGCCGGGAACCGCTCCTTGGTGCTCAAATTTGAGTGGTCGGTGCTAGGGTCCTCCCTCGCGACGGACGGAGTCAGCGGATGAGGGAAGAGGAGAGCGAGGTCCACGACAGCCCGACCGGCTGGGTGGCCGCGCACATACGCCGCTACGTGGCCGGCGAGGGTTCGAGCGGACACCTGCTGTACGGGAAGCCGACGCTGCTGCTCACCACCCGTGGGCGCAGGTCGGGGATGTTGCGGCGCACCGGGCTGATCTACGCGGAGGACGCGGGGAACTACGTCGTCGTCGGCTCCAACGGCGGATCCGACCAGCACCCCCACTGGTACCTCAACCTGCGGGCGGATCCGCGGGTGCGGGTGCAGGTGATCGCCGAGAGGTTCGTGGCCGTCGCCCGGGAGGCGGAGGGGGAGGAGCGGACGCGTCTGTGGGAGGTGATGACCGCGGTGTTCCCGCAGTACGAGAGCTACCGAGGGAAGACCGGCCGCAGGATCCCCGTCGTCGTGCTGGAGCCGCGGCGGGCCGCACCGGAGTGACGGCGGCGCCGCGTCCCGGGTGGGGCGCCGACGCCGTGGCCCGCCCGAGTGGCGCGGGTGCGGCGGGGGCGGCGCTCTCCGCGCCCGCCGTCGGCCGCGGTGGGCCGGGGCGCGGTCCCGCCGCCCGGTGCCGGCCGCGTCGTGACCGGTCGGGGCGTGACAGCCGGGACGTCACGTGCTCGTGGTCGGCGCCACGCCGTGTACTACCGTGGGGGCCGGCCGGCGGGGTCCGGCCGCGATGCGCGCGGTGCCGTACCGGGTCCGCGCCGTGCGGGAGATTCAGCAGGGAGACGATGTCCGCCACGAGACTGCTCGTCCTGGGTGTCGTGCGGATGCACGGCCGGGCGCACGGCTATCTGGTCCGCTCCGAGCTGGTGTCCTGGGGGGCCGACGAGTGGGCCCACATCAAGTTCGGCTCGATCTACCACGCGCTGCGGCAGTTGGCCAAGGACGGGTTACTGAAGGCGACCGAGATCCCCGACTGGCCCGGCCGGGTCGACTACGAGCTGCAGCCCTCCGGTGAGGAGGAGTTCCACCGGCTGCTGCGGGACGCGTTGCGGCAGGGCGGCAACCGGCCCGACGTGCTGGGCGCGGCGCTCGTCCTGCTGCCCGCGCTCGGCCGCGCGGAGGCGATCGCCCTGCTGCGCGAGCGCGTCGCCTCGCTCTCCGCGTCGCAGGAGGAACTGGTCGCCAAGGTGGACGCGTCGGCGGGCGAACGGCCGCAACGGGCCCACATCCGTGAGCTGTTGGGGTTGTGGGAGCACGGTGCGGTGAGCCAGGTCGCCTGGACCGAGGCGCTGATCGGGCGGCTGGAAGCGGGCGCGTACGTCATGGCGGGTGAAGAGGGCGCCTGACCCTTTCCGGCGCGGTCCTTCCGCGCGCGGGCGTGCGGGGCCGTCGGCCTCCAGTGGCACGTCGACGCCCTTGCCGGTAGCGGTGGTTCGGCCGACGCGCGGGGCCGGATGGCCGAATACTAAAACTTGTATAGTCCCCGGGCCCGCCCTAGGGTGACGTACTCAAACTTGAGTATCAGTGAAGGGGGCGGGCATGGGCGGCGCCGACCTGGCGATCCGGACCGAAGCTCTGCAGTAGAAATACGGCGACAAGGAGGCCCTCGCGGGACTCGACCTGGAGGTACCCCGAGGCGTCGTCTACGGGCTCCTCGGGCCGAACGGGGCCGGGAAGACCACCGCGGTCCGCATCCTCTCCACCCTGCTGAAGTACGACGGGGGAAGCGCCCGGGTGGCCGGCTACGACGTCGCCACCCAGTCGGCCCAGGTCCGCTACAGCATCGGGCTCCTCGGCCAGCACGCCGCGGTGGACGAGGACCTGAGCGGGCGTCAGAACCTCGTGATGTTCGGGCGCCTGTACCACATCGGTAAAAGGGCGGCCCGGAGCCGGGC
Organism: Streptomyces sp. NPDC029526; assembly: GCF_040637405.1. Taxonomy (NCBI): domain Bacteria; kingdom Bacillati; phylum Actinomycetota; class Actinomycetes; order Kitasatosporales; family Streptomycetaceae; genus Streptomyces; species Streptomyces sp. NPDC029526. Next base: position 127,232 of record NZ_JBEZWE010000009.1, read on the forward strand.
CGACGAACTGCTGGAGCGCTTCGGCCTGACCGAGTCGGCCGGGAAACCGGCCAAGCAGTACTCCGGCGGCATGCGGCGGCGGCTCGACCTCGCCGCCAGCCTCATCCTGGCCCCGTCCGTGCTGTTCCTCGACGAGCCCACCACCGGGCTCGACCCGCGGGGCCGCAACGACGTCTGGGCGTCCGTCCGCGGCCTGGTCGCCGAGGGCCGCACCGTCCTGCTCACCACCCAGTATCTGGAGGAGGCGGACCAGCTAGCCGACCGGATCGCCCTCATCGACAACGGCCGGGTGGTCGAGTCCGGCACCCCCGACCAGCTCAAGAACAAGATCGGCGGCGACCGGATCGACGTCGTGCTGCGCCGGTCGCCCGACCTCGAACGCGCCTCCCGGCTGATCGGCGCGCTGCTGCGCTCCGAGCCCGGGACGGACGCCGACAACCGGCGGATCAGCGTCGTCGTCGAGAACCGGGTCGCCGCCCTCACGGCCGTCACCCGGGAACTGGACGACGCCGGCATCGAGGCGGAGGACATCGCCCTGCGCAGGCCCACGCTGGACGAGGTGTTCCTGAACCTCACCGGCAACGGAACGGCCACGTCCGCCGAGCAGAACCTCAAGGAGGTCGCCCAGTGACCGCGGTCATCGCCCCCGAACTGCCCAGGGGCCCGCTCGCCAAGCTGGGCTGGGTCCTCGCGGACTCCTGGACGCTCACTCTGCGCGGACTGAGCCACTGGGCCCGCAACCCCACCCAGATCCTGGCCGGACTCGCCTTCCCGATCCTCATGGTGCTCCTCTTCGGCGGCATCTTCGGCAGCGGCATGCAGGTCGAGGGCGGCGGGGACTACATGGAGTTCCTGATGCCCGGCATGTTCGTCATGTCGATGGCCTTCGGCATCGGCGAGACCATGGCCGGGGTCACCGCCGACGCCTCCAAGGGCGTCACCGACCGGTTCCGCTCCATGCCCATGTCCGCCGCGTCCGTGGTCATCGGGCAGAGCATCGTCAACATGCTCTACAGCACGGTCGTCCTGATGATCCTCATGGGGTGCGGGGTCATCGCCGGGTGGGGCTGGAACGACGGCTTCGCTCCGGCGCTGGGCGCCTTCGCCCTGCTTCTGCTGCTCCGCTTCGCCCTGCTGTGGGTGGGCATCTACCTCGGCCTGATCATCAGCACCCCGGAAGCGGCCTCCGCCGTCTACACCCTGCTCTTCCCGTTCGGCATCGTCGCCAACACCTTCGCCTCGCCGGAGATGATGCCGGGCTGGCTCGCGACCATCGCCGAGTGGAACCCGCTGTCGTCGACCGCACACGCCACCCGTGAGCTGTTCGGCAACCCCGGAGTCGGCGGCACCTCGTGGATCGCCGAGAACGCCATGCTCATGTCCTTCGTGTGGCCGCTCGCGATCTTCGCCCTGTTCTTCCCGCTGGCCGTCCGCAAGTACCGGGCCCTGAGCCGGTAACGGCGACCCCGTGCCGGGGGTGTGGGCCGGCCGATCCCCCGGGCCGGCCCACACCCCCTCGTTCCGCCCGACCCCGTCTTCTTTCCGATGTCCGCGGTCGGATGTCCGCGGTCGGATGCCTACGGTCCGATGCCTACGGTCCGATGTCCGCCGTCCGAAGTCCGCCCTCCGCCCTCCGGCAGCCGGTCCGCCGGTCCGCCGGTCCGAGCGCGAGGAGTCCACGAGGCGATGCCGACCGGGAGCACCGCAGGCCGACCTGGCGTGCACCGCATGACCGTCTTCGACATCGCCGTCGCCCCTCCACACGGCCCTGACGCCCTTCGCCGACCCGGAGGGCCACTCCGGCGACGTGCGAGGGAACGTCGAGAAGTTCCTCGTCTCGTCCGCCGGCGCGTGCGGGGGCCGCTTCGGCCCCACGGTCGACCCGCAGGACCCCGAACTGCCGCGCGCCGTCCGCGCGCGGCTGACGTGAGCGCGAGGAACCCACCGCCTCGACGACTCACCCCACACAGAGAGGACCATCCGTGAACCGAACGCCGGTTGACGCGACCGACGAGGGCATTCAGGTCGTCGGTGCCCGAGAGAACAACCTGAGGGACGTCTCCCTCGTCATCCCCAAGAACCGGATCTCGGTCTTCGTCGGCGTCTCCGGCTCCGGCAAGTCCTCCCTGGTCTTCGACACCGTCGCGGTGGAGGCCCAGCGGCAGCTGAACGCCACCTTCCCGTGGAACATCCGGCACGACCTGCCCAAGTTCGAGCGGCCGCACGTGGACGCCGTGACCCGGCTGACCACCCCGGTCGTGGTCGACCAACGGCCCCTCGGCGGCAACGCCCGCTCCACCTTCGGCACGGTCACCGACGTCTACACCGTGATGCGTGTGCTGACACACCGCTCGTGACCACCATCATCGAGACGCTGCGGCAGAGCACGACCTCGCCGTGATCTCCCACGCCGACTGGATCATCGACCTGGGCCCCGAGGGCGGCCACCACGGCGGCGAGATCGTCTTCACCGGCACCCCGGCTGACCTGGCGAAGGCACCCCACTCGCACACGGGCCGGCACCTGAGCCGCTACCTCGCCCCGTAGCCGCCAGGACCCCGCTCCCACCGCGCCCGGCGCCCGTACAGCAGGCCCGGGGGCTCCGGGGGCGGGGGAGTGCCCCGCTTCAGGGGCCAGGCCAGGAGCATGCCGACGACGAAGCCGGCGACGTGGGCCACGTACGCGACGTCGACGGTGGCGGAGACGCCCTGGCCGGCGGAGTAGAGGGCCTGGAGGACGAACCAGGAACCGAGGACGATCCACGCCGGCAGCCTCAGCGGCAGGAAGATCAGGAAGGGCACGAGCACCCACACCCGGGCCCTCGGATACAGCACCAGGTAGGCGCCGAGCACCCCCGCCACCGCGCCCGAGGCGCCCACCAGGGGGTCGTCCGAGCCCGCGTACAGCAGGGCGAAGGCGTAGGAGGCCGCGTAGCCGCAGGCGACGTAGAACAGCAGGAACCGCACGTGCCCCATGCGGTCCTCGACATTGTTGCCGAAGATCCACAGGAAGAGCATGTTGCCCAGCAGGTGCAGCCAGCCGCCGTGCAGGAACATCGCCGTCAGCACGCTCAGTTCGGGTGACTTCGTGTAGTCCGGCGGGCCGATCACACAGCCCGGCCCTTGGGGGCCCACTCCGGCGTCCCCGGTGGGGACCAACTCCGGCAGCCGGTGATGGATCAGCTCCCGCGGCACCACCGCGTACTGGTCCAGGAACGCCTGGAGACGGCAGAACTGCGCCAGCCCGCCCTCGCCGGCCGCCCCCAGTGCCCCGGGCGTGAGGAACACGAAGACGACGACATTGGCGGCGATCAGCGCGTAGGTGACCCACGCGGTGCGCCGGACCGGGTTCACGTCATGGACGGGGATGACCACACACCACCTGTGCCCGGACGGCCGTGGGTGAATCCGGGACGGCGCTGAACACCGCCGTCCGGCGGTGCGTATCCCTCCTCGACCGGCCGCGGCACGGGGAAGGTGCCGTGGGGCCGTTGGCCCGACGTGAGGAACAGACGATGAACGACCGTGGTACGGCTGCGATGCACGCGCTGCCCGACGGCGAGGCGGAGCTCACGCTCGTCGTGCGGCTGCCCTGGGAGGACGTCGCCCGGCTCGGCCAGGAGGCGGGGCGGCTGGCCGCCCAGATGCAGCGGCCGGTGACCCTGGACGAGGCGGTCGGGCACCGCCTGCGGTCCGCGCGGGCCACTGCCGCGCACGCCAAGCCGGCCGGGGAGCAGCCGCCGCCCGCCGTGCCCCCGGCGTCGGCCGGGGCGGCCCCGGTGGCGTCGTCCGGGTCGGTGTCCTCACTGCCGTCCCGCCCGCCGTCCGAGCAGGCCCGGCAGGCCATCGAGCGGATCAACGGCTCGGCGTAGCCGGGCCGCCCGGGCCGCCGCCTCCTTCCCGTCGTCGGCGCGGCCGCTGCGACGGGTGGGCGCGCCACGCCGGTGGACACGCCACGTCGACCGTCGGAAGGGGTGGCCGGCACGGGTGGGGGAGGACACGGTCCGTAACGCCGTCGGGGCGCCCGGCCGGCTCACGCAGTGACGCCGTCCGAGTCGTCGCCGGGGCAGCCGGGTGGTCCGCCCGAGCCGCGGGCGGGCGGACCGCCGGGTGGTCCCGACGGCGCGTCGCACTGACCCGCGCGAGGACGCGAAGCCCGTCACCGTCCCGCGCCGACGCCGCGCCCGGCCGACGCCGCGCCCGGCCGGGGCTGCGACCCCTGTCAGCGCCCCGCGGCCCGCACCTTCGACGTGGCCTTTCTCGCCGCCACCTGCACCGGGTCCCAGGTCGGGGAGAACGGCGGGGCGTAGCCGAGGTCGAGGGCGGTCATCTGCTCCACCGTCATCCCGGCCGTGAGGGCGACCGCGGCGATGTCCACCCGCTTGCCCGCGCCCTCCCGGCCGACGATCTGGACGCCGAGCAGGCGGCCGGTGCGCCGTTCGGCCAGCATCTTGACCGTCATGGGGGACGCGCCCGGGTAGTAGCCCGCCCGGCTGGTCGACTCGATGGTGACGGTCTCGAACCGCAGGCCGACCCGCAGGGCGTCCTTCTCCCGCAGGCCGGTCCGCGCGATCTCCAGGTCGCAGACCTTGCTGACCGCCGTCCCGACGACGCCGGGGAACGTGGCGTAGTCGCCGCCCGCGTTGGCGCCGATGATCTGGCCGTGCTTGTTGGCGTGCGTGCCCAGCGGGATGTGCCGTTCCTGGCCGGAGACGAGGTCGAGCACCTCGACGCAGTCGCCGCCCGCCCAGATGTTCTCCTGGCCGCGCACCCGCATGGACCGGTCGGTGAGGAGCCCGCCGTACCGGCCCAGCGGCAAGCCCGCGGCCCGCGCGAGCTCCGTCTCCGGGCGGACGCCGATGCCCAGGACGACGACGTCCGCCGGGTATTCGGTGTCCCCGGCGCCGACGGCCCGCACCGCGCCGTCGTCGCCGGTGAGCAGGGCGGTGACCTCGGCGTCGTTGACCATGGTGATGCCCATGCCCTCCATGGCCCGGCCCACGAGCGCGCCCATGTCCGGGTCGAGGGTGGCCATCGGCTGCCGGCCGCGGTTGACGACCGTCACCTCGTAGCCGCGCTTGATCAGCGCCTCGGCCATCTCGACGCCGATGTACCCGGCGCCCACGACCACCGCGCGGCGGCCCTCGGTGCGGGACAGGGTGTCGAGCAGGGCCTGGCCGTCGTCGAGGGTCTGCACCCCGTGCACCCCGGCGGCGTCGATGCCGGGCAGGTCCGGGCGGATCGGCCGGGCGCCCGTGGCGATCACCAGCTTGTCGTACGACGTCCAGGACTCCGCCCCGGAGTCGACGTTCCGGGCGCGTACGCGGCCGGCGGCGACGTCGATCTCCGTGACCTCGGTACGCAGGCGGAGGTCGATGTCGCGCGCCCGGTGCTCCTCTGCGGTGCGGGCGATGAGCCGGTCGCGGTCCGGCACGTCGCCGCCGACCCAGTACGGGATGCCGCAGGCCGAGTAGGAGGTGAAGTGGCCGCGTTCGAACGCCACGATCTCCAGCTCGTCCGGCCCCTTCAGTCTCCGTGCCTGCGACGCCGCGGACATCCCCGCGGCGTCGCCGCCGATCACGACCATCCGTTCCCGCGCACCGCGCCCCTGACTCGTGTTCATGCCCCCACGCTACGGCGGCCGGTGCCCGATCCGGACCGCCGGGCTCGGTCCTCCCCGTCGGACCGCCGGGCTCGGTCCTCCGTGCCCCGCCTCGGGCTCCGCCCCCGCCTGACCGGCCGGGCTCAGCCCCACAGGTCCGGCCGCCGGGCTCGGTCCGCCTGCCGCGAACCGCCGAGCGGGCCCCGCTGAACGGCCGAGCGGTCCCCCGCTGAACCGCCGGGCTCGGTCCCCCCGCCGCCCCGCCCGGCTCAGTCCTCCCCGCCCGGCTGCTCCGACCGCTCCGGCTGTCCGCCGGGGCGGGCGACCGGCGGGGCCGTCGGCAGCGGGCCGGGCGTGCCCACGGCGGGCGCGGGGCGCGGGCGGCGCGGCAGGCGCGGGCGCACGGCCCACCGCCACAGCAGCGCGAGCAGCGCGAGCGCCGCCGCGAACGGCAGGACCGCGCCGAGCCCCACGGTGATCCAGCGCAGCAGGGTGAGGAACGCGTTCCAGCCGCCGGCGAGCGCGTCCAGGAAGCCGGGGTCCTCGTCCTTCCCGGCCGGCTCCTCCGCCTGCTTCTCGGACAGGGTCAGGGTGAGGGTGGCCAGGCCGGTGCGGTCCTTCAGGGATGCCTGCTGGGCGAGCAGGGCCTCCAGGTCGGCCTGACGGGTGCTCAGCTCGCCCTCCAGGGTGACCACGTCGCTCAGCTTCGTGGCCCGGTCCATCAGCTCGCGCACCCGGGCCACGCTGGCGCGCTGCGTCTTGATGCGGCTCTCCACGTCCACCACCTGGTCGGTGACGTCCTCGGCCTTCGCGGTGCGCCGCACCAGGGTGCCGGTGCCCTCCAGGGCGGACAGCACCTCGGTGTACTCGGTGACCGGCACGCGCAGCACCACGCGGGTCCGCTCGTGGCCGTCCCGGTCCCGGTGCGTGCTCTCGTCGCCGATGTAGCCGCCCGCGTTCTCGGTGGTGGTGCGGACCTCGTCCAGCGCCTTCGGTACGTCGTCGACCCGCACGGTCAGCGTGGCCGTGCGGATGATGTGCTGCCGGCCGTCGGCGGCGCGCGGCGGGGCGGTCGACCGGGCGGCGTCGGACGTGCCGCCGGGCGCTCCCTGCCTCGCGCCCTCGGGCGCCGCCTTCTCGTTCGCCCCCGCGTCGGCCCCCGCGTCGGCCCTCGCGTCGGCCGGAGCGTCGGCCCGGGCCCCGGCGGCGCTGTCGGCGCCGTTCCCGCCGCCGTCGCCGCTCCCTCCGCATCCGGTGACGGCGAGGGCCGCGGCGAGCAGGACCCCGGCCAGGGCGTGGGCCGGCCGGGCGGACGTGTGGGTGCGCATCTGGTACTCCCCCTGTGGTGATCTCCGACAGTCCTTCGACGCCGCCGGGGGCCGGAACGTTTGCCGTCCCCGGTCCCGAACCGGTCACGGTCGGGACTCGGCAGGGCCACATGGCCCTGGTCGGGGAGCCGGGCGCGTCTGAGAGGGTGGGGGGCATGAGCGCAACGAGTACCGGTCCCCGGCAGCGGGTGGTCGTCGTCGGAGGAGGCATCGCCGGACTGGCCGCCGCGCACCGGCTCCAGGAGCACGGTGCACAGGTGACCGTGCTGGAGGCCGCCGGACGGATCGGCGGCAAGCTGCTGCCCGGCGAGATCGCCGGCGCCCGCGTGGACCTCGGCGCCGAGTCGATGCTGGCCCGCCGTCCGGAGGCGGTGGCCCTCGCCCGCGCGGTGGGCCTCGCCGGCCGGCTCCAGCCGCCCGCCACCGCGACCGCCTCGCTGTGGACCCGCGGTGCCCTGCGCCCCATGCCCAAGGGCCACGTCATGGGCGTCCCCGGCACCGCCGCCGCGCTCGCCGGGGTGCTGTCCGAGGAGGGCCTGGCCCGCATCGGACGCGACGCGGAGCTGCCGCGCACCGAGGTCGGCGACGACGTCGCGGTCGGCGCGTACGTGGCCGCCCGGCTGGGCCGAGAGGTCGTGGACCGGCTGGTCGAGCCGCTGCTCGGCGGCGTGTACGCGGGCGACGCCTACCGGATCTCGATGCGCTCGGCGGTCCCGCAGCTGTTCGAGGCGGCCCGCACCCACACCTCGCTCACCGAGGGCGTCCGCGCGATCCAGGAGAAGGCCGCCGCCGCGCCCCGCACCGACCCGGTGTTCATGGGCATCGAGGGCGGCATCGGCACCCTCCCGCCCGCCGTCGCCGCGTCCCTGCGCTCCGGCGGGGCGGAGATCCGCACCGGGACACCGGTGACCGGGCTGCGCCGGGAGCCCGGCGGCGGCTGGCGCGTCGTCACCGGCGACGGGCACCTCACCGCCGACGCGGTCGTCGTCGCCGTGCCCGCCCCGGCCGCCGCCCGGCTGCTGCGCGCGGAGGCCCCGGCCGCCGCCGCCGAACTGTCGGGTGTCGAGTACGCCTCCATGGCGCTGATCACCCTCGCCTACCGCCGTGACGGGGCCGCCCTGCCCGACGGGAGCGGCTTCCTGGTGCCGCCGGTCGACGGCCGCACCATCAAGGCCGCCACCTTCGCCTCCCGGAAGTGGGGCTGGATCGACGCGGAGAACCCGGAGCTGCTCGTCGTGCGGACCTCCGTCGGCCGGCACGGTGAGACGGAGATCCTGCGCCGCGACGACGCCGACCTCGTCGAGGTCTCCCGCCACGACCTGAAGGCCGCCACCGGCCTGGACGCCACGCCCGTGGCCACCCGGGTCACCCGCTGGGACGACGGCCTGCCCCAGTACCCCGTCGGCCACCACGCGCGCGTGGCGCGCGTCCGCGAACACCTCGCCGCCCTGCCCGGCCTCGCCGTCTGCGGGGCGGCCTACGACGGGGTCGGCATCCCCGCGTGCATCGCGAGCGCCCGGGCCGCCGCCGACCAGATCCACCAGGACCCGCGCGCTGTGCGGGACCTCACCGCCGACCCGGTGCGAAGCCTCCACCCAGGAGCAGGAGAATGAGCAGCATGAGTGACGACGCCACCACCCCCGCCGACCGCATCCCGAACAAGGGCAAGCTGGCCAGGGACCTCAACGAGGTCATCCGCTACACCCTGTGGTCCGTCTTCCGACTGAAGGACGTGCTGCCCGAGGACCGGACCGGCTACGCGGACGAGGTCCAGGAGCTGTTCGATCAGCTCGCCGCCAAGGACGTCACGATCCGCGGCACCTACGACGTGTCGGGGCTGCGCGCCGACGCCGACCTGATGATCTGGTGGCACGCCGAGGACAGCGACCGGCTCCAGGAGGCGTACAACCTCTTCCGCCGCACCCGCCTGGGCCGCGCCCTCGAACCGGTCTGGTCGAACATGGCCCTGCACCGCCCCGCCGAGTTCAACCGCTCGCACATCCCGGCGTTCCTCGCCGACGAGACGCCCCGCAACTACGTGAGCGTCTACCCCTTCGTGCGCTCCTACGACTGGTACGTGCTGCCCGACGAGGACCGCCGCCGGATGCTCGCCGACCACGGCAAGATGGCCCGCGGCTACCCCGACGTGCGCGCCAACACGGTCGCCTCGTTCGCGCTGGGCGACTACGAGTGGATCCTCGCCTTCGAGGCCGACGAGCTGCACCGCATCGTCGACCTCATGCGTCACCTGCGGGCCTCCGAGGCCCGGCTGCACGTCCGTGAGGAGATCCCGTTCTACACGGGCCGCCGCAAGGACCTCTCCGAGCTGGTCGCGTCCCTGGCCTGATCAGAGCGCGGGCCGCGCGGGCTCCGGCCCGCCGGCCCGCCCGGCCGGCACCCTCGGGACCGGCTCCGGGCGCGGCGCGCACGATGCCCGCCGCCCCGGCACCCGGCCGTGCAGCAGGTACGCCTCCAGGTGCCCGTTGACGCAGGCGTTCGGGCCGCCCGCGATGCCGTGGGTGCCCGCGTTTCGTTCGGTCACCAGTGCCGAACCGGCCAGCCGGCGGTGCAGCTCCAGGGCACCCGCGTAGGGGGTGGCCGCGTCCCGTTCGGCGGCCAGGATCAGGGTCGGCGGCAGTTCCCCCGGCCCGGTGCGCACGTCGAGCGGCTGTTGCCGGGGCGCCTGCCAGAAGGCGCACGGCAGGTTGGCCCACACGTTGTCCCACGTCTCGAACGGCGCGGTGCGCGCCAGCCGGGTGTTGTCCCGGTCCCACACCGCCCAGTCCGTCGGCCAGGGCGCGTCGTTGCACTCCACGGCCAGGTACACCGCCCGGGCGTTCTCGTTCTCCGCCGCCGCCTCCGGGTGCGGCTCGGCCTGCTCGGTCAGCGGGCGCGGATCGCCCTTCAGGTAGGCGGACAGGGCGTGCGCCCGGTGCGGCCAGTGGTCGTCGTAGTACCCGGCCTGCAGGAACGCCGCCTGCAACTGCCCCGGGCCGACCGTCCCGCCCGCCGGCTCCCGCGCCAGGCGGGCGCGCACCTCGTCGTAGCTGCGCTGCACGGCGCGGGCGGTGGTGCCGAGCCCGTACACGGAGTGGTGCCGGGCGACCCAGTCGCGGAAGTCCGCCCAGCGGTCCTCGAAGGCCGCCGACTGGGCGAGGTTGTTGCGGTACCAGATCCGCTCCGGGTCCGGGTCCACCGCCGAGTCGAACACCATGCGCCGCACGTGGCCGGGGAACATCGTGGCGTACAGCGCCCCGAAGTAGGTGCCGTACGACGCGCCCAGGAAGGTCAGCCGGCGTTCGCCGAGGGCGGCCCGCAGCACGTCCAGGTCGCGGGCGTTGTTCAGGGACGTGTAGTGGCGCAGCGCCTCGCCCGTCCGCTCGGCGCAGCCCCGCGCGTACGCCCGCGCCCGGGCGACGCGTGCGCGCTTGTACGCCTCGGAGGGGTGGACCGGCGCGGCGGTCGGCCCCTGCACCGAGGACCCGGGCTCCACGCAGGACAGCGGCGCGGAGGGACCGACCCCGCGCGGGGCGTAGCCGACCAGGTCGTAGGCCGCGGCGAGGCGCTTCCACTCGGGGACCATGCCCATGAGGGGGAAGTACAGGCCGTTGCCGCCCGGCCCGCCCGGGTTGTACACCAGGGCGCCCTGGCGGGGCACCGCCCGCCGGTCGTCACCCGGGTCCTTGCCGGTGGCGGGGATCCGGCTGACGGTGAGCTCGATCTGCTTCCCGCCCGGCCGCGCGTAGTCGAGCGGGACCCGCACGGTGCCGCACCGCAGGGCGCGCGGCAGGTCCTCGGCGTCCGGGCACCTGCCGAACGCGACGCCCTCGGCGGCGGCGCGCGCGGCGGCCACCGCGGTGCCGCGCAGCTCGGCGGTGCCCGGGCCGCCGGGTGCGGACGCCGCGGGGGCGCCGCCGGCCGGAGCGGCGGCCAGGGCGGTGAACAGCAGGGTCCCGGCGGCCACATGGACGGCGGCTGGTCTCATCGAGTGTCCCTTCGGCGCACGACGGCGTGACGGGCGGGAGGATCCCGGCCCGTCGGAAGGGATGCTTCGGCCGGGGGCGGCGCGGGGCAAGCACCCGCCCCGGGTGTCGCGGTCAGTGCCCCCGCGCGCCCCCGCCGTACCGTCCGGACACCGTCGGGCGGTGCTCGCGGTGTGCGAAGGCCGCACGCGGGTCCGGTTCGTCCTCCGCCCGGACGCCGTGCATGTCGCGGGACACCCTGCCCCGTTCACCGTCCGGACGGAGGGGTGCCGGTCCGTGACGTTCGTTTCCGGTCCGCCGCCCTCGGTCACGTCCCCGCGCGGGCCCCGGTTCCGCGGCGCAGCAGGACCCGGCGCGTCGCCCGGGCGAGCCGCACCGCCGGGCGGCCGGAACGGGGCCGGGGGCCGGACCGTTCCAGCCACCAGTGCCGCAGTTCGCGGCGCGTCCGGGCGTCCTCGGGGCGTCCGGCCGTCAGGAGCTGCCCGGCGAAGTCCAGGGCGTCCTGCCGGTAGCCGCCGGTCATCGGGTGGGCCTGCGCGTAGGCGAGGAACGCGGGCCGGTACAGCCCGCCCAGCAGCACCGGCAGTTCGGGTGCCACCTTGGCGACGACGTCCGCCCGCTTCGCGGCCAGCGCGCGGGCCTGCACGCCGACCCGCGCCCCGTCGAACCCCTCGGGCGCCGGCGTCCCGGCGACGAGCGCCGACAGCAGGGCGGTCTGCGCCAGTGCGAGCCGTTGCCGCGCGGGCTCGGCCGTCTGCCACCCGGCCGGCTCCTGGGCGGGGGCCGTGGGCGGGGGAACGGGTGCCGGGGGAGCGGGCGGGGTCGGCCGGGCGGCGCGGGACCGCAGGGCCGCGCCGTCGGCCAGGGCACGGCGGATCGCCCCCAGTTCGGCCCGCAGCTCCTCGGGGCGGGGAAGTTCTCGTCCCGTTCCAGCAGCACGCCCGGGGGCGAGGTGCGGGAGGCGAGGTCGGTGAGGATGCCGAGCACCGGCTCCGGGACGGGGTGGGCGTGGCTGTCGTGCCAGACGCCGTCCCGCTCGAAGCCGCCGGCGACATGCACGTAGGCGATGGCCTCCAGCGGCAGCTCGGCCAGGGCGTCGGCCGGGTCCTCGCCGCGGTTGACGTGGTTGGTGTGCAGGTTGGCGACGTCGATGAGCAGCCGCACGCCGGTGCGGTCGGCCAGCTCGTACAGGAACTGGCCCTCGGTCAGCTCCTCGCCGGGCCAGGAGAGCAGCGCCGCGATGTTCTCCACGGCGAGCGGCACCGGCAGCGCGTCCTGGGCGATGCGGACGTTCTCGCACAGCACGTCGAGCGCGTCCCGGGTGCGCGGCACGGGCAGCAGGTGCCCGGCCTCCAGCCGGGGGGACGCGGTCAGCGGTCCGCCCGCCCGGACGAAGGCGATGTGCTCGGTGACCAGCGGTGCCCGAAGGGCGGTGGCCCGCTCGGCGAGCGCGTCGAGCCGCCGCGGGTCCGGAGGTTCGGCTCCGCCGAGGCCCAGGGAGACGCCGTGCGGCACGACGGTCACCCCCCGCTCGCGCAGCCGCGAGAGCGACGCGGGCAGGTGGCCCGGACAGATGTTCTCGGCCACCACCTCGACCCAGTCGATCCCCGGCATCCCCTCGACGGCGTCCGCGATCTCCGGCCGCCAGCCGATGCCCGTCCCCAGGTGCTGCCGCATCGTCCCCTCCTCACCCGGCTCCCCGGTCGTCCGGGGAGCCGGCCCCCGGTGTGTCCCGGCCCCCGCCGGACGCCCGTCGCGGACGTGTCGGGGATATGGCCCCGCCGCGCGGACCCGAACCGTCCCGGGGCGACCTTCAGAGGAACATTTGAGCTTCCCCGCACGGGAAGCAGGCCGGGCCTTCCCGCACGGTCTGCTTCCCGTGAGGGGAAGGCCCGGCTTCCCCCGTGCGGCCGGGCGCCCCCGTGCGGCGGCGGGTGGGCGGACGGGCGGACGCGGCGACCGCGTCCGCCCGCCGCGCCGGCCTCACGCCAGGGCGAAGTAGCGTGCCCACACGTAGACGGCCGCCAGCGACACCGTGACGGCGGTGACGACCAGTCCGTAGCGGCTGAACTGCCAGAACGAGATGTGGTGACCGGAGCGCTCGGCTATGCCGATGACGACCACGTTCGCCGAGGAGGCGATGATCGTCGCGTTGCCGGCGAGGTCCGCGCCGAGGGCGAAGGACCACCACAGCATGCCCGCCTCGGCGGTGCCGCCGGCCGCGTTCACGATCTCCTCGACGATCGGGCTCACCGACGCGACGAAGGGGATGTTGTCGATGAGCGCGGACGGCACCACCGAACCGAACACCAGGGCCATCGAGGTGGCGAACAGGTTCCCGCCGGTGGCCTCGGCCGCCGCTTCGCCCAGGTCGCCGATGACGCCCATGTTCACCATCGCCCCGACCATGACGAACAGTCCGGTGAAGAACGCCAGCGTCTCCCACTCGACGTCCTTCACGACCTCACCGGTGTTCAGCCGGGACACCGCGAGCAGCAGCAGACCGCCGCTGATGGCGATCACCGAGGGCTCCAGGCCCAGCCAGGTGTGCAGCACGAAGGCGACCATCACGACGCCCATCACCGCACCGCTGATGGCGAGCAGCCGAGCGTCCTTGATGGAGTCGCGCGGGTCGAGTTCCATCACGGACGCGACGCGCTCGGGGTCGTAGGTGAACGCTTTGCGGAACATGACGCGCGCCATCAGGATGAACACGATCATCAGCACGATGACGATCGGTGTCATGTGGATCAGGAAGTCGTTGAAGCTCAGACCCGCGCGCGAGCCGATCATGATGTTGGGCGGATCGCCGATGAGGGTGGCGGCGCCGCCGATGTTGCACGTCATCACCTCGGCGATGAGGTACGGCACGACGGGCAGCCCGAGACGGTTGCAGACCAGGATCGTCACCGGCGCGATCAGCAGCACGGTCGTGACGTTGTCCAGCCAGGGGGAGAACACGGCCGTCACCAGGATGAGCAGCACCATCAGCCGGTACGGTTTGCCGCGCGCGCGGCGCGCCGCCCAGATCGCGATGTACTCGAAGACGCCGGTCTGTTTCAGCACCGCGACGATCAGCATCATCCCGAGCAGCAGGACGATGACGTCCCAGTCGATGCCCGCGTCCTTGGAGAAGAAGGCGTGTTCGGGGTCGGTGGCCCCGATGAGCAGCATCAGCACGCCGCCGCCGAGGGCGGCGGCGACCCGGTGGACCCATTCGGTGGCGATCAGTACGTAGACGGCGACGAACACTGCGATCGCCGCCCACGTCAGAACGCTCAACGCGCCACCTGCCCGGCGCCGGCCGGGCCGGGTACGGATCGGAGTGGCATCAGTGGCGACAGCAGCAGGGGTCCGGGAACCGTTCGGGAGTGATCAGGGCGCTGTGGCGCTGCGCGCATGAGTGCGGAGCTCCTCTCGTCGTACGGGCCGCAGCACTGCCGCGTACAGACAGGACCCCACGACGCCGCGTCCCCGAGTGGAGGGAGCGGACGGAACAGTACGGGGCGGCGCTTCGGCTGTCGCAACCGAGGGCGCCGGCAGACCCGCATGACGAGTGTTCGCCCTCACCGCACGACGGTCTGTGCTGGGGCGGTGATGTGGCTCCACCCTCTCCCGCGCGCGGGAATGATGACCATCAGGGTCGGCACCCAGATGGCGTGGGGGAGAACATGTAGTGGCCAATGAGGGTCAGTCCCCATTGACAGAGAAATCCCCTCTTGGCGGCCCGAACGGGCGGCATCCGACCGGACTCAGTGTGGCCCACGGCGGGCCGTTCAGTCCCCCGATTCGTCGGAGAGGAGCATCCCGAGGGGGCCGAGGTCGAGGTTGAGGTCGGCACGGGTCAGGCCGTGCTGCGCGCACAGCTCGTCCATGCGCCGGTCGAGCAGCATCAACGCCGTGCCCAGCCGGTCCTCCTGCTCGGCGCTCAGGGTCCCCTCGTCGAAGCGGCGCACGGCCTGACGCTCCATGAGCTGGCGCAGCAGTTCCACCACGGTGAGCACCAGGGCGGCGAGGTCGTTCGTGACCCGCTCGGGGTCCAGGTCGAGGGTGCGGTCGCGGCGCGCCGTCACAGCGGCCCGCTGTCCGGCCAGGGGGCGGGGACGCGCTCGCTCACCGACGCCAGCAGGGCGTGCAGCGAGATCCGCACCAGGGGCACGTCGGCGATGGCCAGCACCAGGTCCCCGCTGACCACGACCCCGGTCGCCAGGACCCGGTCCAGGAGGTCCACCAGAGGCACGCCGACCGGGGCGTACGGGGCGGGGGCGTCCCAGGGCACGGGAGCCGGGCCGGGGGTGCGCGGGCCGGCGGGGGTCACGGGAGCGGGGCCGGGGGTGCGCGGGCCGGCGGCGGTCATGCGGGGACCTCCCGGTGCCCGGCGGCCGGTCGGGCGGTGCCGACCCGCGGCTCGTGGCCCGCTCCCGGGCCGTCCGGCGGGTCGTCCCAGCGGGCGAAGGAGTACGGGATCCACGGTCCGGACGCCTCGACGCGGGCGCCGCGCGCCGGGCCGTCCGCGGTGAGCCGGGCGAGGGCGGCGGTGAACCGGGCGCGCTCCGCGTCGTCCACCAGGTAGGCGGCGTTGAGGAGTTGGGGGGCGCTGCGGCCGGTCAGCCGCTCGTCCTGCGGGCGGTGCCGCACGGCCGCGACGGCGTGGGCGCGCAACTCGGTGTCGACGGCCTCCGCCGCGGCCAGCGCCCTGCCGTGGGCGTCCTGCCGGTCGCGCTGCCGGGAGCTGGCCCGGCTGAGGTAGGCCCGCCCGCCGGCCGCCGCACCGTCGGGGGCGGGGCCGCCGGTCGCGCCGGGGGAGCGGGGCGCCCGGTCGGCGCCGTGCACCTTCACCGCCCATTCGGTGCGGTGCCGCAGCCGGTCCAGCAGGGCAGCCAGCGGCGTTTCCCGGCGCGCGACGGCCTCCCGGGCACTGCCGTCGCCGCGGTACAGGGTCGCGAGCGGCAGCGGCACCACCGGCCCGCGGCCCGGCCCGTACGCGGCCTCGACGGCGCGGTGGTGGGCACGGGCGCAGCGTTCCAGGACGTCGGGCCGGTTGAGCCGCTCCGTCAACGCCTCCCGGCCGAACAGCGCGGCGGGGACGTCCTGCACGACGAGGCTCAGCTCCCCGGCGCGCAGCACGCGCAGCGGACCGCCCTCCTCGTGGCCGGCCGCGGCGGCCAGCGCGGCGGCGTCCGGCGGGGTACGGGTGACGGCGAACGCGCAGACCAGCAGATCGGGCTCCGGTCCGCCGGGGAGGTCACTCACCGACGGCCTCCGGTGACTGTGCCACGGACTCCTCCAGTGCTTCGAGCCGCGCCCTCAACTGTGCGTTCTCCTCGGCGAGCGCGTCCCGCGCGGCCCGGGACGACAGCGCCGGGTCGGTCTCCCACCAGTCGATGCCCGCCTTCTTCGCGGTGTCCACGGAGGCGATGAACAGGCGCAGCCGGATGGTGAGGAGCTCGATGTCCAGCAGGTCGATCTTGATGTCACCGGCGATGACGACGCCCTTGTCCAGCACCCGTTCGAGGAGGTCGGCGAGGCTGCCGGAGGGAGGGCCGTAGGGCTCGGTCCCGGCGAATGTGTGGCCGTGGTCGAGCGCGGTCATCGCGGCCTCCGCGGACGATGCCGCGCGGCGGCCGAGAGGGCGACGGGATCGGACGCGGTGGTGCGGACGGCCCGGGGGCCGGAGTGGTGGGCCGGGCGTTCCAGGAGCGTCAGCAGGCGCTCCTCCTCCCGTTCGAAGGTGTCCTCGTCGATCTCGCCGGCGTCCAGGGCCCGGTTGAGGGCGCTCAGGCGGGCCTGCACGGCGCGCGGGTCGTGGTGCCGGCGGCGGGCCTCCTCCAGGACGTGGTCGGCGATCCACGCCGTGCCCCGCACGGGCGCCAGCGGCAGCAGCAGCAGTCCGGTCAGGATGCCCACCGCGTCACCGCCCGTCCGGCGCGGGACGCGGCTCGACGAAGCTGTAGCAGGGCAGCGGCCCGGTCACGTGCAGCGTCAGCCGGTCCCCGCAGGCGCGGGCCGCCTCCGCCACCGCCTCCCGGAACCGGGCCTCGTCGGCGGCGGGCAGCAGGAACGAGGTGCTCAGCACCTGCTCGTCGTCGGTGGTGCCGTGCACCGTCCGCTCGGCGAACGGGGTCAGACGGTCGAGCACGTCCCGCGCCGCGCGCCGCGCCTCGCGGCGGACGCCCCGCGCGATCGCCTCGCCGAGCCGGACGTTGGCCTCGTAGTCGGGCCGGCGCCGGGTGCGGCGGGCGAGATCGCGCAGTGACTCGTCGCGCCGCACCAGGTCGGCGAAGCAGCCGGGCACGACCGTGCCCTTGACGTTGAGTTCCACGCGGCCGCGCAGCTCGGCCAGTTGCCGCGTCAGCCGGTCGGCGTCGTCGCGCAGCTGCCCGAGCAGGGTGTCGGAGCCGGGGCTGAGCACCGCGAACCGCATGGGCAACAGCGGTCCCTGGGCGGCCAGTTCCTCCAGGACCGCCTGATGGGCCAGCAGGTCGCGGCGCCGGGGCCGCAGCCGCGCGGGCGCGGCCGACACCGCCGCGCACAGCCCCGCCCCGGTCACCAGCCGCACCGGGGCGCCGTCCACGCCGGGCCGGCGGGGGGCACGGACACCGGCGGGCGCGATGCCGTAGACGTACAGGGTGTCCTCGGCCGTGGTCGCGGCGGTGGTGGTGGGCACGCTCACTCCTCCTCGGTCTCCGTGCGCCGGCGCGGGCGGGAACGCGGACGGTCCTCGCCGTCAGCGTCGGAACGGCGGGCGGCCGGACGGCTCCGGGTGCGCTGCGGGGCACGGGACCGGGAGCGGGGACGCTCCGCCGGCTCCTCCTCGACGGCGCCCTCCGCCTCGTCGTAACCCTCGTGGTCCGCGTAGCCCTCGACGTCCTCGGGCTCCCGGGCGTCCTCCGCGTCCCCGGACTCGTCCGGCGTGAGGGCGTCGCGCACCTTGTCGGTGAGGGAGTGCGCCTTGCGCCGTACCCCGCGGGCGGCGCCCTTGCCGACCGCCTTGGCGGCCGGACCGCCGAACAGCTCGGGCACCGTCTTGGACCGCGCGTCGTGCTCCAGGTCCAGGCGGTTGCACGCCTCCGCGAACCTCAGGTAGGTGTCCACGCTCGCGACCACGATGCGGGCGTCCACCTTGAGGATCTCGATGCCGACCAGGGAGACGCGCACGAAGACGTCGATCACCATGCCGCGGTCGAGGATGAGTTCCAGAACGTCGTAGAGGGTTCCGGCGCGGGGCGCGCAGACGACCTCGTCGTCGTAGGTGATCATGCGGTCGTCCTTCCGGTCACGGGCCGGGGCACCGCTCACTGGTCCTGGGCACCGCGCCGGTAGCGCGCGATCCGCCGGTACTGGAGCAGGTCGCCCGCCGGGTCGAGTCCCACCTCGTAGGTGGCGAGGAGACTGGTGGTGTCGGGGATGCGAGCCACTTCCAGCACGTCCACGTGCACGGTCCAGCCGTCGTCCTCGCCGCGGCGGACCGCGGAGACGCCCTCCAGGCGGTGCCGGATCAGGTCGCCGAGCTGCTCGGCCGCCCGCTGGGCCGCGTCCCGGGCATGACGGACCTCGGGGTCACGTGTGGTGGTCCGCGCGGACGTGCCGCGCCGTCGCTCGCCGGTTTCAGTCACGTTGCTCACTGTCACCCTGCGGTGTGGCGCGCGCACATGCGGTTGACCCGTCCGGGTGCCCGCGGAAGCGGCGGTGAGGCAGGGCGCGCGACCGGGAAGGGAGCCTGCTGCACGGCGGAACGGGGCCTGCTGCACGTGGAACGGGGCCTGCTCCGCGGCGGAACGGGGCCCGCCCGGTGGCAGCGGGCCGCTGGGCCCGGAGGCGATGGGGCGGGGGTGCCCGGGTGCCGGGGCGGGACGGGGCCCGTCGCCGGACGGGCCTCCCGGGGGTGACGTGCGGGGGTGAGGGGGCGGACGGCGTGCGGGGGCGACCCGCGGGGACGGCGTGCGGGGGCGACCCGCGGGGACGGCGTGCGGGGTCGGCACCCGGGCGGACTCCCGGCCCGCGGGACCGGTGCGCGGGGAAGGAAGGCCCCGGGACGGGCAGGGGAGGGAGGGCTCCGCCGAGGCACCGTGGACCCCGGGGCCGCGCGGGCGGGCGGTCAGCCCAGTGCCGGGTGCTCCGCCACGACGGTGCAGGAACCGGGCGCGATCTCCGTGAAGCCGGCGTCGTGGACGCGCGGGAGGCGGCTCGCGAGGAGGGCTCCCCAGCGGGACGGGCCGGGGGTGCGGACGGCGAGGGGGAAGCCCACGGCCTGCCAGGCGGCGCGGGCGTCGGCGCCCAGCTCGTACCACGCCAGCTGGGCCGCGTGGCCCGCCTGGGCCATGGCCTTGCCGGCCGACATCTCCAGGTCCGGGTTGAGCCACAGCACCGGGACGGCCGGGTCCGCGGGTGCGGGCGCCCGCGGATCGTCCAGGTCGGTGCCGGAGACCTGGAGGCGGGCCAGGTCCTTGGGCCACCCGTCGAGCGGGACCGGCGGGAAGACGCGGACCTCGGCCGACGCCCCGGTCACCGTCAGGCCCGGCAGCGCCTCGGCGCGCCGCCACTCGGCGCCGCGGGCCCGGCGCACCACCTTGCGGATCCGGCCGTCCTGCCAGGAACGCATCGCCCCGGCCCATTCGCCCTCGTCCGTCGAACGCTCGTCGGTCAGCATCAGCAGGACGGCGCGGGCGGCCGTCTCCAGGGCGTCGGTGCGGGCGGGCGGCGCCGCCCGTTCGATGCGGACCACGAGGGGCATGACGAACTGCGGCGCGGTGTCGCGGTCGTGCGAGGCGTCACGCAAGGGGCTGTCGGCGGGCTTCTGGTCGGTGCTCACGGACCCAGTCTGCCAAGTCGGAGGACCGCTCCGTCAGCCCGAGCAGGAGGTCCGCTCGGCCTCGCGCCACTCGCAGACCGGGCACAGGGTGATGCCCTTGTAGGACTCGGGGTACTCCGTCGGCTGCCGGCACAGCACGCACTCCGCGAACGGCGGGCCGTCCGCCCGGGGCGGGCGGGAGGCGTCGATCAGGCAGTAGTCCGAGTCGGCCGCGGTGTCCGTGTGCCGGGTCCCGATACGGGTCTCGATGTCGGTCATGTGTCCAGCGTAGGACGTCAGCGGCGGCCGGCCCGGGCGGCGACGAGGTCGGAGACCTTGACGAAGCGGTATCCCTTCGCGCGCAGCGCGGGGACGACCGTCCGGACCGCCCGCTCGGTCGCCGGGGCGGCGCTGCGCGTGCAGTGCAGGACCACGACCGACCCCGGGCGGACGCCCTCCAGCACCTGCCGGGCCACCGCGTCGGGGTCCGTGGCGAAGGCGTCGCCGCCGACCACGTCCCACTGCACGGCCGTGACCCCGGTCGGGGTCAATGCCTTCAGCGCCGCGCGGTCGTAGCAGCCGCCGGGGAAGCGGAAGTACGGCATCGGGTCGGCGACGCCGACCTCGCGGAACGCCGCGTAGGCCCGCTCCACGTCGGCCCGCATCCGCTCGCGGGGGACGGTCGGCAGGCCGTAGCAGTCCTCCGTGAAGGCGTAATGGCTGTAGGAGTGGTTGGCGACCTCGAACAGCGGGTCCCGGCCGAGGGCGCGGGCCTGCTCCGGGTACTCCTCGGCCCACCGGCCGGTCATGAAGACCGTGGCCGGGACCCGGAGCCGGCGCAGCGTGTCGATCAGCGCGGGGTTGTCGAACCGTTCCCCGGCCGCCGCCCTCGGCCCCTGGTCGGCGGTCATGTCGGCGTCGAAGGTGAGGGCGACCGTCCGTCCCGCGGAGCGCGGGGCGTTCTCGAACACCGGCGTGAGTCCCGCCGGTCCGGGGGCCAGGGTGGGCCGCCGGACCGGAGGCTGCTGCGAGGACTCCGCGGAGGTGGAGGGCGAGGAGGCGGAGGGCGAGGAGTGGGCGGGCCGCACCTCGGACGCGGGCGGGGGTCCGGCGCAGGCGGCCAGGGCGGCGGCCAGGACACAGACGGCGGTCACGCGGCGACGTGCTGGTGTGATCACCGTACGAACGTAGGAGCGGCTGCCCGCCGCCCGGGCCGACCCGGGCCCCGCCACGGACGCGGATCACCCGACCGGCCCCGGCCCGGTCCCCGACGACACGGGCGGTGCCCCGCCACCGGGCGGGCGGGGACACCCGCCGGACGCCCACCGGACATCCGCCGGACCACCCGCCCCCTGGCCGGAGGGACGCGGGCCGCCGGACGCCCGTCGGGCGACGCACGGGCGGTCAGTCGGAGGCCCTGTCGGACGCCCGTCAGGCGACGCATCGGACGGGTCCGTCGGACGCTGTGTCGGACGCCCGTCAGACGACCAGCCGGAACCCCGCCGGACGCCCGGTGCAACCTCCCGTCAGATGTCCCGCTGCTCCAGCGGCTTCGTCGCCGGGCCCTGGATCACCTTGCCGTCGGTGCCGAAGCGGGAGCCGTGGCACGGGCACTCCCAGGCGCGTTCCGCCGGGTTGAAGTCGACCAGGCAGCCCAGGTGGGTGCAGCGGGCCGAGACCGCGTGCAGGGAGCCCTCCTCGTCCCGGTACACGGCGAGCCGGTGACCGTCGACGCGGACCACCGCTCCCTCACCCGGCGGCAGGGACTCCACCGGCGGTGAGGGGCGCAGCCGGTCGCCCACGAAGTGCCGGGCCACCTCGGCCTGGGTCCGCAGGAAGGACGGGGCCTCGCGCACCGCCGGAGCCAGCCGGCGCGGGTCGTACAGCCCGCTCCACGCGCACTCCTCGCCGGTGATCTGCGCGGTGAGCAGCAGGCCCGCCATCATCCCGCCGCTCATGCCCCAGCCGTTGAAGCCGGTGGCGACGTACGCATGCCGGGTGCCGTGGTGCAGGGGGCCGACGAGGGGGACGGTGTCGGTGGGCGTGTTGTCCTGGGTGGCCCAGCGGTGGGTGATCTCGGCGTCGGGGAAGTGCTCGCGGGTCCAGTCGGTCAGCCGCTCGAACCCCTCCCGGGTGTCGCCGGTGCCGGGCGTGAAGTGCTCCCCGGTGATCACCAGCAGGCGCCGGCCGCCGTCCGGGCCGTAGGGGGCGGTGCGCACCGAGCGGGTGTTCTCGTCCGGCGTGATGTACATGCCGTCGGGGTCCTGCTCCGTGGGCAGGGTGCCCGCGACGACCAGTTCGCGGCGGGGCGAGAGGCGGGCGAACAGCAGGGCCCGGTCGAAGATCGGGTAGTGCGTGGCGACGACGACGTCGCGGGCGGTCACCGTGGGCCCGTCCGCGGTGGACACCCGGCAGGGGTCGCCCTCGTCCAGGCCGGTCACCGTGGTGTCCTCGAGGATGCGTCCGCCCCGGGCGACCAGGTCACGGGCGAGGGCCAGCAGGTAGGAGCGCGGATGGAACTGCGCCCCGCCGGTCACCTCGACGGCGCCCGCGACCGGGAACGGCAGCCCGGTCTCCGTCACGAACGACGCCGGCAGGCCCGCCTCCCGGGCGGCCCGAGCCTCCGCCTGCAGTTCCTCCACCCGGCCGCGGTCGCGGACGAACGTGTAGGCGCTGCGGCGTTCCCAGTCGCAGTCGATGCCCAGCTCCGCGACGACGTCGGCGGTGTGGTCGATCGCCTCCGACTGCGAGCGGGCGTAGAGCCGCGCCCCCTCGGCGCCCCGCGTGCGGCGCAGCTTGTCGTAGATCAGCGTGTGCTGGGCGGTGATCTTGGCGGTGGTGTGGCCGGTGACCCCGGCCGCGATCCGCCCGGCCTCCAGCACCGCGACGCTGCGTCCGGCCCGGGTCAGCTCCCAGGCGGTGCACAGCCCGGCGATCCCGCCGCCGATCACGGCCACGTCCACCTCGAGGTCGTCGGTCAGTGCGGGGTACCGGTCACCCGGTGCGGTCTCGATCCAGTACGAGCCGCTGACCTGCTGGTTGTCCGTCATGGGCGCCGAGTACCCCGGTGCGGGGAGTTTCAGCGGGTTTCCGTCTCCCGGTGTGTGCCGTGGTGGCCGCGAGCGGGCCGACGGCTTCTCCGACACGGAGGGCCGGCCCGACCCCGAAATGCCGACCCCGAGGTGCCGATCCCGAGATGCTGACCACGGGCGTGCGGATGGCGCTCACCGGGCGGGACGGCGGCTCCAGGACGGAACCGGGGCCGGTCTTCGACACCCGCGAGCGGATGGGGCGGCTCGCCGGGACGGGCGGAGCGGAAGGGCCGCGCGCCTCCGTCGCACAGAGGGACGACGTGCCGGCCGGCTGATCCGCCCGCGCGGCCGCCCGGTCGACCGCCCGGGCGGTCGACCGTCGGTCGGGGCCGGGGCACCGCGCCCCGGCCCCGGCCGGGCGTCACCTCCGCCAGGGCCCCGTCACCGCGAACGTCGTCCCCGGGTCGTAGCAGTTGACGTACATCGTCCGGCCGTCCGGGGAGAACGTGACCCCGGCGAACTCGCCCCACTCCGGATCCTCGGGCGTGCCGGTGTTCTGGCGGTTGCGGGCCAGGGCGTAGACCTCTCCGCGACGGGTCACGCCGTAGACGTGCTGGGCACCGCCGCCGTCCTCGCAGACCATCAGGCCGCCGCTCGGGGCGAGGCAGATGTTGTCCGGGGACTCGCCGGGCAGCTGCACGTCCGTGTCCGGGCCGAAGACGATCACCAGGGTCAGCCGGTGCCGGTCCGGGTCGTACCGCCAGATCTGGCCGTAGTGGTCGCCCGCCGAGCCCTCCGCGCTGCGGGCGAACGACGACACGAAGTAGACCGACCGGTCGCCCCAGTAGCAGCCCTCCAGCTTCTGCGCGTGGGTGATGCCGCCGCGGCCGAAGTCCTGGAACCGGATGGGCGTCTCGGCGGCCAGCGGATCGGGCACGTCGACCCACTCGACGCCGTCGAAGCGGGCCCCGGGCTCCTGGATGGAGGACAGGTCCGGCACGCCCGGCACCCGCATGGCCTGGAGCCGGCCGCCCGCCCGCAGCGAACCGGTGCCGCCCAGCGGTTTGCGGGGCAGGAAGCGGTAGAACAGGCCGAAGGGCCGCTCGAAGGCGTCCTCGGTCTCGTAGACGATGCCCCGCCGGGGGTCGACGGCGACGGCCTCGTGCTGGAAGCGGCCCATCGCGGTCAGCGGCACGGCGCCGGTGCGGCGCGGGTCGGCGCCGTCGACCTCGAAGATGAAGCCGTGGTCCTTGGCGTAGCCGTTGGTGCCGGCCTTGTCCTCGGTCTCCTCGCAGGTCAGCCAGGTGTTCCAGGGCGTCGGCCCGCCCGCGCAGTTGACGGCCGTACCGGCGATGGCGACCCGCTCCGAGCGGACCCGGCCGGCCGCGTCCAGGGTCAGCGAGGTGCAGCCGCCCTTGGCCTCCGGGTCGTAGGTCAGGCCCTCGATCACCGGCACCGGGTGGCGGCCGTTCGCGCGGTTCTCGTGGTTGCGCACGAGGTGCACCCGGCCGTGCCGGCCGGGCAGGGCGGTCATGCCGTCGTGGTTGGAGGGCACCGGGCCCTCACCGGAGCGCAGCGGGTCGCCCTCCCGGGAGAGCACCCGATAGCGGAAACCTTTCGGCAGGTCGAGGAGGCCGTCGGGGTCGGGCACCAGGGGGCCGTAGCCGCCGTGCCCGAGCGCCTGGGCCGCGGCGCTGTCGGTGAACAGTTCGGAGAGTGCGCCGGTGAAGGCGATGCCGACACCCAACGCGCCGGAGCGGGCGAGCAGTTGACGCCGTGTGGAGCCCGCGGGGGCGGACTCGGGCGCGGGGGTGGTACCGGTGCTCGGGGACCCGGTCTCGGTCATGGGGGGAACCTTCCTGCTGGCGGACAGGAACAGTGACCCCGCCGTGTCTATCACCTGGCGCGGGCCGCGGGAACCACGCGCGGCACACGTGTCACGCGCCGGGGGGCGGTGGCGCCTGCCCGCCCTGCGCCCGCTCCACGAACCGCAGGAGTTCGACGGGGAAGGGCAGCACGAGGGTGGAGTTCTTCTCGGCGGCGACGGCCACGACCGTCTGGAGCAGCCGAAGGTGCAGGGCGGAGGGGGTGTCCTCCATCTGCTGGGCGGCCTCGGCGAGCTTCTTCGACGCCTGGAGTTCGGCGTCGGCGTTGATGATGCGGGCCCGGCGTTCGCGGTCGGCCTCGGCCTGGCGGGCCATGGAGCGCTTCATCGTCTCGGGCAGGGAGACGTCCTTGATCTCGACCCGGTCGACGTGCACGCCCCAGCCCACCGCGGGACTGTCGATCATCAGCTCCAGGCCCTGGTTGAGCTTCTCCCGGTTGGACAGCAGGTCGTCCAGGTCGCTCTTGCCGATGATCGAGCGCAGCGAGGTCTGCGCCATCTGCGAGACCGCGAAACGGTAGTCCTCCACCTCCACCAGGGCGTCGGCGGCGTCGACCACCTTGAAGTACACCACCGCGTCCACCCGCACCGTCACGTTGTCCCGGGTGATGCCCTCCTGGGCCGGCACCGGCAGCGTGACGATCTGCAGGTTCACCTTGTGCAGCCGGTCCACGAACGGAACGATCATCGTGAACCCGGGGGTGCGCACCCCGCGGTGCAGCCGGCCCAGGCGGAAGACGACCCCGCGTTCGTACTGCTTGACGACCCGCGCCGCGGCGGCGACGTAGACGACCCCCGCGGCCCCCGTCGCCGCGACCGCGGTGAGCAGTTCCTCGACCATGACGACCACCCGTCCAGAGGTCTGTCCGTGCCGGTACGCGCACGGGTGCCGGTCCGTCCCACGATAGGCACGGGCCGCGGCTCCGGCCATGGCGCGGAACGGCCGGGACGGGCCGGACGGCACGGGCCCCGGCGGGCAGGAGCGGACCGGGCCGGTGACCGGAAGGGGCGGGACGGGCGGGACGGACGCGAGGGGCAGGAGGGGCAGGAGAGACGGAAGGGACCCGAGGGACGCGAGGGACGGGAGGCCGGCCGTGGTGCGGGGCCACGGCGGCTGGACGTGCCCTGTCGACGATGCTGGTGGGCGGCGTCGCGGACGCCTTCGGCGGGACGGACCGCCGCGGCGGGAGCGGGCCGGGCAGGCCCGGGGGGAAGGCCGCGGTGGGTCCGGGAAGGCCGCGGTGGGCCCGGAGGGCCGGGCCTCAGCGGTCCCCGGTGAGGCGTCCGGCGTCCCGGGCCAGGGCGGTGAGCCGTGAGATGGCCCGGAAGTACTTCTTGCGGTAGCCGCCCTTCAGCATCTCCTCGCCGAACAGCCGGTCGAAGGGCAACCCGGAGGCGAGGACGGGGATCTCGCGGTCGTAGAGCCGGTCCGCGAGGACCACCAGCCGCAGCGCGGTCGACTGGTCCGGCACCGGCCGGACGCCGGTCAGGCACACCGCGCGCAGCCCGTCGGTCAGCGCCCCGTAGCGGCTGGGATGGATCTTCGCCAGGTGGTCCAGCAGGTCGGGGAAGGCGTCCAGCGAGGCACCCTCGGTGGCCTGCGCGGTCTCGGTGACCAGTTCGTCGGAGTACGGCGGGGGCGCCTCGGGCAGGCCGCGGTGGCGGTAGTCCTCGCCGTCGATGCGCAGGGCGCGGAAGTGGGCGGACAGGCCCTGGATCTCGCGCAGAAAGTCGGCCGCGGCGAACCGGCCCTCGCCCAGCTTGCCGGGCAGCGTGTTGGAGGTGGCGGCCAGCGCCACGCCCGCCTCGACCAGCTTGCCGAGCAGGGTGGAGACGAGCACGGTGTCGCCCGGGTCGTCGAGCTCGAACTCGTCGATGCACAGCAGTCGGTGCCCGGAGAGGGTGCGCACCGTCTGCTGGAAGCCGAGGGCGCCGACCAGGTTGGTCAGCTCCACGAACGTGCCGAACGCCTTCAGCGAGGGTTCGGCGGGGGTGGCGTGCCAGAGCGAGGCCAGCAGATGGGTCTTGCCGACGCCGTAGCCGCCGTCGAGGTACACGCCGCGCGGTCCTGCCGGAGCCTTGCGGGGCGCCTTGCCGAAACCGAACAGCCGCCGCTTGCCGGAGCCGTCGGAGGGCGTGCCGCCGAGCCCGGCGGCGAACTGCTCCAGGACGCCCACCGCCTCGGTCTGGCTGGGCTGGTTCGGGTCCGGTATGTACGTGGCGAACCGGACCGCGTCGAAGCGGGGTGGCGGCACCATCTCGGCGACCAGCCGGTCCGCGGGCACGTGCGGCTCGCGGGCGCACAGGGACAACGGGGCCAGGCCCGTCGGAGGACCGGACGGGGAGGCGGCGGCGGAGGACGCGGAGGAGGACGACACGGTTCCCCATGCTACGGGGCGTGGAACACTGCACCGCATGCGACGCCTGTTCCCTGTGACCCACGAAACAGCAGCTCCCGACGGTGCGGCCGGTGCCGCCGGCGGTTCCGGCACGCCCGGCGGCGAGGCCGCCCAGGAGGTTCCGGCCGGGGCCGGCCGGGAGTGGAGCCTGGCCGAGCTGGCCGCGGCGTACGCCTACCCGGAGCCGGGACCGGGCGGCCGGGAGCCGTGGCTGCGGGCCAACATGGTGTCCACCCTCGACGGGGCGGCCCAGCACGACGGCCGCTCGCAGCCCATCTCCTGCCCGGCCGACATGCGGATCTTCGGCACCCTGCGGGCGCTCGCCGACGTCGTGGTCGTCGGCGCCGAGACGGTCCGGCAGGAGGGGTACCGCCCGGCCCGCGCGCGGGCGGACTTCGCGGCGGCCCGGCAGGCGGCGGGGCAGGGGCCCGCACCCGCGATCGCCGTGGTCAGCGCGAGCCTGGACCTGGACTTCTCGCTGCCGCTGTTCGTCTCGCCGCTGGTGCCGACGCTGGTGCTGACGGGCGCGGCGGCGCCCGCGGACCGGGTCGCCGCCGCCGAGCGCGCCGGGGCCCGGGTGGTCCTCGCCGGCGAGGGCGCCGGGGCCGATCCGGAGCGCGTGGTGCGGGAGCTGGCCGGGCTGGGGCACACCCGGCTGCTGACGGAGGGCGGACCGCGGCTGCTGGGACAGCTGGTGGCCGCCGGGGTGCTGGACGAGCTGTGCCTGACCGTCGCGCCCCTGCTCACCGCGGGGGACGCGCAGCGCGTCGCGGGCGGGCCGGCGGTGACGGTTCCGCGCCGGTTCGCGCTGACGTCGATGCTGGAGGAGGACGGCTTCCTCTTCACCCGCTACGCGCGGTCCTGACCCGGATCGCGCGTAACGGGAGGCGGACGGCCGGCGCACGGTGCCGCCCGTCCGGCCGGTCGCCCGCTGGTCCGCCCGTCCGGGCGGGGGTCACCGTGCCGCCGCCCGCCGCCCGCCGCCCGCCGCCTGCCGCCCGCCGCCTGCCGCCTGCCGTCCGCCGCCCTCCGTCCGCGGCCCGCGGCCCTCCGTCCGCCGCCTGCCGTCCGCCGCCCCGGGGCATCCGTCGGGCAGGTACGACCGGAAGAGAACCGGAGAACGACCTGAGCACGGGCTGAGAACGACCTGAGCACGGCCGGAGGACGACCCGAAGACGACCCGGCCGTGACCGGAAAGGGGTTCGAGAGGTACCGCGAAACCGTTGATCGAGCGGAATTCGCCGTTCCGCTTGGCCCGCCGACAGGCACACTGAAACCGGTCGTACTCGGGCGATCACGGGGCAGGATGGTTTCCGCAGCGGGCGGCAGGCCCCGCGGAGGAGAGAGGGCCCGACGGTCCTCCGAAGGAGAAGGGGCGCTGGTGTTCACAAGCGTACTGATGATCGAGAAGGCCCTGACGTCCGCCGACGTGGAGTTCGTCACCACCTTGCACGGCGACGAGCCGGTCTCCTTCCACGTCCTGCTCCAGCCACGCGGCGAACAGGCGGACCGGCTCCTGCGGGCCATCGACGACGTCGCCCTCGGCGAGCTCGACGAAGCCGTCCGGGAAGGGGAGACCCCCGAGGGCGAGGAGGCCCGCAGCATGGGCGAGCGCGCCCTGGAGGTGTCCCTGCGGGCCCTGCGCGCCTCCGGCGACCAGGCCCAGGGGCGCCTCGTCAAGGACCACCCGCTGGACGCGCTGAGAACCCTGGTCGACGAGGTCGGCGCGGACGAGGTCATCGTCCTGACCGACCCGCACTACGTGGAGGAGTTCTTCCACCGCGACTGGGCCTCCCGCGCCCGCCACAAGGTGGGCGTACCGGTGCTGAAACTCTTCTCCCACAGCAAGGCATAGGCTGGGGCGGCGCCTTCCCGGCGAGGGCGCGCCCGTCCGTCACGGACGCGCGCCCGGCGCCGGGCGCGCGTCCCGTCGTCCCGCCCGTCGCACCACTGGGGAGAACACGCATGGCACCCGGCCTTCCTACCGCCATGGACCGACCGCACTTCATCGGCATCGGCGGCGCCGGAATGTCGGGGATCGCCAAGATCCTCGCCCAGCGCGGCGCCCGGGTGGCCGGCAGCGACGCCAAGGACTCCGCGACCGCCGAGGCCCTGCGCGCCCTGGGCGCCACCGTGCACATCGGCCACGCGGCGGAGCACCTGGCCGACGACGCCAGCTGCGTCGTGGTGTCGTCGGCGATCCGCGAGGACAACCCGGAGCTGGCCCGCGCCGCGGCGCTGGGCATCCCGGTGGTGCACCGCTCCGACGCCCTCGCCGCCCTGATGGACGGGCTGCGCCCGATCGCGGTGGCCGGCACCCACGGCAAGACCACCACCACCTCCATGCTGGCCGTCTCCCTGACCTCCCTCGGCCGCGAGCCGTCCTACGCCATCGGCGGCGACCTGGACGCCCCCGGCTCCAACGCGCTGCACGGTACGGGCGAGATCTTCGTCGCCGAGGCCGACGAGTCCGACCGCAGCTTCCACAAGTACGCGCCCGAGGTGGCGATCATCCTCAACGTGGAGCTGGACCACCACGCCAACTACGCCTCGATGGAGGAGATCCACGCCTCCTTCGAGACCTTCGTCGGCCGCATCGTCCCCGGCGGCACCCTGGTGATCTCCGCCGACCACGAGGGCGCGCGGGAACTGACCCGGCGGCTGGACGGCTCGGTGCGCACCGTCACCTACGGCGAGTCCGCCGACGCCGACGTGCGCGTGCTGTCGGTCGTCCCGCAGGGCCTGCGCAGTGAGGTGACCGTGGACCTCGACGGCACCCCGCTCACCTTCACCGTGTCGGTCCCCGGCCGCCACTACGCGCACAACGCCGTGGCCGCGCTCGCGGCGGGCGTCGCGCTGGGCATCCCGGCCGAGGAGCTGGCCCCCGCCCTGGCCTCCTACACCGGCGTCAAGCGGCGCCTGCAGCTCATGGGCGAGGCCGCGGGCGTCCAGGTCATCGACTCCTACGCGCACCACCCGACGGAGATGACCGCCGACCTGGAGGCGATGCGCGCCGCCGCCGGGGACTCCCGCATCCTCGTCGTCTTCCAGCCTCACCTGTTCTCCCGCACCCGCGAACTGGGCACGGAGATGGGCACGGCCCTGGCCCTGGCCGACGCCTCCCTGGTGCTGGACATCTACCCGGCCCGCGAGGACCCGATCCCCGGCGTCACCAGCGAGCTGATCATCGACGCGGCGCGGGCGGCCGGCGCGGACGTCACCCCCGTCCCGGACGCGGCCGACGTCCCGGCGGCGGTGGCGGGAATGGCGAAGCCCGGGGATCTCGTTCTCACCATGGGAGCGGGCGACGTCACCGACCTCGGCCCGCGCATCCTGGACCGTCTGTCGAACTGAAGGGCCCCATCCTCATGCCGTACGACGTGGAGAAGCCGGACGAGCAGTGGCGCGCGGAACTGTCGCCGTCCGAGTACGCGGTGCTGCGCCAGGCGGCGACGGAACCGGCGTTCACCGGGGAGTACACGGACACCAAGACCGAGGGCGTCTACTCCTGCCGTGCCTGCGGCGCGGAGCTGTTCACCTCGGACACCAAGTTCGAGTCGCACTGCGGCTGGCCGTCGTTCTACGACCCGCGGGACACCGAGGCGGTGGAGCTGGTCGAGGACCGGTCCCACGGCATGGTCCGCACCGAGGTGCGCTGCGCCCGCTGCGGCTCCCACCTCGGCCACGTCTTCGAGGGCGAGGGCTACGCCACGCCCACCGACCAGCGTTACTGCATCAACAGCATCGCGCTGCGGCTCCAGCCGCAGGAGGGCTGACCGCACCGGCTGACCGCACCGGCTGACGCACCCCCGGCGGAGCCGGGCGCCGGTCAGCCGGGCAGGTCCCGGCGTCCGCCCCGGGGCAGCCGCACGGTGAACACCGTCGCGCCCGGCCCGCCGGCCAGCTCGACGGTGCCGCCGTGCGCCCCCACCAGCGACCGGGCCACCGACAGGCCGAGCCCGCTGCCGCCCCGGTCGCGGGAGCGGGCCTTGTCGACGCGGTAGAAGCGGTCGAAGACCCGCTCCCGGTCCTCCTCGGGGATGCCCGGGCCCGCGTCGGCGACCCGGATCAGCACCTCGCCCGGCCCGGCGGCGACCGTCACCGACACGGGAGTCCCGGCCGGGGTGTGCACGGCCGCGTTGGTGAGGAGGTTGTCCAGCACCTGTCGTATCCGGTCCGCGTCCAGACGCGTCACCAGCGGGCCGGGATCCGCCGACACCGTCAGCGGGTGGCCGGGATGCCCGGCCCGGAACGCGTCGGCGGCCTGCCGGACCAGCTCCACCACGTCCGTCGGCGAGGCACGCACCGGCGCCCCCGCGTCCGCCGCGTCCAGCCGGGCGAGCAGCAGCAGGTCGTCCAGCAGCACCCCCATCCGGGCCGCCTCCGCCCGCAGCCGCGCCAGGTGCCGCTCGCGTTCCCCGGGCGCGTCGGCCGCCGCGTACTGGAACAGGTCCGCGTAGCCCCGCACCGACATCAGCGGGGTGCGCAGCTCGTGCGAGGCGTCCGCGACGAAGCGGCGCAGCCGCTGCTCGGCCTCCGCGCGCACCGCCAGGGAGCGGTCGATGTGCTCCAGCATCGTGTTGAACGCGGTGCGCAGCTCCGCCACCTCCGGCCCGCCGTCCCGGCCGTCGGCGCGCAGCGGCAGCCGGGCCGCCGACTCGGTCAGGTCGTGCGAGGCGATGCCGTGCGCCGTGCTCGCCATGTCGCTCAGCGGTTTCAGGCCCCGCCGCAGCATGTGCCGCCCGGCCACCACCAGGGCCGCGAGCGCCAGCGCGAACACCACCACCTGCACCGTGATCAGCCGCTCCACGGTCTCCTCGACGTCCGTCACGGGCGCCGCGCTCACCAGCACCACCCCCGGCCGGACCTCGCACCCCCGCAGCCGGTAGGTGCCCTCGCCGTCGATCCGCGCGGTGTGCGTCAGCTCGGTGTCGGAGTGCGCCATCGCCCGCGCCAGCGCGGTGAACGCCCCGGTGTCCTCGGGCACGTCGGCCGGCCGTCGCAGCCGCACCGCGTCGTCCGACACGTCGTAGACCGCCGTGTACCAGCCGTAGTACGGCTTGCGCCGCACCGTCCCGTGCGCCGCCGCGTCCTTGGCCTGCACGGTCTGCACCAGCTTGAGCTGGGTCCCCAGCTGCTGCTCCAGGTAGTCCCGCATGTGGGCGGTGAGCGTGGTGCCGACGACCGCGAACACGGCCAGCGACAGCACGCCGAGGCCGAGCGCGAGCCGGGTGCCCAGACGCAGCCGCCGGTGGGCGTGGCGCAGCCGGCCGACGCTCCGCCTCACTCGGCGGCCTCGCGTATCGCGTAGCCGAAGCCCCGCACGGTCCGGATCAACGGAGGGCCGGTGTCGTCCAGTTTGCGACGCAGCCGGCTGACCACCAGCTCCACCACGTTGGACCGGCCGCCGAAGCCGTACTCCCACACGTGGTCGAGGATCTGCGCCTTGGTCTGCACGGCCGGCGAGCGGCGCATCAGGTAGCGCAGCACCTCGTACTCGGTGGGGGTCAGCGACAGCAGCCGCTCGCCGCGCCGCACCTCACGGGCGTCCTCGTCCATCGTCAGATCACCCACCGACAGCACCGGCCGCCCGGGGCCCGGCCCGGCACTGCGGCGCAACACGGTCCGCAGCCGGGCCATCAACTCCTCCACCGCGAACGGCTTGACGAGGTAGTCGTCGCCGCCCCGGGTCAGCCCCTCGACCCGGTCGGCGACGCCGTCCCGGGCGGTGAGGAACACCACCGGCACCATCGTCCCCGAGCGGCGCAGCCGGTCCAGCACGCCGAAGCCGTCGACGTCCGGCAGCATCAGGTCGAGCACCACGATGTCCGGACGGAACGCGGCGGCCCGACGCAGCGCCTGGGCACCGGTGTTGGCGGTGACCGCCTGCCAGCCCTCGTAGCGGGCGACGGTGGCGACCAGGTCGGCGATGGGCGGGTCGTCGTCGACGACGAGCAGGCGTACGGTGTCCACCCGCTCATACTGCGGTACGCGGCGCGCGGCGCCGAGGGGCAGCCGGGCGCCCCCAGGGACATCGACAGGAAAGCGACAGGAACGCGGCCCGCAACTCCCGGCCCTCGCGGGCGTCCCCGGTTCCCCGCGAGATCCGGGGGCGCCGGGGGAGCCGGGGGAACGACGCGGGAGCCCCGGGTGCCGGCCCGGACCGCGGGCGCGACGGGCGACCGGCTGCGACGGACGACCGGGTCCGACGGGCGTCCGGGTCCGGCGGGCGTCCGGGTCCGGCGGACGCCACCGGGTGCGGTGGCCGGGACCGGTGGATGACCGGGTGGCGCGGTCGGAGACGACCAGGGGGTTTCCGGGCGGCCGGGCGGGGCAGGTGGCGTACCGCGCGGGGCACGCGCCGGGGACCTCGCGCGGTCCGGCGTGCTGTCGGTGGCGATGTCTAGACTCGTCCGGCGGCACACCGCGCGACCTTGGTCAGCATTTCCGCCACCGAAGGGCATTCGGCGTCTTGATACGGATCGACTCAGTCACGAAGCGGTACCCGGACGGCACGGTGGCGGTCGACCGGCTGTCGCTGGAGATCCCCGACCGCTCGATCACCGTCCTCGTCGGGCCCTCGGGCTGCGGCAAGACGACCACCCTCCGCATGATCAACCGGATGGTCGAGCCCACCGAGGGAACGATCCTCCTCGACGGCGAGGACATCCGCAGCCGGCCGGTCACCGCCCTGCGCCGGTCCATGGGGTACGTCATCCAGAACGCCGGCCTGTTCCAGCACCGCACCATCGTCGACAACATCGCCACCGTGCCCCGCATGCTCGGCTGGGGCCGGCGGCGCGCCCGGGAACGCGCGGCCGAGCTGATGGAGCGGGTGGGCCTGGACCCGTCGCTGGCCGAGCGGTACCCGTACCAGCTCTCCGGCGGCCAGCAGCAGCGCGTCGGCGTCGCCCGCGCGCTCGCCGCCGACCCGCCGGTGCTGCTGATGGACGAGCCCTTCTCCGCCGTCGACCCCGTCGTGCGCAAGGGGCTCCAGGACGAACTGCTGCGTATCCAGGACGAACTGGGCAAGACCATCGTCTTCGTCACCCACGACATCGACGAGGCGATCACCCTGGGCACCATGGTCGCGGTGTTCCGCGAGGGCGGCCGGCTCGCCCAGTACGCGCCGCCCGCGGACCTGCTGTCCGCGCCCGCGGACGCCTTCGTGGAGGACTTCCTCGGCGCTGACCGGGGCATCCGCCGGCTGTCCTTCCTGCCGTCCGGCACGCTGGAGCCGGTCATGGACGGCGTGGTGCCGCTGCACGCCCCGGCCGAGCGGATCGCCGCCGCGGACGCCGGCGCCGAACACCTGCTGGTCACCGACGAGGACGGCCGGCCGCTGGGCTGGGCCGCCCGTCGGGATCTGCTCGCGGGCGACACCGACCGGCTGTTGCCCCACGGCCGGCCGTTCGTGCCCGGCACCGACTCCCTCCGGGTCGCCCTGGACCGGGCCGTGCTCTCGCCCACCGGCCGCGCGGTCGCCGTGGACGCCGCCGGACGGGTGACCGGCGTGGTCTCCCAGCAGGCCATCGCCGAGGCCGTCCGCGCCGGCCACGCCGCGTCCGGCGACGACCGCCCGGCCGGCGACGGCCGCCTCGGCACGGCCGGAGTGGCCCCGTGACCGGCTTCTTC
Source organism: Streptomyces sp. NPDC029526 (assembly GCF_040637405.1). NCBI lineage: Bacteria > Bacillati > Actinomycetota > Actinomycetes > Kitasatosporales > Streptomycetaceae > Streptomyces > Streptomyces sp. NPDC029526. Next base: position 161,886 of record NZ_JBEZWE010000009.1, read on the forward strand.
GACATCCCCAGCGACCTCCAGCACAGCTGGGCCGGACTGATCGGGCTCCATCTGCGCGAGGCCCTGCTGCCGGTCGCCGCCGGACTGCTGCTCGCCCTGCCGCTCGCCCAGCTGTGCGTGCGCTTCCGCCGGCTGTACCCGCCGGTGCTGGGCTTCACGACCGTGCTCTACGCCATCCCCTCTCTGGCCTTCTTCGTGGTCCTCATCGACTACACCGGCCAGAGCGAACTCACCGTGATGATCCCGCTCGCCGTGTACAGCCTGGTGGTGCTGGTCCCGGCGATCGTCGACGGTGTGCGCTCGGTGCCCGACGAGACGCTGGCCGCCGCCACCGCCATGGGCTTCGGCCCCGTACGGCGGTACGTCCAGGTGCAGTTGCCGCTCGCGGTGCCCGCAGTCATCGCGGGACTGCGGGTGGCCACCGCGTCCAGCATCTCCCTGGTGAGCGTCGGCGCACTGATCGGCAACCAGGGCGCCCTCGGCAACCTGCTCGCCGCCGCCCAGAAGTACGACCGCCCCGAACTCGCGGTGAACGCCGTCCTGACCATGGCCGCCCTCGCCATCGTCTGCGACGCCCTGCTGGTGCTGCTCCGCGCCGTGCTGACCCCGTGGATGCCCCGCTCCGGACACGGCGGACGGGGCCGGCCGAAGGCCGCCGCGCGCGGTGCCCGGCCCGCGCCCGGACTGGAGCCCGGAGGTGGGGCCCGGTGAACGTCCTCTCCTTCGTCGAGGCCTTCTTCAGCGACCCCGCCCAGTGGCAGGGCTACGACGGCATCCCGCAACGCCTGCTGGAGCACCTCCAGTACACGCTGCTCGCCCTCGCCGTCGCCGCCGCGATCGGCCTGCCCGTCGGCCTGCTCACCGGCCACACCGGGCGCGGCGGGAACGCGGTCGCCTTCGTCGCCAACGCCGCCCGCGCCCTGCCCAGCTTCGGCCTGCTGGTGCTGGTGGTCCTGCTCATCGGCTTCGGCCTGCTGCCCGTGATGATCCCCCTGGTGGTGCTCGCCGTGCCGCCGATCCTGGTGACCACCTACGAGGCGGTGCGCTCGGTCGACCCCTCGCCGGTGGACGCCGCCCGGGGCATGGGCATGCGGGAGTCGCGGATCCTCTTCCAGGTCGAACTGCCGGTGGCGCTGCCGCTCGTCCTCAGCGGACTGCGGTCGGCCGCCATCCAGATCGTGTCGACGGCCACCATCGCCGCGTACGTCAGCCTCGGCGGCTTCGGCCGGTACATCATCGACGGGCTCTACCAGCGCGACTACACCAAGGTGGTGGGCGGCGCCACCCTGGTCGCCGTGCTGGCGCTGGCCACCCTCGGAGTGTTCTGGGCCGCCGGCCGCCTGGCCGTCTCGCCCGGGGTGCGGCGGCGCTGACCGGCCGCACCCGACGCCCCTCCCGCCCCGCGCAGCGCGGATGGTGACGGGCCGTCATCCCCCGGAGTCCCGGGCTCGGCACCTCCGCCGGGGCGGGGGCCGGAAACCGTGACCACGACGTAGTTGACCGCACCTGAGCGGCTGGATTGGATCGGTGAATGACTTCTACCGCGCAGAGCAGTTGGACGAGGACGAGGCACACCGGCGTGACGACCGTCGCGCTCGCCGCCGCGGCGGCGCTGCTCGCCGGCTGCTCCTCCGGCGACACCGGCGACAACCCCCTGGCGGGGGAGAAGGCGGAGGCCGGGACCGTCGTCGTCGGCTCCAACAACTTCGCCGAGAGCACCCTGCTCGCCGACATCTACGGCGAGGCCCTGCGGGCCCGGGACATCAAGGTCACCTACAAGCACAACATCGGCAGCCGGGAGACCACCTACGGCCTGATGAAGAACGGTTCCATCACCGTCCTGCCGGAGTACAACGGCTCGCTGCTCGCCTACCTCGACCCCGAGGCCGAGCAGAAGACCGCGGAGGACGTCGCCACCGCCGTCAAGGCGAAACTGGACAAGGGCCTGACCCTGCTGGAGTCGTCCCCGGCCGAGAACAAGGACTCGGTCGCCCTCAACGCGCGGACGGCGAAGAAGTACGGCCTCACCGAGGAGTCCACCCTCGCCGACCTCGAGAAGGCGGCACCCGAGCTGGTGATCGGCGGTTCGCCCGAGTTCCAGACCCGCAAGCAGGGGCTGAAGGGCCTGAAGGAGGTCTACGGACTGGAGTTCAAGTCCTTCAAGGCGCTCGACGCGGGCGGTCCGCTGACCCAGGAGGCGCTGATCCGGAACACTGTGCAGGCGGCGGACATCTTCACCACCGACCCGACCATCGTCAAGGAGAAGTTCGTCGTCCTGAAGGACCCGGAGAACCTCTTCGGGTTCGCCAACGTGACCCCGCTGGTCAACGAGGACGGCCTGCCGAAGGAGGGCGTCGACGCCCTGAACGCGGTCTCGGCGGCGCTGGACACCGAGACGCTGCGCGACCTGGACGCCCAGGTGCAGCTGGAGAAGAAGGACCCGCTGGACGTCGCCAAGGCCTGGCTGAAGTCGGCCGGCCTGGACTGAGCCGAAGCGTAGGGAACGACCGGAGCACGCCCGCGCGGGTCCGGGGGCGGGGGTCAGGGTGCCGGGGCGGCTGCCGCGATCAGCCGGTCGATCAGGGCGATCAGCACGTCCCGGCACGACTCCCGCTCCCGCGCGTCGCACAGCAGCACCGGCACGCCCGACGGCAGGGTCAGCGCCTCCCGGATGTCCTCCACGGGGTAGGGGTGCTCACCGTGGAAGCCGTTCACGGCGACGACGAAGGGGATGCCCCGGCGCTCGAAGAAGTCGATCGCGGCGAAACTGGACCGCGGCCGGCGCACGTCCACCACGACCACCGCCCCCAGCGCACCGAGGGCCAGGTCGTTCCACATGAACCAGAACCGCTGCTGGCCCGGCGTGCCGAAGAGGTACAGCACCAGGTCGTCCGAGACGGTGATCCGGCCGAAGTCCAGGGCCACCGTGGTGGCACGTTTCTCCTCGATGCCGTCCAGGTCGTCGACGTCCAGCCCGGCCAGGGTCAGCGGCTCCTCGGTGCGCAGCGGCACGATCTCGCTGACCGAACCGACCAGGGTGGTCTTCCCCACGCCGAAGCCGCCGGCGATCAGGATCTTGACCGTGTCGGGTGCCCGGCGGGGGCGCGGGGCCTCGGCGGTGGCGTCAGAGGCGGCCAAGTCCGTCCCTCACTTTCTGCAGCAGGTCCAGGTCCGGGGTGGTGCGGGTGACCGGGTGCGGGGGCCGCGCGGTGATCCGGCCCGCCTCCAGCAGGTCGCACAGCAGGATCACCACCACGCTCACCGGCAGGTCCAGCCGGGCGGCCACCTCCGCCACCGCGACCGGCTCCGCGCACATCCGCAGGATCCGCGTGTGCTCCGGCTGGGGGCGGGCGCCCGTACCGGGCTGCGGATCGACCGCCGTGACCGTGGTGATCAGCGTGAAGTCGGCCCGGCTGGGCCGGGTCCGGCCGCCCGTCAGCGTGAACGGGCGTACCAGTCGGCCCGCCGGATCGCCTCCCCCCACCTCACACGCCGGGGTCGACGGCGGGCCCCGCGGTGCCCCTCGGCGCCGCGCTGAGGTGCTCACCGATCTTCTTCACCAGCATGTTCATCTGGTACGCCACCACCCCGACGTCCGCGCCCGGACCGGTCAGCACCACCAGGTGCGCCCCGGGACCGGCCGCGGTGAGGATCAGGTAGCCGTTGGCCATCTCGATGAGCGCCTGGCGCACCGGCCCGCCCCGGAAGTCCATGCTGACGCCCTTGCTCAGGCTCATCAGGCCGGAGGCGGTCGCCGCGAGGCGTTCGGCGTCGTCCCGCAGGAAGCCGGTCGACTTGCTCACCACCAGCCCGTCCTCGGAGAGCACCACGGCCTGGTTGACGTCGGCGACCCGCTCCACGAGTCCGGTGAGCAGCTGGTCGAGCTGGGTGTGCGTGGCGGGGATGGGGCGTGTCATGGCGGTGTTCCTTCGTGAACGGTGGTCGGCGATCGTCGGTCAGCGATCGGCGGGAGGGGTCGTGAACTCGGGGGTGGCGGCGGCCGGGTGCTCCGCCGCGGGGTCGGTGTCACCCGGGCGCGTGCCGTCGGTGTCGATGGTGCCGTCGGTGCCGTCGACGGCTCCGGTGCCGGACGAAGCGCCGCCGCCGGCCGTACGGCCGTCACCGGAGGTATGGCCGTCGTGGCCGTTCGCGTGGTGACGGTCCTGCCGGTCGTGCCGGTCGGCCTGGTGGTCCGGGCCGGCTCGGTCCGGGCGGTCGGCCCGGTCCGGCATGTCGTCCCGGTCCCGCCGGGCGCGGGACGTGCCGTGCTGGAACCCGGACAGGGAGGAGGCGGCGCGTTCCGCCGTGAAGTCCTGGTCGGCGGAGGCCTCGCCGGGCTCCGGTACGGCCTCCTCGCGCAGTTCGGCGGCCAGGCTGGTCTGCGGCACCCGGCGGGGGAGCGGGGTGAGCCCGCCGGGGCGGTCGGCGCCACCGGTCCCGTCGGCGCTGCGCGCGGGAGCCGGGGCGGCGGCACGGCGGGACGGGCCGCCGCCGGGAGCGGGGCCGGGCTCCCCGGAGGCGGCGTCGCCGTCCGCGTCCGGCGCGTCCGGCGCGTCCGGTCCCTCCGAGGACCGGGACGGCGCGTCCGGAGCCGTCGTGGTCGTCCCCGGGTCCGGGGCGGCGGAGCGGTCGTCCGGGGCCTCCCGCACCACGACGTCGTGCGGGACCAGCACGATCGCGGTGGTCCCGCCGTAGGGCGAGGGGCGCAGGGTGACGGCGATGCCGTGCCGGTGCGCGAGCTGGGAGATCACGAACATGCCGAGCCGCAGGTCGTCCGCGAGGGCCACCACGTCGAACTGCGGCGGGGTCGCCAACTGGGCGTTGAAGGAGGCGTAGTCCTCCTCCGACAGCCCGAGCCCCCGGTCCTCGACCTCGACCGCGAGGCCCTTGGCCACCATGGCCGCCCGCACGGCGACCGGGCTCGGCGCCGGCGAGTAGGCCGTCGCGTTGTCGATCAGCTCGGCCAGCAGGTGGATGACGTCGGCCACCGCGGGCGGGGCGATCGCGATGTCCTCCTCCTCGGTCTGCACCTCCACCCGCTGGTACTCGGCGACCTCGCCGACGGCGCTGCGCAGGATGTCGATCAGGGCGACCGGCCGGCTCCAGGTGCGGCCCGGCCGTTCCCCGCTGACGATGACAAGGTTCTCCTCGTAGCGGCGCAACTGGCTGGCCGTCGAGTCGAGTTCGTACAGGCCCTTGAGGACGTCCGGGTCGGTGTGCCGGCGTTCCAGCGCGTCCAGCTTGCTCAGCTGGAGGTTCACCAGGTTCTGGCTCTGCCGGGCGATGCCCAGGATGATCTTCTGGAAGCCCCGCCGGGCGTCGGCGAGTTCGACCGCCGTGTGCACGGCCGTGCGCTGCGCTGTGTTGAACGCCTGTGCCACCTGGCCGAGTTCGTCGTGGCCGTAGTCCAACGGCGTCGTCGCGGATTCCGGGTCGACCTTCTCGCCGCGCTCGAGCCGGGCCACCACGTCCGGCAGTCGCTCCTCGGCCAGGCTCAGCGTGGCCATCCGCAGCCCGCGCAGCCGCCGGGAGAGCGAACGGGTGATCCGCCAGGACATGCCCACGCACACCAGCAGGGCCGCCAGCCCGCCCGCGCTCAGCGCGGCGGCCGTCAGCAGCAGCCCGCGGGCCTCGTCGGCGCTGCGGGTGAGCAGTCCGTCGGTCTCCTCCCGGATCAGCGCGGTGTACCGCGCCGACACCTCCTCCCAGGCCGCGTCCCACTGGCGCTGCGCGTCCGGCAGGGCGACGCGGCCGTCCTTGCCGGTGGCACGCGCGGTGAGCACCTGGTCCTCGATCTTCTCCAGGGTGCGCCACTCGGGGCTCGCCAGGATCTGCTCCGTCCGGGTCCGGGCACCGTCCCGCAGCGACGGCAGGATCTGGTCCCGCACCAGCCAGCGGCGGGTGCTCACCAGCGTCGCGAAGTCGGCCCGTTCCCCGCTGTCCAGGTGCCCGGCCGGCCACGCCAGCGTGAGCAGCGTGTCGCCCCGGGACATGAGTTCCGCCGCCTGTTCCATCGACACCAGCGGTCCGGCCTGCGAGGTGAGGTCGCCGTCGTCGACCTGGGACAGCTGCCGGAAGGCGTGGATCTGCTCGTCGATGATCGACGTGTAGTGGTCGAGCGCCTGCTCGGGCGTGATGTCACCGGGATCGTCGATCTGGTCCCGGTAGTACTCCAGGCTGCCCACCGAACCCAGCACCGAGTACATCCGGTCCGACACCCGCGCCGGTGCCCCGGCGATCGCGTCCGCCCGGCCGGCGAGCTCGGCCACCGCCCGGTCGGTCCGTTCCCGCTGGGCGTCGAGCGCGCCGCGGGACGCCCGGGGCGAGGACAGCCAGGCGGCGGTCAGCCCGCGCTCCCGCTGCAGGGCGAGCGCCGCCTCGGTGCCCATCGCGCCCGTCGACCGGCTCAACTCCGTCTGTGCCCGCAGCCGCAGCCCCTCCGAGAACATCTGCGTCGTCGTCACGCCCCACATCGCGGCGAGGGTGACGCCCGGCACCAGTGCCAGGAGCACCAGCGAGAGACGTATGGAGCCGAGTCGGCGCCGGGCACCTGTCCGTGGAGACATCGTCGTCCTAGAGCGGTCGGGTCGAAGGGGGCGGAGGCGGTGCGCAGGATGCTATCCGCACGGGTGGGCGCGCGTCCCGGGCGGTACCGAAAACTTTCGACACGTCCCGGCGGACCCGGGGGGTCAACGGGTGCCGTCGGCCGCGAACTTCGCGACCGAGGCGACGTTGTCCCTGGTGACGAACGCCGGACCGGTGAGCACGGGCGCCGCTCCGCCTCCGCTGATGTTGCCGTTCGTCCGGTACAGCCACAGCGCGTCGACGGCCAGGTAGCCCTGGAGGTAGGGCTGTTGGTCCACGGCGAACCGGACGTCGCCGCGACGCACCGCGTCCACCAGCTCCTCGTTGACGTCGAACGTGGCGACACCGGCCTTGCTGTCCGCCTCCTCGACCGCGTCGACCGCGGCGACGGCGTACTGGGCGCCCAGGGTGACGACGTGGTCGATGGAGGGGTCCTGGCGCAGCCGGGCGGCGACGATGCCGGAGAAGGCGCGCATGTCGGTGCCGTCCACGTAGAGGTTGTCCGTCGTCCCGGCGAACGTCTTCCGCACGCCGGCGCAGCGCGCCTCCAGGGCGACGTTGCCGCGTTCGTGGACCACGCACAGGGTGTGCCGCGCCTTCAGGCCGTTCAGCTTCTCGCCGACCGCCCGGCCGGCGACGCTCTCGTCCTGCCCGAAGTACGCGAGCAGTCCCGCCGGCTTCCAGGCGTCGATACCGGAGTTGAGGCCCACGACGGGGAGACCCGCGGCCCGTGCCTCCTTGACGGGTCCCTTCATCGCCTGCGGCTTGGCCAGGGTCACGGCGATGCCGTCGACCCCGTCCTCGACGGCGTCGCGCAGCAGCCGGGCCTGGCCGGCCGGGTCCGCGTCGCTCATGTACGTCAGTTCGATGCCGTCCTTGGCCGCCGCCGCCTCGGCGCCCTTGCGCACCAGGTCCCAGAAGGCGTCGCCCTCGCCGCCGTGCGCGATCAGGGCGACCTTCATCTCTCCCTCGCCGCCCGCCCCGTCGGCGCCCCGGGAGTCCTCCCCGCCCCACGCCGAGCAGCCCGCCGCCAGCAGGACGACGGCGACGGCCAGAACGGCGAGGCGGGCGGGGCGTCTTCCCGGGGTTCGGTGGAACCGGGAGGGAGTGTTCATGGGAACGCGGACCTCGCTGTACGGCAGAGCAAGAGCAGGGGGAGAGTGCGGTCGGAGCAGCACGGACGTACCGGCCGGGTGACTCTCGCTGGCCCGGAGCCAACCCTGTACCGCCACCGGTCGTCAAGTGACCGGCCACGGGAAGTGAGGCGCCGCTGCCGCATTGTGATGAACCGTGACATCCGAGGTGGGAGGCGGTACGGGCGCCCCGGGAGAAGGAACCGCGCGGACGGTACGGTCCGGTGGGTGCGCCCCGGGCGGGCTCGGCGGCGAGGGCCCGGTGGCCGCGGTGACGTGGGGGGGAGGCCCCCGTGGGGGAGGGCCCCGTGCGGGAGGGGCGGTCCGGTGGCCGCCCCTGCGTGCCCGCCGGCCGGCGCCGCACCGAGGGTGTCCCGGGGGCGGAACGAGGGTTTCCCCCGTATCCCCCCGGCCCCCGGGCTGCCTATCGTTCGAGCGCGGCCGAACCGGCGGGTAACCCCGACGCGGTTCCCGGCGCCCCGCACGGCGGGGTCCCGGTCCGGGCCGCCAACGGTCCGGCGGGCCGGCCGGGCGCGGATGGGGCCCCGGCCGGCCCGCCGTTTCACGTGCGCCCTCCCGGATCCGGCCGTTGAAGACCGGACGTGCTGTTTCCTCTCGTCACTTCCCTCCCGGTCTGCCGGATGTGTGCCAGGTCGGACCCGACAGGGGTGACTCCCGCCGCCTGACGGTGAGTTATCGTGTACACCGGGTGAGAAACAAACGGCATGACCCGTTCCTTTTTCCGGCTCAGGAGTGCAGTCGATGGCCAGGCAGGTACGCGCCGAGCAGACACGTTCGACGATCATCACGGCGGCCGCCGAACTGTTCGACCGGCAGGGCTACGAGTCGACCAGTCTCAGCGACATCGTCGAGCACGCCCATGTCACCAAGGGGGCCCTGTACTTCCACTTCGCGGCCAAGGAGGACCTGGCGCACGCGATCCTGGAACTGCAGTCCCGCACCTGCCGCACCCTGGCCCGGGAGACCGAGGCGCGGGGGCACACCTCGCTGGAGGCGCTGATGCGCCTCACCTTCTGCATAGCCAGGCTCTCCGCCGACGACCCCGTCCTGCGCGCCGGACTCCGGCTCGCCACCGGCGGCACCCGGCCCCGCCCGCCCCTCACCCACCCCTTCACCGAGTGGCTGGACATCGTGACGGCCCGCCTGCTCGGCGCGGTCAAGGAGGCCGACGTCCACCCCGACGTCGACATCGACGTGGTCGCCCACTCCCTCGTCTGCTTCTTCATCGGCACCCGCGTGGTGGGCCGCTCCCGCGAACCCGTCGCCCGGCAGCCGCGCCGCACCGCCGAGATGTGGCAGATCCTCATCCGCGGTCTGGTGCCGGTGACCCGCCGCGCGCGGTACCTCAGCCTGGCCGCCCGCCTGGAACGCGAGATCGCCCCGGTCTGAGACCGGCCACCGGGCCCGGTGCCGCCGTGCGCGTTACGGTGAGGCACATGCCCCACACCCCCGCCGCCGACGTGATCCTCGGCAACGAACCCGGCTCGTTCCCCCATGGCGTGCTGGCCGAACGGCACCCGGCGATCATCCGGCAGGTGCGCGAGGCCTTCCCCTACGAGCACGAGCAGCACCGCGCCCTCGACGCCCTGCTGGCCCAGTGCACCGAGGGCGTCATCGAACCCCTCCCCGCCGATGCGCACGACCGGCACCACTGGCTCGCCTGGGGCATGGAGAAGCACGCCGGGCAGTCCTGGTTCGACGTGCCGTGGCTGTGGTCGGAGAGCTGGTTCTACCGGCAACTCCTCGAATCCGTGGGCTGGTTCGGCCCAGGCCCCTGGCAGGGCATCGACCCCTTCCGGCCGTCCAAGCTGGCCGAACTCCGCTCGCCCGCGACGGACGAGGAACTGGCCGCCCTCGACGACCTCGCCGACCGCACCCCCGCCGAACGCGACCGGGCCCTGCTGCACGGCTCGTTGTGGGGCAACCGCGCCGACCTCGGCTTCCGGCTGTCCGCCGAGGGCGCCGACCCGGCCGACGCCGCGCCCGGCCTGGTCGCCGACGACAGCGACCGCCTGTGGGCGCTGCTCGACGCCGCCTCCGGCGCCGGCACCCTCGCCCTGATCGCCGACAACGCGGGCCGCGAACTCGTCCCCGACCTGCTGCTGGTGGCCCACCTCCTCGCCCACGGGCGCATCGGCCGCGCGGTCCTGCACGTCAAGCCGTACCCCTACTACGTCTCCGACGCCACCACCGCCGACGTCGTCGACGCCGTCCGCCGGCTGCGCGACGCCGGGGGAGCGGCGGCGGAGTACGGGCGCGAGCTGTGGGCCGCGCTCGCCGACGGCCGCCTCCGGATCGGCGCGCACGCCTTCTTCTGCTCCCCGCTGCCCTACGCGGAGCTGCCCGGCGACCTCCGTGCCGAACTGGCCGCCGCCGACCTCACCGTCGTCAAGGGCGACCTCAACTACCGTCGCCTGGTGGGCGACCGGCGGTGGCCGCCCACCACACCGTTCGCCGACGTCACCGCCCACTTCCCCGGACCGGTGGCCGCGCTGCGCACCCTGAAGTCCGACGTGATCACCGGTCTGGACCCGGCCACCGAGGACGCCCTGGTCGCGGCGGAGGACCAGCGGTGGCGGACCAGCGGCACCCACGCCCTCATCCAGGTACGGGAGTAGCGCGCGAAGGGGAGGTCCGGGCACGGGAGTAGGGCATGAAGGGGCCCTGAACCGCCGCATCACCACCGGTTCACGCGATGGTGTGATCATGTCCGGGCCGGTGGATGCCGCTGGGAGGCCACGGGTAGGGCCCGGCCATGACGCAGCCGTTCGAACTCCCGCACTTCTACCTGCCGCACCCCGCGCGGCTCAACCCGCACGTCGACGAGGCCCGGGCCCACTCGACGGCGTGGGCGCGCGAGATGGGCATGCTGGAGGGCTCCGGAGTCTGGGAGCAGGCCGACCTCGACGCACACGACTACGGCCTGCTCTGCGCCTACACCCATCCCGACTGCGACGGACCCGCGCTGTCCCTCATCACCGACTGGTACGTGTGGGTCTTCTTCTTCGACGACCACTTCCTGGAGAAGTACAAGCGCACCCAGGACCGCCCCGCCGGCAAGGCCCACCTCGACCGGCTCCCGCTGTTCATGCCCGCCGACCCCGCGACGCCGGTCCCGGAGCCGGAGAACCCGGTCGAGGCCGGCCTCGCCGACCTCTGGGCGCGCACCGTGCCCGCCATGTCCGCCGACTGGCGCCGCCGGTTCGCCGTCGCCACCGAACACCTGCTCAACGAGTCCCTCTGGGAACTGTCCAACATTAACGAGGGCCGGATCGCCAACCCCGTCGAGTACATCGAGATGCGCCGCAAGGTGGGCGGCGCGCCCTGGTCGGCGGGACTCGTCGAGTACGCCACCGCCGAGGTGCCCGCCGCCGTCGCCGGGACCCGGCCGCTGCGCGTCCTGATGGAGACCTTCTCCGACGCCGTCCACCTGCGCAACGACCTGTTCTCCTACCAGCGCGAGGTCGAGGACGAGGGCGAGAACAGCAACGGCGTGCTCGTCGTCGAGACCTTCTTCGACTGCACCACCCAGGAGGCCGCCGACATCGTCAACGACGTCCTCACCTCCCGGCTCCACCAGTTCGAGCACACCGCGTTCACCGAAGTGCCCGCGATCGCCCTGGAGAAGGGGCTCGCACCGCACGAGGTAGCGGCCGTCGCGGCGTACGCCAAGGGGCTCCAGGACTGGCAGTCCGGCGGCCACGAGTGGCACCTGCGGTCCAGCCGGTACATGAACGAGGGCGCGCGGACCACCGCCCCGTGGAGCGTCCCCGGCGTCCCCGGCGTGCCGGCCGGGCCGGGCGGCCCCGGCACCTCCGCCGCCGACGTGCGCGCGCTGCTCACCGCCGCGGGCGCCCGGCGGCTGCGCGCCCACACCCACGTGCCCTACCAGAAGGTCGGCCCGTCGGTGATCCCCGACATCCGCATGCCGTTCCCGCTGGCGCTCAGCCCCCACCTCGACGCCTCCCGCACCCACCTCACCGACTGGTGCCGGCGCATGGGCATCCTCGCCGAGGGCGTCTGGGACGAGGACAAGCTGGACGCCTACGACCTCGCGCTCTGCTCCGCAGGCATCGACCCGGACGCCACCCCCGAGGCGCTCGACCTCAGCGCCCAGTGGCTCGCCTTCGGCACCTACGGCGACGACTACTACCCGCTGGTCTACGGCCACCGCCGCGACCTGGTCACCGCCCGGGTGACGACCGCCCGCCTGTCGGACTGCATGCCGCTCGACGGCGAACCGGTGCCGCCCCCCGCCAACGCGATGGAGCGCTCGCTGGCCGACCTGTGGGCGCGCACCACGGCCGCCATGACCCCCGAGCAGCGGGTCCCGCTGAAGAACGCCGTGAACGTCATGACCGAGAGCTGGCTGTGGGAGCTGGCCAACCAGATCCACCACCGCGTGCCCGACCCGGTGGACTACCTGGAGATGCGCCGCCAGACCTTCGGTTCGGACCTCACCCTGAGCCTGTGCCGGACCGGCCACGGCCCGGCCGTCCCGCCCGAGGTCTACCGCAGCGGCCCGGTGCGCTCCCTGGAGAACGCGGCGGTCGACTTCGCCTGCCTGCTCAACGACGTCTTCTCCTACCAGAAGGAGATCGAGTACGAGGGCGAGATCCACAACGCGATCCTCGTCGTGCAGAACTTCTTCGGCTGCGACTACCCGTCCGGCCTGCGGGTGGTCCACGACCTGATGAGCCGCCGCCTGACGCAGTTCGAGCACGTGGCGGAGCACGAACTGCCCGTGGTGTACGACGACTTCGAGCTGTCCGGACAGGCCCGGGACATCATGCGGGACTACGTGGAGGACCTGCGCAACTGGATGGCGGGCATCCTGCACTGGCACCGCAGCGTCGACCGCTACAAGGACGAGTGGCTCTCCGGCCGGGCCCACGGCTTCCTGCCGGACCGCCCGCCCGTCCTGTCCCTCCCGACGGCTCCGTCGGGCCCGTCCGCCGTGCCGGGCCGGTCCCGCACGGCGGTGCCGTCCCTCCCCTCCACGGGCATGTCCTGGGGGGCCGGGGCACCCGGCCGGGCCGCTTCCCCCGTCTGACCGCCCGTCAGTCTCACTCGTTCGTGGCTCGTCGGCCGGCCGCCCGCCGGGTAGCTGTCCCGACGGAGGCGATCGATGGAACAGACAGCGTTGCGGCCCCGGCCGATGCCCGGCCGGGAACCCGGCGGCGAACGGACGGGCGGGACCGGCGGCCGGCCGGAGCCGGACCACGGACGGCGGACGACGGAAGAGGAACGGAGGGACGGCCCCGGCCCCGCGGGGACCCGGCCGCACGCCGCCCGCCGTCGCGGCCGGCGGCTGGTGTCCGCCCTGGTCACCGTGTTCGTCGGCACGGTGCTGGTCCTCGCCGGGGTCGCGCTGGGGGCGACGGGCGCCGCCCTCATCGGGGCGGACGGCCTCGCGGAGCTGCGGCGGCAGGCGGGCCTGCCGGGCGCCGCGCCGACCCCGGCCTCCCGCCCCGCCCCGGACAGCGTTCCGGAGGACGCCCTGGAGACGGTTCCGGAGGGCACCCGGGCGTCCGGGGCGCGCTCCGCCCCGCCGGCCACCGCCCCGGTCGTCGCCGGGCTCGGCCTGGAGGTGGCGGACGACCGCAGGCCGGGCGCCCTGGTCGTCGGCGTGCACGTCCCGGGGCCCGGGTACGCCGCCGGCCTCGTCCGGGGCGACGTCCTGCTCGCCCTCGGCACCACCCGCATCGACACCGCCGCGGACCTGGCCCGCGCCGTCGCCCGGGCCCGCCCCGGACGGGAGGTGACCCTGACCGTGCGCCACCGCGACGGCGCCTACCAGCAGCTGACGGCCGTGCCGGGCATCGTCACATGACGCGCGCCCGGCCCGGCCACCCGTCCGCCGGACCCCGCGAACCGGCTCGCGCCGCCGCCCCCGGACGGGCAGGATGCTGCCGTAGCCCTCACGCCCACCCCGGGAGGCCCGGATGAACGGCACCGCCCCCGCGCCCTTCACCGCCGACGACCACCGGGCCCGCATGGAGCGTGCGGTGCGCCAGGCCGCCGACGCGGGGCTGGCCGGCCTGCTGGTGGCCCCCGGCCCGGACCTGACGTGGCTCACCGGCTACACCCCGCCCGCCGACACCGAACGGCTCACCCTGCTGGTCCTGACACCGGACCGGGACCCCGTCCTCGTCGTCCCCGCCCTCGAGGCCCCCGACGCCGAGCGGGCCCCCGGCGCCCCGGCCCTGACCCTGCGCGACTGGACCGACGGCACGGACCCCTACACCGCCACCGCGCCCCTCCTGGACCCCACGGGCCGCTACGGCGTCAGCGACAACACCTGGGCGCTGCACCTGCTGGCGCTCCAGCGGGCGCTGCCCGACACCACCCACGCCTCCCTCACCGAGGCCCTGCCGATGCTCCGCGCCGTGAAGGACCCGGCCGAACTGGAGCTGCTGGCCGCCGCCGGAACCGCCGCGGACGCCGCGTTCGAGGAGATCCGCACCGTGCCCTTCGCCGGGCGCCGGGAACGGGACGTGGCCGCCGACCTCGCCGCCCTCCTGCTGCGCTTCGGACACCAGCGGGTCGACTTCACCATCGTCGCCTCCGGCCCGAACGGCGCCCACCCGCACCACGAGGCCGGCGACCGCGTCATCGGGCACGGCGACATGGTCGTCCTCGACTTCGGCGGGCTGAAGGACGGCTACGGATCCGACACCTCCCGCACCGTCCACGTCGGCGAGCCCACCGCCGAGGAGCGCCGGGTGCACGACCTGGTGCGCGAGGCCCAGGAGGCCGGGTTCCGCGCGGTGCGCCCCGGCGCCGCCTGCCAGGACGTCGACCGGGCCGCCCGCGCCGTCATCGCCGACGCCGGACACGGGGAGCACTTCGTCCACCGCACCGGGCACGGCATCGGCGTCACCACCCACGAGCCGCCCTACCTGACCGAGGGCGAGGAGCAGCCGCTCGTGCCCGGCATGTGCTTCTCCGTCGAACCCGGCGTCTACCTGGCCGGCCGGTTCGGCGTCCGCATCGAGGACATCGTCACCGTCACCGCGGACGGCGGACGGCGGCTGAACGACACCGCCCGGGAGCTGGTGACCGTGGACTGAGGCCGCCGACGCCCCCGCCCCGCCCTCTCCGAACGACAACGGCGCGACCATGACCCAGGCACCGACACCCACCGCGGACAGCGTCCGCGAACTGCTGCGCACCCTGCTGAAGGACGACGGCGGCGGACGCGACCGCCCCGCCGCACCCGACCGGGTCCGGCCCGTCGCCGAGGGCGACCGGTCCGGCACCTGGTGGGTGGGCGACCGCCACGTGCTGCGGCTCGCCCCCGACCGCGACGCGAGCCTCCGGCAGCGCCGCGAACTCAGGGTGCGCGACCTGGTTCGCCCGCACGTCCCGGTCGCCGTCCCGGTCAGCGTGGCGCGCGGCGAGTGGGCGCCCGGCCTGAGCTGCACCCTCGACACCCGCGTGCCCGGCGGATCCGCCGAGGACCACCGGGTGTCCGCCGTGGGGGAGACGGACCTCGCCGGACTGCTGACCGGGCTGCGCGACGTGCCCGCCCGGCAGGCGGAGACGTTCGGGGTGCCGCGCGTCGCCCCCCGCTCCCTGGAGTCACTGCGCGAGGCCGCGCGCGCCGCCGCTGAACGGCTCGCCCCGGCCGACGAGTTCGACCCGGTCCGGCTGGGTCAGCTCACCCAGCCCGCCGCGGTCCAGCTCGCCGCCCAGTCCGGCCCGGCCGTGCTCACCCACCATGCCCTCACCGGCGACCACCTCGTGGTCAGCGCCGAGGGCCGGGTGCGCGGCGTCCTCGGCTGGGGCGGTACGGCGGTCGGCGACCCGGCCGAGGACATCGCGGGCCTCGCCGTCGCCGTGGGCGCCCCGGCCGCCGTCCGGGCCGCCACCCTCGCCGGGTACGGCGCCCGCCCCTGCCTGCGCGGCTTGTGGCTGGCCCGCTGCGACGCCGTCCTGCACCTCGCCGGGGCGCTCGACGGCCGCCCGGCCGCCCCGCTGCCGCTGCTGCGCGTCCGGCTGCGCCGCGCCTGGGAGGCGATCCTCCTGGAGCGCGTCACCGACCTCCGGGGCCCGGACGAGCCCGTCTGACCCGGCCCCGGGCCCCGCACCCCGGGCCGGCCGTGACCTTCCCGGGGGCGCGCCCGCGCCGGCCACCCGGGGCCACCCGGCCCTCCGGGGGCGCTCGGCCGCGCGGGGCCACATGGCCGGCAGGCCGTCCGGGGTCGCCCAGTCACCCGGGGCCGCCGGTCACCCGGGGCCGCCGGTCGCCCGGGGTCGCCCGGCTGCCCGGCTACACGGGGGCGCCCGGCTTCCCACGGGGGGCCGCCCGGGCCGCCCGGCCGCCCGGACCGCTCAGCCGCCCGGCCTGCCCGGACCGCTCAGCCGGCCGCACCCCCGGCGGCGCCCTCAGCCCTGGAGCAGCACGACCGCTCAATCCTGGAGCAGCACGACCGCCGACTCGGCGGGCACGTGCAGCACACCGTCCGGACCCGGGGCGTCGACCGGCTCCCACGCGGCCAGCACCCGCGCGTGCGGGGCGCCCAGGGCGATCGCGGCGGGCTCGTCGGCGAGGTTCACGGCGACCAGCACGTCACCGCGCCGGAACGCCAGCCAGCGGCGTTCCTCGTCGAAGGCCACCTTGGTGTCGGCCAGGTCGGGGTCGGTGAGGTCCGGCTGCTCCCCGCGCACGGCGATCAGCCGCCGGTACCAGTCCAGCACCCGCGCGTGCGGCTCGCGTTCCGGTTCGGACCAGTCCAGGCACGAGCGGTCGCGGGTCGCCGGGTCCTGCGGGTCGGGCACCTCCCGCGCCGTCCAGCCGTGCGCCGCGAACTCCCGCCGCCGGCCCTCGCTCACCGCCTTGGCGAGCGCGGCGTCGGTGTGGTCGGTGAAGAACTGCCAGGGCGTGCCCGCCGCCCACTCCTCGCCCATGAACAGCATGGGCGTGAAGGGCGCCGTCAGCGTGAGCGCCGCCGCGACGGCCAGCCGCCCCGGGGACACCAGCGCGGCCAGCCGGTCGCCCTGGGCGCGGTTGCCGACCTGGTCGTGGGTCTGGCTGTAGCCGAGCAGCCGGTGCCCGGCGATCCGGGTGCGGTCCAGGGGCCGGCCGTGGTGGCGGCCCCGGAAGCTGGAGTAGCTGCCGTCGTGGAAGAAGCCCCCGGTGAGGGTCTTGGCGAGGGCGGCGAACGGGGCGCGCGCGAAGTCGGCGTAGTAGCCCTGCGACTCACCGGTCAGCGCGGTGTGCAGCGCGTGGTGGAAGTCGTCGTTCCACTGCGCGTGCACCCCGAGGCCGCCGTCCGCGCGGGGCGTGATCACCCGTGGGTCGTTCAGGTCCGACTCGGCGACCAGGAACAGCGGACGGCCCGTATCCGCGGCGAGCGTGTCCACGGCCTGGGACAGCTCCTCCAGGAAGTGGTACGCACGGGTGTCCACCAGGGCGTGCACCGCGTCCAGGCGCAGCCCGTCGATCCGGTAGTCCCGCAGCCACGCCAGCGCGCTGTCGGTCAGGTACGTGCGCACCTCGTCCGAGCCGGGGGCGTCCAGGTTGACCGCCGAGCCCCAGGGGGTGTGGTGGGTGTCCGTGAAGTACGGCCCGAACTCGGGCAGGTAGTTGCCCGACGGCCCGAGGTGGTTGTGCACCACGTCCAGGACCACGCCCAGGCCCAGCGCGTGCGCCCGGTCGACGAAGCGTTTCAGCCCTTCCGGGCCGCCGTACGGCTCGTGCACGGCCCACAGCGATACGCCCTCGTACCCCCAGCCGTGCCGTCCCGGGAAGGGGCACACCGGCATCAGTTCCACGTGCGTGACCCCCAGCTCCGCGAGGTGGCCGAGCCGGTCCGCGGCGGCGTCGAACGTCCCCTCGCGGGTGTACGTGCCCACGTGCAGCTCGTACAGCACGGCTCCCGGCAGCGGGCGCCCGCCCCACGGCGTCCGCCAGTCGTACCGGTCGTGGTCGACGACCGCGCTGAGCCCGTCCGGGCCGTCCGGCTGGCGGCGCGAGCGCGGATCGGGCCGCACCGGGCCGCCGTCCAGCGAGAAGCCGTACCGCGAGCCGTCCCGCGCGTCGGCCTCCCCCTGCCACCACCCCTCCCGCCGCGCGTCACGCTCCAGTGCGTGGGTGACGCCGTCGCACTCGAGCGTCACACGGCCGGCCTGTGGTGCCCACACCTCGAACTGCACGGACGGTTCCCCTTCGTCTGCTCACCGTGACGTAGCCCGTCCATCGTGCGGTATCCGCGATCAATCCGCCGGTGGATTCGCCCTTTTGCGGCCGGTGTCGCCGGGCGGCGGGCCCCGGCCCGGCGGCCGTTCCCCGCTTTCTGGACAGGCGGGGCCGGGCTGACCGACAATTCGGTGCGTGACGTCGTCCTTCGAGTTCAACACGCACCCCGCGCGGCTGTCCGACGCGGAACGCGACAAGGCGCTGAAGGTGCTCCGGGACGGCGCCGCCACCGGCCGGCTGTCCCACGACACCTTCGTGAGGCGCATGGAACTCGCCCTCGCCGCCCGCCGTCCCGAGGAACTCGCCGTGCTCACCGCCGACCTGCGGACCGAGGGCCGGGTGTCCCGGATGGTGTTCGGCACCGTGGAGGCGGTCTCCGGGTTCGGGGTGCGGCTGCGCCGGGCCTGGCAGGCGGAGCGGCTGCCCAAGCTGCTGCTGCCGCACCCGAGGACGGGCCACCCGCTGCGCATCGGCCGCGACCCCGCCAACGGGCTGCGGCTCAACCACGAGACGGTCTCCCGCGTGCACGCCGAACTGCGCCACCAGGGCGGCCTGTGGGTGCTGCGGGACCTGGGGTCGACCAACGGCACCACGGTCAACGGGCGGCGGGTCGTCGGCGCGGCCGTCGTCCGCGAGGGCGACCAGGTCGGCTTCGGGCGGATGACGTACCGGCTCTCGGCGGACTGACCGCGCCGTCCGCCCTCCCGGGCCGGCCGGCGCCGCGCCGGACCGGAGCCTCCCGTTCGGGTGACCAGGGTGCGGTACGGGTCCCGTCGTGCCGATGCATCGGGCATGACGCACACCTCAGCCCACGCGCGACGCGCCACCGGAACGGCACAGGACATCGGGGCGACCGGGGCGGGCCGCGGCCCGCGGCCCGCGAGGGGCGCGCGAGCGCTGCGGGGCGCCCTGCTCGCGGCAGCCGCCCTCCTCACCTGTGCCGCACCCGTCCAGGCGGCCCCCGCCGCCGTCCCCGACAACTGGCTCTACCTCACCGTCGAACCGGGCGAGGCCCCCACCGCCACCGCCCCGGGCACCCTGCTGCTCTGCGACCCGCCCCGGGGCCACCGGCGGGCCGCCGACGCCTGCGCCGAACTGGACGCCGCGGACGGCCGCATCGCCGGCATCCCGCCCAAGGACGTGATGTGCACGATGGTCCACGCCCCGGTGACCGTCCAGGCGCGCGGCATGTGGCGGGGCCGCCCGGTCGCCTACACCGAGACCTTCCCCAACGCCTGTGTGATGGCCGCCCGGACGGGCTCGGTCTTCACCGCGGACGGACCGTAGGCGACCAGCGGTGCATGCGAGCGGGCGCGTTCAGAGCGCCCGCTCGCGCGCGTGGAGGGCCGCCGCCACCACGGCGCGCGACTGGTGCTCGACCTGGTGCTCCACGGGCACCCAACGGGCCCGGAAACGCACCGCGAAGGCATCGCTCCAGGACGCCACGAGACGCTCCAGCCGGGCCGCCGCCCGCGCGTCGCTGCCGCGCAGCGCCCGCAGCAGCATGGCCGCCGCCCGCAGCGGCACCCGCCGGGCGAACGCGTCCACGCTGCCGACGTAGGCCCGGGTGCCGTCGGCGGGCGGGGTGCGCACCAGGTCGGCGGCCAGCCCCGGCACCAGCTCCAGGCCCCATGTCGCCGCCCGCAGCAGCGGGCCGCCACCGGACTCCGGGCGGGGCCGCGCCTGTTCCAGGACCCGCCGCACCGCGTCCGCGTCCCGCAGCAGGCGGTGCGACAGGTACCGCATCGCCGCCGCCGGCGCCGGGTGCGGCGCGGGGTCGTCCACCAGGTCGCTCGCCCACATCGGCACCTCCACCACGGCGGTCAGACCGCCGTACCGGTGCGCGTGGTACCAGGTGCTGTGCCGGGCGTCGTCCGGCAGGCTCGGATACGCCGGACCGGCCTCCACCGCCGGCATCACGTGCACGCCCGGTCCGGACGCCGGCCAGCCCGCGGCGTCCGAGGCACCGGTCTCCACCGGGATGTGCAGCTGGGCCGCCGACTTGCCGAACGGCTCCGACAACCCGGGCAGGTCCCGCGTCAACTGCACCCAGCTGCCGCCGAGTTCGGTGCCGTGCAGGGACACCTGGAGGTAGGGCCGCAGCTCGTCGATGACACCGGTCAGCGCCCGGGTCTCTGGCGGCAGCCGGTCCGGCGGCAGCAACGAGGGCGCCCACTCCGGCTGTTCGGGGCCCGCCGGGCGGAAGAAGCCGAGGTGGTAGTCGTACAGGCTGCGCGGCGACGAGGTGACGTGGAGGCTCGCCCCGTCCGGGTCGGCGCACAGCAGGAAGTGCCAGGACGTGCCGTCCCGCAGCCCCGCCTCGGACAGGACCCGCCGGGCCAGGGCGAGCAGCGTGCCGCCCCCGGCCGGTTCGTTGGCGTGGGCGCCGGCCACCACCAGGACGGCGGGCCCGGCACGGCCCACGGACAGCAGGTACAGCGGCCGTCCCCCGCGGGAGACCCCCACCTGCCGCAGGTCGCACAGACCGGGCCGTCGGCCGGCCAGCACGCGGGCGGCCGACTCCAGTTCGGCCACCGTCGGGTAGCGCAGCTCCGACAGCAGACCCACCCCCCGTCGCATCCGCCCGACCTCGCAATCCGCAGTACCGCACGGTCACGGACCGCTGTCAAGGGTGGGCCCGGCGGCGTGCTCCGGGGCGCTCGGAGCACTCCACCGGCCCGTTCCGCGACCACGCGCGGACGTCACGCCCCGCTGTCGGCGTCCCCTCCGTCCGGCGCGCCGTCGGCACGCTCCAGGAGCGCCACCGGCCACCGCTCGAACAGGTCGGCCGCGCGCACCTCGCCCGTGAACTCCCGCCCCGGCGTGAGCACGTCCGCCCACCGGCCCGGCGGCAGCGGCAGCCGGGTCTCCCGCCAGCCGCCCGCCTGAGCCAGCCGCAGCGACAGCCGGGTCACGGCGGTGAGCGCCCGCCCGGAGCGCACGAACGCCACGCAGTGCGCGGCGGCCGGCCCCTCCGCGGCCAGCGGTTCGTACGACGCCCGGTCGCCGAACACCTCCGGCCGCCGCGCCCGCAGCCCCAGCGCCGCCCGCGTCACCGTCTCCTTCGCCCCGCCCGGGGGCACCGGGCCTGCGGGGAAGTCCACCGTGCGGCGGTTGTCGGGGTCGACCAGGGCCCGGTACGCGGCCTCGGTCCCCTGGTAGACGTCCGGCACGCCCGGCATCGTCAGGTGGACCAGGGCCGTGCCCAGCACGTTGGCCGCCACGTGCGGTTCCAGCTCCTCCCGGAAGGCCGCCACGCGCTCGCCGGGCACCCCGCAGGGCCCCTCCGTGACGAACCGCCGCACCGCCTCCTCGTAGGGCGGCTCCTGCTCGGTCCAGCTGGTGTACATCCCGGCCTCGCGGATGTGCTTCAGCAGGGCCCCCCGCACCCGCTCCGGATCCGCCGGGCCCAGCCCGAAGACCGTCTGCCAGGCCGCCCACGCCAGCTGCGCGTCCGGCACGCCGGAGCCCGTACGGGTGACCTCCGCCAGCACGTCCGCCCAGCGCTCCGGGCACTCGGTCAGCACGTTCAGCGCGGCCCGCACGTCGGCGCTGCGCTTGGTGTCGTGGGTGGAGACGACGGTGCCGGTGGCGGGCCAGTCGCGCTGCGTCCGCGCGCAGTACGCGTGGAACTCCTCCGGGGACACCGCCGGACGCCCCGGTTCGCCGCCCACCTCGGTCGCCGAGAGCAGCGGCACATAGCGGTAGAAGGCCGTGTCCTCCACGGACTTGGCCCGCAGCGCCGACGCGGTCTGCGCGAAGCGCGTACGGAACTCCACGTGGGCGGGCCCGTCCCCGTACCGTCCGAGCA
Source organism: Streptomyces sp. NPDC029526 (assembly GCF_040637405.1). NCBI lineage: Bacteria > Bacillati > Actinomycetota > Actinomycetes > Kitasatosporales > Streptomycetaceae > Streptomyces > Streptomyces sp. NPDC029526. Next base: position 183,640 of record NZ_JBEZWE010000009.1, read on the forward strand.
CCAGGTCCCGTACGACGTCCACCGCCCCGGCCTCCTCGGGGACCGTGAAGGCGAGCCGGGCCTCGGCCGCGGCCTCCTCGGTGACGACCCGGGCCGCGTCCACGGAGCCGTACGGCCGGTACACCTCCAGCCGGACCAGCAGCTCCCGCAGGGCGGTGCGCAGCGCCCAGGGCGCGCGGTCGCGCAGGGCGGGCTCGGGGGAGGTGCCGCACAGCCGGACCGCCACCCGGGTGAGCCGGTCCACCTCGGCGGCCAGCTCGTGGGCGAGCATCTTGTACGCGGCGCGCCGCACCGTCGCGGGCCAATCGCCTCCCCGGTCCGTCTGCGGGGCCGCGAACCGGCGGTACCGGCCGAGCAGTTCGCCGGCTCCGGCCGGGTCGGTGAACAGCCCGTCGATCCGGCGCAGGGCGTCGTAGCCGGTGGTGCCGGCGACCGGCCAGGAGGCGGGCAGCGGCTCGCCGTCGGCGAGGATCTTCTCCACCACCGTCCACCGCCCCCCGGACGCCTCGTGCAGCCGCCGCAGGTACCCGTCCGGGTCGGCGAGTCCGTCGGGGTGGTCCACGCGCAGCCCGTCGATCACCCCCTCGTGCAGCAGTGCGAGGATCTTCGCGTGCGTGGCCTCGAACACCTCCGGGTCCTCCACCCGCACCCCGATCAGCTCGGAGATGCTGAAGAACCGCCGGTAGTTCAGCTCCGTGCGGGCCAGCCGCCACCAGGCGAGCCGGTACCACTGGGCGTCCAGCAGCTCCGGCAGCGGCAGGTCCCCGGTGCCCTCGCGCAGCGGGAAGGCGTGGTCGTGGTAGCGGAGCACGTCGCCGTCGGCCGTGAGGCCGTCCAGCTCCTCGCCGAGCGGGCCGCCCAGCACCGGCAGCAGCACCCGGCCGTCCTGGGCCTGCCAGTCGATGTCGAACCACCGGGCGTACCGGGAGGTGGGGCCCTCGCGCAGCACGTCCCACAGGGCGCCGTTGTGCCGCGGCGCCATCGCCATGTGGTTGGGGACGATGTCCACCACCAGGCCGAGGCCGTGCTCGCGCGCGGTGCGGGACAGGGCCCGCAGCCCCTCCTCGCCGCCCAGTTCCCCGCGCACCCGCGCGTGGTCCACGACGTCGTAGCCGTGCGCCGAGCCCGGCACGGCCTCCAGGACGGGGGACAGGTGCAGGTGGGACACGCCGAGCGAGGCCACGTACGGCACGGCGGCCGCCGCGGCTCCGAAGGGGAAGTCCGGCTGCAGCTGCAGCCGGTAGGTCGCCGTGGGCTGCACCGGATCAGGTCGCTCAGGGGTCATGCAGAGCTACGTACCCGGCCCGGCGGCTTTCCTGTCATCCCCGCCGCCGCTCGGGCCACCCGTCGCCCCGTACGGGTGGCCCGGGGCGCGGCTACGCGGGCCGTTGCAGCACGGTCAGGCTCCGTTCGGGCAGGGTCAGCCGGTCACCGGCGTCGGCCTTCGGGCCGGTGCCCGGGGGGACGCCGTCCGCGCGGGCGGTGTCGACCACGACCTGCCACTGCCGCCCGTGGTCGACCGGCACCACGAAGTCGAGCGGCTTGGGGGAGGCGTTGAACATCAGCAGGAACGAGTCGTCCGTGATGCGCTCCCCCCGCTGACCGGGCTCGGAGATCGCGTTGCCGTTGAGGAACACGGTCAGCGCCGACGCCCGCGCCGAGTCCCAGTCCCGCTGGGTCATCTCCGCGCCCTCCGGGGTGAACCAGGCGATGTCGGACAGGTCGTCGTGGGTGCCCTCCACGGGGCGGCCGTGGAAGAAGCGGCGCCGCCGGAAGACCGGGTGGTCCTTGCGCAGCCACACCATGGCCCGGGTGAACTCCAGCATCTGCCGCCGCAGGTCGTCGGTGGCGTCGGCGGCGTCGGTGGTGGCGTCGGCGGAGTCCGTGGCGCCGGCGGTGTCCGCGGCGTTCCCGGGGTCCCCGGCCGCCCCGCCCTCCCGGGAGTCCTCGTCCTCCCGGGGGCCACGGGAGCCGTCCGGCCCCCGGCGCCCGCCCCGGTCCCGGCCGCCCCCGGCGTCCGGTGTGTCCCGGGTGCCCCCGGAGCCGTCCGTGTCCTGTCCGGGCCAGTCCAGCCAGGCGATCTCGTTGTCCTGGCAGTAGGCGTTGTTGTTGCCGCGCTGGGTGCGGGCCAGCTCGTCGCCGTGACTGAGCATGGGCACGCCCTGGGACAGCATCAGGGTGGCGATGAAGTTGCGCATCTGCCGGGCCCGCAGCGTCAGCACGTCCGGGTCGTCGGTGTCGCCCTCGGCACCGCAGTTCCAGGACCGGTTGTGGCTCTCGCCGTCCCGGTTGTCCTCGCCGTTGGCCTCGTTGTGCTTGTCGTTGTACGACACCAGGTCGTGCAGCGTGAAGCCGTCGTGGCAGGTCACGAAGTTGATCGAGGCCAGCGGCCGGCGTCCGTCGTCCTGGTACAGGTCGGAGGAGCCGGTGAGCCGGGAGGCGAACTCCGCGAGCGCCCGCGGCTCGCCCCGCCACAGGTCCCGGACGGTGTCGCGGTACTTGCCGTTCCACTCGGTCCACAGCGGCGGGAAGTTGCCCACCTGGTAGCCGCCCTCGCCGAGGTCCCACGGTTCGGCGATGAGCTTCACCTGGGAGACCACCGGATCCTGCTGCACCAGGTCGAAGAACGACGACAGCCGGTCCACCTCGTGGAACTGCCGGGCCAGCGTCGCCGCCAGGTCGAACCGGAAGCCGTCCACGTGCATCTCGGTGACCCAGTAGCGCAGCGAGTCCATGATCAGCTGCAGTACGTGCGGGGACCGCATGAGCAGAGAGTTCCCGGTGCCCGTGGTGTCCATGTAGTACCGCGGGTCGTCGGTCAGCCGGTAGTAGCGGGGGTTGTCGATGCCCTTGAAGGACAGGGTCGGGCCCAGGTGGTTGCCCTCGGCCGTGTGGTTGTAGACCACGTCGAGGATCACCTCGATGCCGGCCTCGTGCAGCGCCTTCACCGCCGACTTGAACTCCAGCACCTGCTGGCCCCGGTCGCCCCAGGACGCGTAGGCGTTGTGCGGGGCGAAGAAGCCGATGGTGTTGTAGCCCCAGTAATTGTTCAGACCCATGTCGACCAGCCGGTGGTCGTTGACGAACTGGTGCACCGGCATCAGCTCCAGCGCCGTCACCCCCAGCTCGGTCAGGTGCTCGATCACCGCCGGGTGCGCCAGGGCCGCGTAGGTGCCGCGCAGCTCCTCCGGCAGCCCCGGGTGGCGCATGGTGAGGCCCTTGACGTGGGCCTCGTAGATCACCGTGTGGTGGTACTCCGTCCGGGGGCGCCGGTCGTCGCCCCAGTCGAAGTACGGGTTGACCACGACCGACGTCATGGTGTGCGGCGCGGAGTCGAGATCGTTGCGCCGGCCGGGGTCGTCGAAGTGGTAGCCGTAGACCTCCTCACCCCATCGGACCGCACCGCTGATCGCACGCGCGTACGGGTCGAGCAGCAGCTTCGCCGAGTTGCAGCGCAGCCCCCGCTCGGGTGCGTACGGCCCGTGCACCCGGAAGCCGTAGCGCTGCCCGGGCATGACCCCGGGCAGGTACGCGTGCCGCACGAACGCGTCGCTCTCCCGCAGCTCGATCGCCGTCTCGGAGCCGTCGTCGTGCAGCAGACACAGCTCTACTCGGTCCGCGGCCTCCGTGAAGACCGCGAAATTGGTGCCGGCGCCGTCGTACGTGGCACCGAGTGGATACGCTTCGCCAGGCCAGACCTGCATGGATACGACTCTTTCAGGTGTACGGCGCCGAGGGCGGCGCCTGGCTCCGAGTCTCCCCGAGTCTCCTTCGAAAATGAGGGAACCTCCGGACCTGTCGGACAGGCCCCCAGACATATGCCCACTCCGGGCCCGCCCGTGCATCCTCCGATCGGCGCGTCCCGGACGGCCCCGCACCGCACACGCGTGCGTCCGTGGCCCGGGTGACGCCTGGGACAGCCCGGATCCCGGCGCGCGTGCCACTATGAGCCGGATCACTCACGGTCGGTCCGCAGGTCCGGAACGATCGTGCGGAGTGCGGAAGTTGGGAAACGACCCGGCCCATCGGGCTGCACCGCGCGCCGCTTGCGGAGTAGTCTCCTTGATCGTCGGGACGGGGAGTCCCGGGGGAGCGGAAGGCGGTGCACGGGTGGGCTCGGGAGGGCTGGAGCTGCCCCCTGGTGACGAGGGTCACGAGGGGACCTCCACGGACGCCCCGCCGGGCGCGGTGTCCCTGGCACGGCCGATGGACGCGGGGTCGATCGGACCGGAGCTGGACTGGGACGGGGACGCCTGGCGCGAGGTCCGCACCCGCGCCCAGCGGGCGGGCCGCGCCTACATCTGGCTGAACCTCGTCGAGCAGCGGCTCCGCGCGGTCGTGGCCGCCGTCCTGCGGCCCGTCTACGAGCCCGTGCACGGCGAGGAGTGGGTGGTCGCCGCCGCCGGCCCGGCCGGCCAGGAGTGGGTGCAGCGCGCGGTCGCGGTGCGCGAGGTCAGCCGACGCAAGGGCTACCTGCTCGACCCGGCGGACGACAACGTGCTCTCCTTCCTCACGCTGCCGCAGCTGCGCGAGCTGATGGTGCAGCACTGGCCGTGCTTCGAGCCGTACTTCGACGACCGGCGCGACGTCGAACTCGCCCTGGACGAGCTGGAGGTCACCCGCAACGTGGTCTCCCGCAACCGCGCCCTGTCCGAGGCCGTGCTGAGCCAGGCGGAACGGGCCTCCGCCCGGCTGCTGGAGATGCTCGGCACCGGCGGCGACGTGCCCTCGGCGCGCCGGCTGCCCGTCGACGCCGTCGAGAACCTGGTCGGTGACCGGTACGCCGACGTGGTCGCCGTGCACCCCGACCGGGTGCGGCTGCTGCGGCAGTTCCCGGCGGAGGACATCTTCGGCGGCGCCCGCCGCCTGGACGCCCTGGGCATCGGCCTGAACCTGCTGGTGCAGAACTTCTCCGGCCGCCGGCTGGTGCGGCTGGCCGAGTCCGGCTGCCGGGTGCGGCTGCTGTTCCTCAACCCCGCCTCCAGCGCGGTCAAGCGCCGGGAGCGCGAACTCGGCCTCAAACGCGGCGAACTGGCCCGTTCCGTCGAGATGAACATCCTGCACATGCGCCGGGTGCGGTCCCGGCTGCGGGACCCGGGCGCCTTCGAGATCCAGGTCTACGACGAGACCCCGCGCTGCACCGCCTACCTGGTGGACGGGGACGGCGCCGACGGCATCGCCGTGGTGCAGAACTACCTGCGCCGGGCCCGCGGGATGGAGGCACCGGTGGTCGTCCTGCGCAACGGCACCAAGGTGGTCAAACCGGGCGAGATGGAGGAGGCGGGCCTCTTCCCCACCTACCGCGAGGAGTTCGAACAGATGTGGGCGGACTCGCGGCCGGTGTCCTGAACCCCCTGTGCCGACAGGGAAGCCGGCCGGGGGCGCCGGCCGGAGGGTCCGTCGCTGGGTCCGTTCGCCGGGTCCGTCGCCGGGGCCGCCGGGGGGCGCCGTGCCGGGCCGCCGGGGGTGGCCGTGCCCGGGTGCCGGCCCGGGGTGGGTCCCGTTGCGCCGCCCGGCCGCCGTCGGTGGGAGGGGGTCGATGGCGGAGGGCGGACCTCCGGTTGTCAGTGGCGCGTGCGAAGGTGATGACCACTGGGGGAACGCACCACACAGAAGGGGGGCAGCCCATGGGCTGGCACCGGGAGCTGCTGATCGGCTTCGACCTGGAGACGACGGGGACCGACCCGCGCGAGGCACGCATCGTCACGGCCGCCGTCATCGAGGTCCGCGACGGGGAGCCGATGGGCCGCCGCGAGTGGCTGGCCGACCCCGGTGTGCCCATACCGCCGGACGCCGTCGCGGTGCACGGCATCAGTGACGCCCGCGTCGCCGCCGAGGGCCGCCCGGCCGACGCCGTCGCCGACGCCGTGGCCGACGTCCTCACGGGCTACTGGGACATGGGCGTCCCGGTCGTGGCGTACAACGCGGCCTTCGACCTCAGCCTGCTCTCCGCCGAACTGCGCCGGTACGGCCTGCCGTCACTGCGCGACCGGCTCGGCGGCAGGGACCCGGCGCCGGTCATCGACCCGTACACCATCGACCGCGCCGTCGACCGCTACCGCCGGGGCAAGCGCAACCTGGAAGCCGTCTGCGCGGAGTACGGCACGGCCCTCGACGCGGCCCACGACGCCACCGCCGACGCCCTCGCCGCCGCCCGGCTGGCCCGCGCGATAGCCGTCCGCCACCCCAAGGTGGCGGCGCTCGGTCCGGCGGATCTGCACCGCCGTCAGATCCGTTGGTACGCCGAGTGGGCGGCCGACTTCCAGGATTTCCTGCGCCGCAAGGGCGACGCGACGGCGACCGTGGACGGGACCTGGCCGCTGCGCGAGCCGGCCGGGCAACCGGTGCCGGGAGTCTGAGGCGGCGCCGTAGGGCCGGCGGCCGTGCCGGGGCGGGCGGCGGTGGGGGCCCACACAGGGGGGCGTGACGGTGGGGCGTGCCTCCGTGCCGGAGCGGACGGCTGTGCGGGGGCGCGCGTCCGTGCCGGTGCGGGGAGCGGTGCCGGGGCGTGCCTCCGTGCCGGTGCGGGTCAGAAGGGATACCAGCGGACCGTCGGGTCCCCGTCGCGCAGCGAGGCCACCCGGCGCCGGAACTCGGCCAGGGCCTTCGGGTTCTGCGGTGCGTGCTGGGCGACCCAGGCGCAGCTGGCCGTCTCCCGGGCGCCCCGCAGCACCGTGCACCCCTCCCACTCCCGTACGTCCCAGCCGTAGGTGCCGGTGAAGGACAGGTACTCCTCCTCCGGCAGCGCGTACCGGTCGTGGGAGAGGGCCATGACCACGAGGTCGTGCTCACGCAGATCGCACGAGAAGGTCTCCAGGTCCACCAGCACCGGGCCGTCGGCCGAGACGTGCACGTTGCGCGGCAGCGCGTCCCCGTGGATCGGGCCGCGCGGCAGACGGGGCGTCAGCCGGGCGGCGGCGGAGGCGAAACCGTCCCGCCGCTCGCGCAGATAGGCCGCGTCCGCCGGGTCGATCGCGTCGCCCGCCAGCCGGAGCCAGCGCTCCACCCCGCCCAGCAGGTCCCGGGGCGGCAGTGCGAAGGGCGGTGCGGGCAGGGCGTGCACCAGCCGCAGCAGCTCCGCCACGTCACGCGGGGCGGCGGGCCGCACCGGCTCGGGCAGCCGGTGCCAGACCGTCACGGGGTGGCCTTCCACGAGCCGGGCCCGGGGCTCGGCCGGTCGCACCGCCGGCACGCCCTGCTCGGCCAGCCACCGGGCGATGTCCAGCCCGCGGCGCGCCCGCTCCAGGAGCTCGGCGTCGCGGCCCACCTTGACGACCAGGTCACCGGCGCCGAACACCGCGTTCTCGCCGAGGGCCAGCAGCGTCGCGTCCCGCCCCCCACCGGGGAGCGCCTCCGACGCGGCCAGCACCTCCCGCGCCCGTGCCTCGTCCACCATCCGCCTCCGTGTCCGTTCTCGTGCGGCCCCGTGCGGCCGTCCGCACGGCGGCCAGTGTCGCATTCGCACAGGTCGCGCCGTGGACGCGGTGCCCGCTCACAAAAGAATGGACGAGACGTATCGTCTCGTGTAGTGTCGCGGTCATGACGCCACCCGCACACATCGCCATGTTCTCCATCGCCGCCCACGGGCACGTGAACCCGAGCCTCGAGGTGATCCGCGAGCTCGTGGCACGGGGCCACCGGGTGACCTACGCGATCCCGCCGCTGTTCGCCGAGAAGGTCGCCGCGGCCGGCGCCGAACCCAGGGTGTGGAACAGCACCCTGCCGGGGCCCGACGCCGACCCCGAGGCATGGGGCACCACCCTGCTCGACAACGTGGAGCCGTTCCTCGACGACGCCGTCCAGGCCCTCCCGCAGCTGACCGCCGCCTACGAGGGGGACACCCCCGACCTCGTGCTGCACGACATCGCCGCCTACCCGGCCCGCGTCCTCGCCCACCGCTGGGGCGTCCCCGCGGTCTCGCTCTCCCCGGCCATGGTCGCCTGGGAGGGATACGAACAGGAGGTCGCCGAGCCGATGTGGGCGGAACCGAGGAAGACCGAACGGGGCCGCGCCTACTACGCCCGCTTCCACGCCTGGCTGGAGGAGAACGGCATCACCGAACACCCCGACTCCTTCGTCGGCCGCCCCGAGCGTTCCCTCGTCCTCATCCCCCGGGCCCTCCAGCCGAACGCCGACCGCGTCGACGAGAAGGTGTACTCCTTCGTCGGGGCCTGCCAGGGCGACCGCAGCGGGGAGGGGGAGTGGCAGCGGCCCGCGGGTGCCGAGAAGGTGGTCCTGGTCTCCCTGGGGTCGTCCTTCACCAAGCAGCCCGCCTTCTACCGGGAGTGCGTCGAGGCGTTCGGCGGCCTCCCCGGCTGGCACCTGGTGCTCCAGATCGGCCGCCACGTCGACCCCGCCGAGCTGGGCGAGCTGCCGGACGGCGTCGAGGTGCACTCCTGGGTGCCGCAGCTCGCGGTGCTGAAGCAGGCCGACCTGTTCGTCACCCACGCGGGCGCGGGCGGCAGTCAGGAAGGGCTGGGCACCGCCACCCCGATGATCGCCGTCCCGCAGGCCGTGGACCAGTTCGGCAACGCCGACCTGCTGCAGGGGCTCGGCGTCGCCCGGCACCTGCCCACCGAGGAGGCCACCGCCTCCCGTCTGCGGGCGGCGGCCCTGGAGCTGACCGGTGACCCGGAGGTCGCCCGGCGGCTGGAGCGGATCCGCGCCGAGATGGCCGAGGAGGGCGGCACCCGCCGCGCCGCCGACCTCATCGAGGCCGAACTCCCCTCCCGCCGGTAGGCGCCGCGCGAGCCGGCGGGAGGGGCGCCGGCCCGGACCTCGGCGCGGGGGCCCCGGTGCGGGGCCCTGGCACGGATTCCGGCGCGGGTGTGGGGCCGGGGCCGGGTCTACACCCCGGTCCACATTCCGCGCGCGAGTCCGGGCCCCGGCCGACGACACGTCACCGGCGCGGGTACCGGTCGGACGGGGCCGCCGGGTTCCGGCAGGCCTTCGCGCGGCCGCCGCGCGTGGACACGGCCGTCGCGCCCACCCCCACGGGGCACGACGGCCGCCCTATCGTGGGGGACATGGCGACGACGTACGCGGCACTGCTGCGCGGGATCAACGTGGGCGGCAGCCGCAAGGTGCCGATGGCCGGACTGCGCACCCTGCTGGAGGGCCTCGGCCACACGGCTGTCCGCACCTACCTCCAGAGCGGTCAGGCGGTCTTCACCGCCGCCCGCGGCGACGAGGACTCCCTCGCCGCCGAACTGACGGAGGCAGTCGAGGAGCACTTCGGCTTCCACGTCGACATCATCGTCCGCGACCACGCCTACCTGCGCTCGGTGGTCGACGCCTGCCCCTTCCCCGCCGAGCGGCTGGAGGGCCGGCAGCTCCACGCCACCTACTTCTCCGCACCCCTCGACCCCGAACGCCTCGCCGGCCTCGACGCCGAGGCCCATCGTCCCGAGGAGTTCCGTCTGGGCGACCGCGTGCTGTACCTGTACGTGCCCGACGGGCTGGGGCGGTCGAAGCTGGCGGAGCAACTGGCCCGGCCGCGCGTCACCCGCGGCGTGATCGCCACCACCCGGAACTGGAACACCGTCGTCAAACTCGTGGAGCTCACCCGTGCCTGAGCAGGACACCGCCGTGGACGCCGCCATCGAGGGCGAACTGAGGCTGCTGGACCCCGAGGTGCGCAGCTCGCCTGAACGGGTCGACGCGCTGCTGCACCCGGAGTTCTTCGAGTTCGGGGCGTCCGGGCGGGTCTGGGACCGCGCCGCGATCATCGACGCGCTCACCGAGGAGGGCGACTCGGGGGCCCCGGCCGCCACGGTGTCCGCGATGAAGGCCGTCGAGATCGCCCCCGGCACGGTCCACCTCACCTTCGACACCGACCACAACGGCCGTCGCGCCCACCGCAGTTCGCTGTGGCGCCGCACGGACCAGGGCTGGCGGCTCTACTTCCACCAGGGCACGCTGTTCCCGCCCGACGAGGGCTGACGGCCCGTCCTCGGGGCGGGAGCGCGGCGGCGGCGCAGCAGGCCGGGGCCGGCGGCCCCCGGGGTGCCGGACCGCCCCACGCGCCCGGCAGCGCGACGACGGTGACAGCCCTTCAGGTGAGGGCGGGCGCCGGTGACGACCCTTCAGGTACAGGCAGGACCGGGACGGCCCTGCGGGACGGGTCGGACGACGAGGCACCTCAAGTGGACCGGGAAAAGGGCCCGGAAGTGGCCCGGGAACCCGCGCCGTCCGGTGCCTACCGTCGACGGCATGACGCACACGACGCCCGCCACCCGGGTCGACTGCTGGTTCGACCCGGCCTGCCCCTTCGCCTGGATCACCTCCCGCTGGCTGCTGGAGGTGGAGCGGCACCGCCGTCTCGACCTGCGGTTCCGGGTGATGAGCCTGTACCTGCACAACGAGGGCAACGAACTGCCCGACTGGTACCGGGATCTGGTCGACCGGTCCCTCGGACCGGTCCGGGTGGCGGTGGCCGCCGCCGAGCGGCACGGCGAGAAGGTGCTGCGGGACCTGTACACCGCCTTCGGCACCCGGATCCACGAGCGGGGCGCGGAGGACTTCGGCGCGGTGGTCGCCGAGTCCCTCGCCGAGCTGGGTCTGCCCGACGGCCTGGCGGCGGCCGCCCACGACCCGGCCTACGACGCCGCCGTCCGGCGCAGCCACGAGGCGGGCGCCGAACCGGACTCGGGCGGCTACGTGGGCACGCCCACCCTGCACGTCGACTCCGCGGTGTGGTTCGGCCCCGTGCTGCGGGCGGTCCCGCGGGGCGAGCGGGCGGCGGAGCTGTTCGACGCCTTCCGGGTGCTGGCCCGCGACCCGGACGTCTTCGAGCTGAAGCGGACCCGCACCGGCGGCCTGTCCTTCGCCTGACGGCCCGCTCCCGGCCCGGAGCGCTCCACCGGGTGCGCCCGCCCCCGACGGGGAGCGCGGCTCCGGGTGCGCCCGCCCTCGGCCGGGAACCCTCCTCCGGGAGCGCCCCTCCGGGCGTGCGGGGAGACGGAAACAGGCGGGCGGCCCGGACGCGGACGCCCGGCGCCGGGATACGGGTCTCAGGCCCCCAGCGCCGACGGCAGCGGCATCCGCGCCGCGTCGTACCGCTCCAGCAGCACCCGGGCCACCTCCGGGGCCGGGCCCAGCACGTCGGCCAGGACGTCCGCCCCGGCCGCGCCCCGCGCGATGCGGTCCGGGAGGAAACCGGGGGCCAGCACGTAGGGGGCGACCGCGACCCGGGCGCAGCCCAGCTCGCGCAGTTCCCGCACCACGTCCTCGGTGCGGGGCAGGGAGGCGGAGGCGAACGCAGGCCGCACGGCGCACCAACCGGTGTGCCGCCACTCCCGCGCGATGTCTGCGATCACTGCGATCGCCTCCGGGTCGGAGGACCCCGCCGACGCCAGGACGACGCCGGTCGAGGACCGGTCGGCGGGCCGGACGCCCGCCTCGTACAGCCGCCGCTCCAGGGCCCGCAGCAGCAGCGGGGACGGGCCGAGCACGTCGGCCCGGTGGACGCGCAGCCGGGACGGCGCCTGGGCCAACGCCGCCGGGAGGTCCGTCTTGGCGTGGAAGGCGCGGGTCAGCAGCAGCGGCAGGGCGACGACGTCCCGCACTCCCTCCGCCTCCAGCGACGCCAGCGCGCCCGGGACCGAGGGGACGTTGAACTCCAGGAACGCGGTCTCCACGCGCAGCCCGGGCCGCAGCGACCGCACCCGGCGCACCAGGGCGTGCACGGTCGCGGCGTGCCGGGGGTCGCGGCTGCCGTGCGCGACGACGAGCAGGACGGGTCGGTGCATGACGTGCCTCAGCCCTTCACCAGCAGACCGCGGCTGCGCAGCACCCACCGCTCCAGCGGACTGAAGATCAGCAGGTCGATGGCGATGCCCACGGTCAGGATCAGCAGGATGGCCTCGAACACCATGGCCATGTCGCTGGCGTTGCGGCCGTTCTCCAGCAACTGGCCCAGGCCCACGCCCAGGTCGGGGAACGAGGCGATGATCTCGGCGGCCATCAGCGAGCGCCAGGAGAACGCCCAGCCCTGCTTCAGGCCCGCCACGTAGCCGGGCAGCGCCGCCGGCAGCACAATGTGCCAGGTGCCCTTGAGCCCGGTCGCGCCCAGGGTGCGCCCGGCCCGCAGGAACAGCGGGGACACCTGGTCGACGCCGGAGACCAGCCCGTTGGCGATGGAGGGCACCGCGCCGAGCAGGATCACCGCGTACATCATCTGGTTGTTCAGGCCCAGCCAGATCACGGCCGGCGGCACCCAGGCCACCGACGGCAGCGACTGCAGCCCCGACAGGATGGGGCCGATGGCCGCGCGCACGAACTTCACCCGCGCCACCAGCAGCCCCAGCGGGGTGCCGATGAGCAGCGCGAGGAAGAAGCCGAGCAGACCGCGCGAGACACTGGTCCAGATGTAGCCGAGGAGTTCGCCCTCCAGCCACGCCCGCTCCAGCACCTGCCACACCGCGCCCGGCGGGGGCAGCTTGGTCGGGTCGTCCACGATCCGGAACGAGACCAGTGCCTGCCACACCGCCAGCACCAGGGCCACCGCGATCACCGGCGGGAGGATCTTCTCGGTGAAGGTCTGCCGGAACGGCTTGCGGCCGGTCTGCACCGTCTCCAGCGCGTCGAGCCCGGCCTCCAGGCCGGCGAGGTCGCTCCCGTCCTTGGCGGTGGTCGTGTCAGTGCTGGCCATGACGGCGGATCTCCCCACGGAGTTCTTCGGTGATCTCGACGGACAGTTCCGCGACGGCGGTGTCCTCGATGCGGCGCGGGTGCGGAATGTCCACCGTCCACTGGCGGGCGATCCGCCCCGGCCGGGAGGACAGCAGGACGACCCGCTGGGCGAGCCGCACGGCCTCCCGCACGTTGTGCGTGACGAACAGGACGGACAGCGGTCCGGTGGCGGAGCCGCCGGTGTTGGCGGTCCGCCAGATCCGGGTCAGCTCGTCGTGCAGCACGTCCCGGGTGATGGCGTCCAGCGCCGCGAACGGCTCGTCCATCAGCAGCAGCCGGCTCTCCTGGGCGAGTGCCCGCGCCATCGCCACCCGCTGGCGCATGCCGCCGGACAGCTCGTGCACCCGCTTGCCGTGCGCGCCCTCCAGCCGCACCAGTCCGAGCAGTTCCTCGGCCCGCTCCCGGCGCTCGGACTTCGCCACGCCCCGCAGTTTCAGGGCGAGTTCGATGTTCTTGCCCGCGGTCAGCCAGGGGAACAGCGCGTGTTCCTGGAACATCAGCGCGGGGCGGCCGTCGGTGGTGATGGTGCCCGCGCTGGGCCGGTCGAGGCCGGCGACCAGGTTGAGCAGGGTGGACTTGCCGCAGCCCGACGCCCCCAGCAGGGTGACGAACTCGCCCGGCGCGACATCGAGGCTGATGTCGTCCAGCACGAGCTGCCGCCCCGCCGGGTTCGCGAACGACTTCGATACGTGCTCGATCCGGGCGGAGTGCGTCGCCGTCTCGGTGCCGTCGGCGGCCCTGGCGAGCGTGGTCGTGGCCATGGTCGTCACCTCCTGGGAGTGGTCGGGGTCGGGGTCACGGGGCGCCGAGACCGGCGTCGTCGACGGTGGGGGCGCCCGCGTCCGCCAGGACCTTGTTGAGGGGCGCGAGGTCGTAGATGCCGTCCAGGCGGGCCGATTCCAGCAGGCCCGCGTCGACGGCGTGCCGAGCCTGGGTGGAGAGGGTGGCGGCGAGCGGGTCGTCGGTGAACCGGATCGACGACCACGCCGGGTCGATGACCTCCGCCGGCAGGGCCTTGCCGGAGTCGAGGGCCAGCTGCTCGTTCGCGGCCTTCTTCGCCTCCTGCGGGTGGGCGTTGATCCACCGGTTGGCCGCGACGGACGCCCGCAGCACCGCCTCGACGGCCGCCGGGTGTTCCCGCAGGAACTCCTGCCGCACGACGATGTTGGTGATGACGAACTTCTCGTCCGGCCACAGCGACGCCTCGTCCAGCAGGACCTTCCCGCCGTCGGCGACCAGCTGGGACGCGGTCGGTTCCGGCACCCAGGCGCCGTCGACCGAACCCGACCGGAAGGCGTCCGGGGTGACCTTGTTGTCGCTGCGGACGACCGTCACGTCGCCCCTCCCGCTCAGCGGGTCGACCTTCCAGCCGCGCCCGGCCGCCCAGTCGAGGAAGGCGACGTCCTGCGTGTTGCCGAGCTGCGGGGTCGCGATCCGCTTGCCCTCGACGTCCTCCAGGGAGCGGATCCGGTCCGGGTTCACCACCAGCTTCACCCCGCCGGACGCCGAGCCGCCGATGATCCGCAGGTTCCTGCCCTCGGCCTTGACGTAGCCGTTGACGGCGGGGGAGGGGCCGATCCAGCCGATGTCGACGGAGCCGGAGTTCAGCGCCTCGATCTGGGAGGGCCCGGCGTTGAACACCGCGTACCGCGCCCGGGTCGCGCCCAGTTCCTTCTGGAAGAAGCCCTTGCGGTTGCCCACCAGCGCGGTCCCGTGCGTGAGGTTCCCGAAGTAGCCGATCCGGACGGAGTCGAGGCCGTCGGTCTTCCTCGCCCCGGCCGCGATCTCGGCGGTGCCGCGGTCCTTGGCCTGCGAGCCGTAGCCGCAGGCGGCCAGGGCGAGCAGCGGGAGCACGGCCAGCACGGTCAGCGCGCGGCGCGGGACGGATGTGGCAGACACGGGAGGTGTTCCTCTCGTAGGGCCCGGCGGTCGCGCGACGCTCAGGTCGCGGCCGGGTGGTCGGCAGGTTTTCGCCGGTGACGGCGGGGGCGGTGGGCGCGCGGGCGGCGCGCGTACGTCATCGCGCACATCGCGCGACCCCGCCCTGCCCGCCCCCGAACTCCGTGCGGGGGGACCGCCGGCCCGGGGTTCCGCCGCCGGCCCGTCCGCCCTCCTCGGCGCACGTGGCGCGGTAGTCGGTGCCGTTCATCGTCAGAAGTCCCACCCGTCGTCCTCGGCCGGGTTCTTGACCGGCTCGGGTGCGGCGAAGGACTCGCCGACCATGCCCGCGGTCAGCGTGGTGCCGTCGGCCGGGTCGATGAGGATGAAGGAGCCGGTGCGCCGCGAGTCCGAGTAGGAGTCGGCCGGCAGCGGCTCGGCGGTGCGGATCTTCACCCGGCCGATGTCGTTGGCGGCCAGCGTCCCGGGGTGCGGGTGCAGGGACAGGTCGTCCAGGGTCAGCCGCGACGGGATGTCCTTGACGATCGCCTTGACGGTGCGGGTGCCGTGCTTGAGCAGCACCCGGTGGCCGACGGTGAGCGGCTGGTCGGCGACGTGGCACACGGTGGCGTCGAGGTCCTGCGTGGTGGCGGGCGCGTCCTGGGCGGGCACCAGCAGGTCGCCGCGCGAGATGTCGATGTCGTCGGCCAGCAGCAGGGTGACCGACTGCGGTGTCCAGGCCGCCTCGACGGGCTCCCCGAGCAGGTCGATCCCGGTGATCGTGGTCGACCGCCCGGAGGGCAGCACCGTCACCGCGTCGCCCACCCGGAACGTGCCGGCGGCGATCTGCCCGGCGTAGCCCCGGTAGTCGGGGTGCTCGGCGCTCTGCGGCCGGATCACGTACTGCACCGGCAGCCGGGCGTGGCACCGCGTCAGGTCGTGGCTGACCGGCACGGTCTCCAGGTGCTCCAGGACCGTCGGGCCGCCGTACCAGTCCATGTGCGAGGACGGCTCCACCACGTTGTCGCCCACCAGCGCCGAGATCGGCACCGCGGTCACCTCGGGCACGCCCAGCTCGGTCGCGTAGGCGGTGAACTCCTCGGCGATGGCGGCGAACACGGACTCCTGGTAGCCGACCAGGTCCATCTTGTTGACGGCGAGCACCACGTGCGGCACCCGCAGCAGGGCGGCGATCGCCGCGTGCCGCCGGGTCTGCTCGACCACGCCGTTGCGGGCGTCCACGAGGATCACCGTCAGCTCGGCGGTGGAGGCGCCGGTGACCATGTTCCGGGTGTACTGCACGTGGCCCGGGGTGTCGGCGAGGATGAACCGCCGCCGGGGCGTGGCGAAGTAGCGGTAGGCCACGTCGATGGTGATGCCCTGCTCCCGCTCGGCCCGCAGGCCGTCGGTGAGCAGCGCCAGGTCGGGGGCCTCCTGGCCGCGGCTCGCCGACGCCCGCTCCACGGCCTCCAGTTGATCGGTGAGGACCGACTTGGAGTCGTGCAGCAGCCGGCCCACCAGGGTGGACTTGCCGTCGTCGACGGACCCGGCGGTGGCGAACCGCAGCAGCGTGGTCTCCGCGAGCGCCTCGGTCGTGATCGTGCTCATCTCTAGAAGTACCCCTCGCGCTTGCGGTCTTCCATCGCGGCCTCGGAGAGCTTGTCGTCGGCGCGGGTGGCGCCGCGCTCGGTGAGCCGGGAGGCGGCGATCTCCGTGATCACCTTCTCGATGGTGTCGGCGTCGGAGTCGACGGCGCCGGTGCAGGACATGTCGCCCACCGTCCGGTACCGCACGGTCCGCTTCTCCACCGGCTCGTCGTCCCTCGGGCCGCCCCACTCGCCGGCCGTCAGCCACATCCCGGCCCGCCGGAACACCTCGCGCTCGTGCGCGAAGTAGATCCCGGGCAGTTCGATGCGCTCGCGGGCGATGTACTGCCACACGTCCAGTTCGGTCCAGTTGGACAGCGGGAACACGCGGACGTGCTCGCCGGGGGCGTGCCGGCCGTTGTACAGGTTCCACAGTTCGGGGCGCTGGCGGCGCGGGTCCCACTGGGAGAACTCGTCGCGCAGCGAGAACACCCGCTCCTTGGCCCGGGCCTTCTCCTCGTCGCGGCGCCCCCCGCCGAACACTGCGTCGAACCGCTCGGCGGCGATCTTCTCGGTGAGCGGCAGCGTCTGGAGCGGGTTGCGGGTGCCGTCGGGGCGCTCCTTGAGCACCCCGCGGTCGATGTAGTCCTGTACGGACGCGACGTGCAGCCGCAGCCCGTGCCGGGCGACGGTGCGGTCGCGGTACTCCAGGACCTCGGGGAAGTTGTGCCCGGTGTCCACGTGCAGCAGGGCGAAGGGCACCGGCGCGGGCGCGAACGCCTTGAGCGCCAGGTGCAGCATGAGGATGGAGTCCTTGCCGCCGGAGAAGAGGATCACCGGGTTCTCGAACTCCCCGGCCACCTCGCGGAAGATGTGCACCGCCTCCGACTCGAGCGCGTCGAGGTGGGAGAGGGCGTACGGGCCGGGGGACCCCTCCGTGCCACCGGTGTTCTCCGTGACCGTTGCGACGGTCGTCATGCCAGTCCCCTTTCGCTCAGCAGGGTGTGCACCGCCGCGGCGGACTCCTGGACGGTCTGGTGCTGCGACTCGATGCGCAGGTCGGGTGCCTGGGGCTCCTCGTACGGGTCGTCCACGCCGGTCAGCCCGGTGAGTTCGCCCGCGGCCTGCTTGGCGTACAGGCCCTTGACGTCCCGTACGGAGCAGACCTCGACCGGGGTCGCCACGTGGACCTCGACGTAGGGCGTGCCGTTGGCCGCGTGGCGCTTGCGGACCGCTTCCCGGCTGTCGGCGTAGGGCGCGATGACGGGGACGAGGGCGGTGACGCCGTTGCGGGCGAGCAGTTCGGCGACGAAGCCGATGCGCTGCACGTTGGTGTGCCGGTCCTCGCGGCCGAAGCCGAGGCCCGCCGAGAGGAACGCGCGGATCTCGTCGCCGTCGAGCACCTCCACGGGCCGGCCCGAAGCGCGCAGCAGGCCGGCGAGTTCGTGGGCGATGGTGGTCTTGCCGGCGCTCGGCAGACCCGTGAGCCAGACGGTGGCTCCGGTCGTCACGGTGGTCTCCTGGGGGTTCGTCATGGTCAGCCGTGCAGCCCGCACTCGGTCTTGGCCCGGCCCGCCCAGCGGCCGGCGCGGGCGTCCTCGCCCTCCAGCACGCGGCGGGTGCAGGGCGCGCAGCCCACGGAGGCGTAGCCGTCGGTGAGCAACGGGTTGGTGAGCACCCCGTGTTCGGCGACGTAGGCGTCCACGTCGTCCTGGGTCCAGCGGGCGATCGGCGAGATCTTGACCTTCTGCCGCTTCTCGTCCCAGCCGACCACCGGGGTGTGGGCCCGGGTCGGGGACTCCTCGCGGCGCAGCCCGGTCGCCCATGCCTGATAGCCCGTCAGGCCCTGTTCCAGCGGCAGCACTTTGCGCAGTCGGCAGCACAGGTCGGGGTCCCGGTCGTGCAGCTTGGGGCCGTACTCGGCGTCCTGCTCGGCCACCGTCTGCCGCGGGGTGAGCGTGATGACGTTGACGTCCATCACGGCGTCGACCGCGTCCCGGGTGCCGATGGTCTCCTCGAAGTGGTAGCCGGTGTCCAGGAACACCACGTCCACGCCGGGCATCACCCGGGAGGCGAGGTGGGCGACCACCGCGTCCTCCATCGAGGAGGTCACGCAGAAGCGGCTGCCGAACGTCTGTGCCGCCCACCGCAGGATCTCCAGCGCGGAGGCGTCCTCCAGCTCCCGGCCGGCCCGGTCGGCAAGCTCTTTCAACTCCTCGGCTGCATACGTGTCCTGACGTACCGTCATGCCGTATCCCCTCCCGTGTCCGCCTGCCGTGTCCCGCGGGCGAGCAGCCCGAGGAACTTCAGCCGGAAGGCCCGGTTGCAGGCGGCGCACTCCCACGCCCCCGGTCCGTCCTCACCGGGACGCAGGTCCTCGTCGCCGCAGTACGGGCAGTGGAACGGGGCCGCCCGCTCGCTCACGACAGGGCCTCCTCGGAGGCGCGCGCGGCCCAGGCCGCGAACCGCTCGCCGTCCTCGCGCTCCGCCTGGAAGCGCTTGAGGACCCGCTCGATGTAGTCGGGCAGTTCGTCCGAGGTCACCTTCAGGCCGCGCACCTTCCGGCCGAAGGACGGCTCCAGGCCGAGGGCGCCGCCCAGGTGCACCTGGTAGCCGCCGACCTGACGGCCCTCTGCGTCGGTGACCAGCTGGCCCTTGAGGCCGATGTCCGCGGTCTGGATGCGGGCGCAGGCGTTGGGGCAGCCGTTGAGGTTGATGGTGAGGGGTTCGTCGAAGTCCGGCAGCCGGCGCTCGAGTTCGTCGATGAGCTCGCTGCCGCGCTCCTTGGTCTCCACGATGGCCAGCTTGCAGAACTCGATGCCCGTGCAGGCCATCGTGCCGCGCCGGAACGGGGAGGGGGTGACGCGCAGGTCCAGCGCCTCCAGGCCGTCGACGAGGGAGTCGACCCGGTCCTGCGGCACGTCCAGGACGATCATCTTCTGCTCGACGGTGGTGGAGACCCGTCCGGAGCCGTGCTCCTCGGCCAGCGCGGCGACCTTGGTGAGCAGCGAGCCGTCCATGCGGCCCACGCGGGGGGCGAAGCCCACGTAGAAGCGGCCGTCCTTCTGCCGGTGCACGCCGATGTGGTCGCGCCACTGCTGGGCGGGCATCTCGGGCGCCGGGCCGTCGATCAGCTTGCGGCCCAGGTAGTCGTCCTCCAGGACCTGGCGGAACTTCTCCGCCCCCCAGTCGGCGACCAGGAACTTCAGCCGGGCGCGGTTGCGCAGCCGGCGGTAGCCGTGGTCGCGGAAGATCGTGGTGACCGCCTCCCACACGTCCGGCACGTCCTGCTCGGGCACCCACGCGCCCAGCCGCACACCGAACTTGGGGTTGGTGGACAGCCCGCCGCCGACCCACAGGTCGAAGCCGGGCCCGTGCTCGGGGTGGACCACGCCGACGAACGAGATGTCGTTGATCTCGTGCGCCACGTCCAGCAGCGGGGAGCCGGAGACGGCCGTCTTGTACTTGCGCGGCAGGTTGGAGAAGCGCGGGTCGCCGATGTAGCGGCGGACGATCTCGTCCAGCGCGGCGGTGCCGTCGATGATCTCGTCCTCGGCCACACCGGCCACCGGGGAGCCGAGCATGCCGCGCGGGCAGTCCCCGCACGCCTCGGTGGTGGACAGGCCGACCGCCTCCAGGCGTTCCCAGATCGTGGGCACGTCCTCGATGCGCACCCAGTGGAACTGGACGTTCTGCCGGTCGGTGATGTCCGCGGTGCCCCGGGCGTAGGTCTCGGAGAGTTCGCCGATCACCCGCAGCTGCTCGGTGGTGAGCCGTCCGCCGGTGATGCGGACCCGCAGCATGAAGTACTCGTCCTCCAGCTCCTCCGGCTCCAGCACCCCGGTGCGGCCGCCGTCGATGCCGGGGCGGCGCTGGGTGTACAGCCCCCACCAACGGAAGCGCCCGCGCAGGTCGTTGGGGTCGATGGAGTCGAAACCGCGCTTGGAGTAGATCGTCTCAATACGTGTCCGTACGTTGAGACCGTCGTCGTCCTTCTTGAGCTGCTCGTTGCCGTTCAGCGGGGTGTGGTGACCCGCCGCCCACTGACCCTCGCCGCGGTGACGGCTCACCTTGCGGCGGACAGACGCGGCGGCGGACTTCGGCGGGGTGGCGGCCATGGGGGGTACGTCCTTCGGACAGCGGTGGATGGTGTCGGCGCGCGGCGCCGACGGGTGCGGGGCGAGGTCGGACGGCAGGTGCACGGCCTTGACCAGCGTTTTCGCGGCGTGCGGCAGACCTGCGCGTCATTGCGCGGGCACGAGCGCGGGGGAGCGGAGGGAGGCCGGGGGCCTCAGAGGGAGGAGAACCGGTGGTGCTGGAGCCCGTGGCCGAGGGGCCACTGAGGGGCCGTCAGCGCATCGGACAGATGGCGCTGGACATGCGGCCGAGGTCGACGTGTCGCCGACTCACCAAGGCGATTCCAGTTCCAGGCATGGCGGAAGCCTGGCACGGCGCTCGGGAGCCAGTCCAGCTTTATCCAAAATGCGGACACCCTTGTCTCGTTGTGCGAGACAAGGGTGTCCTTGGTCACGTTTGGCGCGGAGCGTCTTGCCGACGCCGGTCAGGCGGGGTAGGCCCCCGGCCACGGACCGGGCGTCGCCACCTCCGGCTCCTGCTCGACCTTGGTGTCGAACAGCCGGAAACCGCGCCGCAGGTAGTTGTCCATGGCGTGCTCGCCGTCCTTGCTGCACGTGTGCAGCCACACCCGGCGGGTCGGTTTCACGCCGGGCCACCGCTCCGCCAGGTCCCACGCCCGCGCCACCCCGTACGACAGCAGGTGGCCGCCGATCCGGCGCCCCCGGAAGGCGGGGATCAGCCCGAAGTAGACGATCTCCACCACCCCGTCGTCCTGGGCCTGGAGCTCCACGTACCCGGCGGGCGTCCCGCGGTCCTGGGCGACCCACGTCTCCACACCCGGCTGCTCCAGGTGCTCCGTCCACTGCGCGTACGTCCAGCCCAGCCGGTCGGTCCAGCGGATGTCACCGCCGACGGACGCGTACAGGAAGCGGCTGAACTCCGGCGAGGGCACCTCGGCGCGGACGATCCGCACGTCCCCCTCCGGCACGGCGGCCGGCCGGAGATCGGCGGGCGCCGTCTGCTCCAGCGACCAGGTGGTCACGGTGATGGTCGTCATGTCCGAAAGAGAACCATCCCGGGCGGGCCCGTGTCGAACGCCCGGCCGACTTGCCGGGCGCCGCGCCCGGCCTCCGGTCCCGGTCACGCTCCGGGACGCCCCCGGAGGAGTCCGTCCGCCCGCGCCCCGGCCGCCCGGACCGGCATCCGGCGGCGCTCCCCGGCGGTCCCGGAGCCGCCGTCCGGCCGACCGCACCCCGGGCGCACCCCGACCGCACCCCGGGCGGCCCCGGACCGGTCGTCCGGCCGCGTCACGCAAGGCGTCCGGATCAGTCGAGGGAGCGGTCCACCGAGTCCAGCGGCAGCGCGAACAGCATCCGGCCGGACTGCGACCACACCTCGCCGGTCTCCTGCCAGTACGACAGCGAGCCCGCGTCGCCGCTCCAGCAGCGGTGCGTGTCGTCCGCCCCGCAACGGGTGGGGCGCGCTCCCTCCGTGTCCTGCCGCCACAGCGTCCCGCGCTCGTCGGGCGTCCCGGTCACCCGTCCCAGGTACCAGCCCGACCGGTGGGACAGCACGCTGCGCACGTCGGTCAGCCGGGTCTCGTAGGCCGCGACCGCGTCCACGCGCGAGGCGGGGTCGGTCGCCAGGAGGCCGGACCGCAGCGGGTCCACACTGAACGCGTACCGCCACAACCGGGTCGGCCCGTCGTCGTCGTTCTCGGGCCGCGCCTCGTGCGCCACCAGGCTGTCCGGGGTGGTGCTGCGGTCCAGCGAGATGCCGCCCGGCAGCGGGGCGTCGGCGCCCGTCGTCCGGTACGCGCCCACCGCCGGGAGCACGTACCGTGCCCCCGCCGCCGACCAGCCGTCGGCCACCCGGCCCACCGACGGGCCCGTCACGGAGGCCCGCTGGACCCGGTCGATGTCGTACACGTACAGCGCGCTGCCGTCCTGCCGGTCGGCGGTCACCAGCAGTTTGTCCTGGTACCAGACCATCCCGGACACCGACGACGCCAGCGCCCGGTAGTCCCGGCCCTCCTGGACGGGTACGGCCAGCAGCACCCAGGTGTAGCTGGGTCCGCCGGCGGCGTCCCGGTCCACGAACGCGACCCGCGCCAGGCCGTCCCGGCCGGTGGTGCCGTCGGCGCCGGCCGACGAGCCGTCCGCCGATGCGTCCCCCGGGCCGCCGCTCACGGGACCGGACCGGCTCCAGCCGGACAGGATCACCCGGTGCCGGCCCCAGCGGCCGTCGTCGTCGGCGTCGCCGGACGTGGTGACCGCGCCCGCCTCCCAGCCGCTCGTGTCGGCACCGTCCCAGCAGTACGCGCGGGTCGCCTCGGGCTCGACGGGCAGCGCCCGCCGGTCGTCCGCCGGACAGGAGTCCGCCTCCCGCAGCACGCCGTCCGCGTCGGCGAGCACGGCGTCCATCGGGACGGCCGGGCCCATCCCGTCGGACAGGCGGTCCAGCCAGTCCCGCGGCACCGGGCGCTCGGTCAGCCGCAGCGGCGCCGTCGCGTCGGCGGAGGTGAGGGACTCCAGCGCCCCGGGATCGTCGGCCACGGTGGCCTGTGAGGTGCTGATCATCGTGGCCGCGGCGGTCAGCGCCAGGGCCGTCCCGGCCAGCGCCGCCCGGAGTGCTCTGCCCCGCCGACGACGGCGGTGTCTGCCGCGATGCTTCATACCGTCCTCCCGAGGCGAGCCAACTGCGTCCCGCGATCCTGGCGTTGCACGGGGCAGGGTGGGGTGGCCCGGAAGCCGATGCTACGACAGCCGCACCCGGCCGGGGGCGCGGACCCGGCAAGTGCGCGGAAACCGTGACCATCGCGGTGCCCCGCGGACCACCGGCCCCGGCGGCGGGCGGCGGGACGGGGCATCCGGCGCGTCCTGCGCGTCATGCGAAGACGGCCAGCCCGTACAGGACGAACACCATCAGGTGCGCCGGTCCGTGCAGGGCGGTGACCCGCCGCCCGGTGAAGGTGACGGCCGTCAGCAGCAGGCTCGTCCCCAGCAGGACGAGGTGGGCCGTGCTCTCGGCGAGCACCACCCGTTGCCCGGTGACCAGTCCGATCGTCAGCACGGCGGGGACGGTGAGCCCGACCGTGGACACCAGGGCTCCGTGGCACAGGTTGCTCACCCGCTGCATCTCCCCGCCCAGGGCGGCCCGGAGCGTGGTGATGGTCTCGGGCAGGAAGACGATCATCGCGATGACGACGCCGGACAGCGCCACCGGCGCGCCCACGCGGGCCAGGCCGTCGTCGAGCAGGGCCGCCATGTCGTGGGACAGCAGCACGATCGGCACCACCGTCGCCACCAGCAGCAGCGTCCGGGTGACGACCTCCGCACGGTGACCGGCCGACGGCCCGGCCGCCTCCCGCCGCGACGCGGGGTCCTGACCCGGGGTTTCGTCCGGGGCGAGGTGGCGGTTCCGGTGCGTGTCCCGGTCGTGGTCGTGGTCCCGGTCTCGGTTGATGTCCCGGTCGTGGTCCCGGTCCCGGTCTCGGTTCATGTCCAGGTCGTGGCCCCGGTTCATGTCCCGGTCCGGCGTGCGGTCCTCTCCCGGCCGGTGGGCGGAGGCCGTGGCGGGGCGCGTGGCCGGGGCGGGGTCCGTGGCGGGGGCGGGGTCCGTTGCCGTGCGCGGGAGGGGGACGACCTCCTGGAAGTCGGCGCGCTGGGCCCCCGTCTGCCGGAGGAGGAAGAACCCGTAGAGGACGACGGTGAGCGCGCTCAGGGCGACCGCCTGCCCCGGCCGGTAGGCGCCGTCGGTGCCGATGAGCCCGGGGAACGCGAACGCCACGGCCAGCAGCACCACCAGGAGCGCCAGGTAGGCGGAGACGCCGGTGCGGTTGGGCCGGAGGTCGTCGTGCCGGAGACCTCCGACCAGCAGGGCCGCGCCGACGACCAGGTTCAGGATGATCATCGACACGGCCATCACGGAGTCCCGGGCGATGGTCGCGTGTTCGCCCGGGCCCAGCATCACGGCGGCGATCAGCACGACTTCGATCAGGACGATGGAGAGGGTCAGCACCAGCGTGCCGTAAGGGTCGCCGAGCCGGCGGGCCAGGTGTTCGGCCTGGGCGACGACGCCGAAGGCGCAGACGACGATCACCGCGACGATCGCCGCGAGCACCGTCCACAGTGCGGGGGCCGACAGCTGTCCGGAGAGGAAGGGGCGGGCGGCCACCGTGGCGAGGAAGGCGCCCCAGCCGAGGGCGAGCCGGGCGAGCGCGGAGGGGGTGAGGACCGTTCGCAGGAGGGAGGGTGTGGGCACGGATGTCTACACGTTCTGCCGGGTCGTCCCTGCTCGTACCGCACCGGCGGGTCGTCCCGACGGCGTCCTTCCATCTCACTGTACCCGGCACCCCGTACCCGCCGACGAACCGGGCGCACCGCCCGCGACCTGGGACGACGTGACCCGTGGCACCCGTCGCCCGGGTCCTCGTCACCGCCGGCGCGGCCACGGGCTCGGCGGGCCGTCACCCCGGCCCGTGCGGGGCCGCGTGGGCGGGTGAACCCCGCCCGGCGGGTGACGGGGGCGCGGGCCGAGCCGGGCCGGGCCGGGCCCGGTCGGTCGGTCTGTCGGCGAAGCGAGCGGTCCGGGGGCCGTGGCCTCAAGGCTCCGTGGACGAACCCGGGTGGCGGGTCGCGCCCGGGCCGTCCGCACGAGGCTCCGGAACCGGGGCCGTCGTGTGGGGTCCCGCCGCCACTCCCATCGCCGGAGCCCCAGCCGGCGCCGCAGCCACCGGAGCCCCAGCCGCTGTGCGCGGATCCGTCCCGGCCGTCGCCGTCGCCGTCGCCGTCGTCGCCGCTGCCGTGCGCGGACGCGCCTCGGCCGCCGCCCGGCGCCGGGTCACCTCGGCCGCGGCCCGCGCGAACAAACCCCGCGGGTCGTCCGGCAGCAGCACCTCCACCTCGACGTCCTCCGCGAACCGGTACGGGCGGTGCTCCAGCAGCCCGCCGAGGTACCTCCGCACCCGGGACAGCTCCGCCCGCACCGTCACCGTGCGGCCGGGGTCGCCGAACATCTCCTCGGCCAGTTCCGCCGCGCTGCGACCGGACCGGCGCACCGCCAGCAGGTACAGCAACTCCGCGTGCCGGGGGCTCAGTTCCCGCGACCAGGTGCCCGCGCCGCCGGACACCGCGACCGACCAGCGGCGCGGCTCCCGCAGGTCCAGCTCGACCCGTCGTCCCGGGCAGGGCGCCGGCTCGTCCGCCGCCCGCACCAGCCAGCCCCCCGCCAGCGGCTCCAGCGTCGACCGGCCCAGCACGGGCAGCCACCGCACCCCGGCCGACAGCGTCTTCGGCAACGCCAGCCGCCGTACGTACGGCATGCCGGTGACCGCCGCCGTCCATCCGTACCGGTCCACCACCACGGCGCGCCCGTCGATACGGGCCAGGACCGGCGCGGCCACCGCGCGCAGCCGTTCCAGGGACTGCTGGTGCAGGTCCCGCAGCCGGGCCTCCGCCAGCTTCGCCACCGAGTCGACCCAGGCCAGCGTCGCCGGGTGCATCGTGTCCAGAGGCCCGCTCACGTCGACCACACCGATCAGCCGGCCGTCCCGCGGGTCCGTCACCGGTGCGCCGGTGCACGTCCAGGTCGCGTGGGAGCGGACGAAGTGCTCCGAGGCGAACACCTGCACCGGCCGCCGGGTGACGGCGGGCGTGCCCACCCCGTTGGTGCCGACGACGCTCTCCCGCCAGTCCGCGCCCACCTCCAGGCCCAGCACGTCGGCCCGGCGCAGCACCGGCGCGCTGCCCTCCCGCCACAGCACCCGGCCGTCGGCGTCGGCGACCACCATGATGTGCCGGGCGACGTCCGCCACCGTCAGCAGTCCGTCCCGCAACACCGGCAGGACATGCCGCAGCGGCGACGCCTCGCGGCGCCGCCGCACCTCCTCCGGGGACAGCAGGCGTGCCCGCACGTCGCGTTCGGGGTCGACGCCGCTGCGCAGCATCCGCGCCCACGACTCGCCGATCACCGGGCGCGGTGCCAGCGGCGCCCGCTGCCCGGCGAGGGTGGCCGAGCG
The DNA here is from genome assembly GCF_040637405.1 of Streptomyces sp. NPDC029526. Classification (NCBI taxonomy): domain Bacteria; kingdom Bacillati; phylum Actinomycetota; class Actinomycetes; order Kitasatosporales; family Streptomycetaceae; genus Streptomyces; species Streptomyces sp. NPDC029526. The sequence goes on from NZ_JBEZWE010000009.1 coordinate 209,893, forward strand.
GACCTCGTCCAGCACCCGTGCCGCGCGCGTCGCGTCGACGGCGGCCAGATGCGTCATGTCCATCGGCGAGAGTGCCACTGGTCCTCCTGGGGGGAGAACTCGGGGAGTGGCCCGAGCGGCCGGTCGGCCGCGCCCCCGAGATCCGTTCTGACAGTCTGTCTCATAGTGCCGTCCGCGCCGGGCGGACGTCGCACTCCCGTCACACACAGCAGCATGTTGCAACCCCCTGCAACCCTGGTGAACACCCGCCCCACCGAGGGAAACTCGGGTGACGCCGTCCCGAGCGGCGTCCGCGGTTCCCTGACCGGACCCGTGTGGCGGGGGTGGTGCCGTGTCGGCGCAGCACCACCCCCGCGTGGGAGAGCTCCGGGAGCCTCCCCCGCCACCGGGCAACCGGTCCCCGCACCCGCGAGTCGTCCGTGCCTCGGCGGCCGGCCGTGCGTCGTCCGCGCGTCGGCCGTAGCCCGTGTGCCGCCAGGTGCGCGTGTGTCGCCCGTCTCCCGTGACCGGCCGTGGTCCGGTCGCGGTCAGGCCGTCGGCCGTGCCCGTTCCACCAGCGACGCCAGGTCCAGGGTGTGCGGCAGCGTGCCGAAGACCGCGCCCCCGTCGCCGCCCAGCCGCCCCGCGCAGAACGCGTCCGCCACCTCCGGCGGCGCGAACCGCACCAGCAGCGAGCCCTGGAGCACCAGCGCCAGCCGCTCCACCAGACGGCGCGCCCGGCCCTCCACGCCGTCCAGGTCGGCCAGTTCGGTCAGCAGTCCCTTGACCGCCCCGTCCAGCCGGTGATCCGCCCCGCGCGCCAGTCCCACCTCGCGCAGATACGCGTCCAATGCCCCCGGCTCCCGGCGCAGCGCCCGCAGCACGTCCAGCGCCTGCACGTTCCCCGCGCCCTCCCACACCGAGTTCAACGGCGACTCCCGCACCAGCCGCGGCATCCCGGACTCCTCCACGTACCCGTTGCCGCCCAGGCACTCCGCCGCCTCCACCACCAGCGGCGCGCAGCGCTTGGTCACCCAGAACTTCGCCGTCGGCACCGCGATCCGCAGCAGTGCCCGCTCCTGCTCGCCGCCGTCGTCGTACGCGGCGGCCAGCCGCAGCGCCAGCGTCGTCGCGGCCTCCGATTCCAGGGCCAGGTCGGCCAGGACGTTGCGCATCAGCGGCTTGTCGATCAGCTTCCCGCCGAACGCCTCCCGGTGGGCGCAGTGGTGCACCGCCTGCGCCACCGCCTGCCGCATCAGGCCCGCCGAGCCCAGGACGCAGTCCAGCCGGGTCGCCGCCACCATCCCGATGATGGTGTGCACCCCCCGGCCCTCCTCGCCGACCCGGCGCGCCCACGTCCCGGCGAACTCGACCTCGGCCGAGGCGTTCGAGCGGTTGCCCAGCTTGTCCTTCAGCCGCTGGATCAGGAACGTGTTGCGGGTGCCGTCCTCCAGGACCCGCGGCACCAGGAAGCAGGTGAGCCCGCCGGGTGCCTGCGCCAGCACCAGGAAGGCGTCCGACATCGGCGCCGAGCAGAACCACTTGTGCCCGGTCAGCTCGTACGTGCCGTCCTCGGCGAGCGGGCGGGCCGCGGTGGTGTTCGCGCGGACGTCGCTCCCGCCCTGCTTCTCCGTCATGGCCATCCCGAACAGCGCCCCGGCCTTCTCTCCGGCCGGCCGCAGCCCGCGGTCGTAGACCTCCGACGTCAGGCGCGGCTCCCACACCGCGGCCAGGGCCGGATCGGTGCGCAGGGCCGGCACCGCCGCGTGCGTCATCGACAGCGGGCAGCAGTTGCCCGCCTCCACCTGCGTCCACACCACGAACGCCGCCGCCCGCCGCACATGCCCGCCGGGCCGTCCCCAGGCCGCCGTCAGGCCCGCGGACACCCCCTTGCCGAGCAGCCGGTGCCAGGACGGGTGGAACTCCACCTCGTCGATCCGGTGGCCGTAGCGGTCGTGGGTGTGCAGCCGCGGCGGATGCTCGTTCGCCAGCGCCCCCCACTCCAGCACCTGCGCCGACCCGGACGTGCGGCCCAGGCCCGTCAGCTCCGCCTCGGCCTCCTCGCGCACCTGCGGATCCAGGTGCCGTCCGACCGCCTCCACCAGGGCCCGGTCGGCGCCGAACACGTCGTACTGCACGAGGGGCGGAGCCTGGTTGGTCACGGTGTGCGTGGTGCCTGCCATGTCAGCGAACCTACCCCCAACCTCCGGCGCCTCACCCCGCACCGGCGGGCGGGCCGCCGGAACGGACCGGTGCCGGACGAATCCGCCGGTGGGTGAGTGCGACCAGGCGCGACGGATACCGTTAGCACGTGCAGCCAGCAAGAGACACCACCGACGAGCCGTCCGGTCGCCTCCACAGGGCCAGGGCCCTCTACCGGAACGTATCCAAACGCAGGACCGCGTGGCTGCTGCTCAAGGACACGGTCAACTCGTGCATGGAGTACCGCATCCTGGGCCTGGCCGCCGAGGCCGCGTTCTTCACGCTGCTGTCGGTGCCCCCGCTGCTGCTCAGCATGATCGGGCTGCTCGGTTACGTCGACACCTGGACCGGCGCCGACACCATCGCCAGCCTGCGCAGCAACCTCCTCGACGCCTCCCGCACGGTGCTGTCCGACCGCGGTGTGGAGCAGATCGCCCAGCCCATCCTGGACGACGTGATGAAAGGAGGCCGCCCCGACGTCATCTCCATAGGCTTCCTGTTCGCCCTGTGGTCCGGCTCGCGCGCGGTGAACGTCTTCATCGACACCATCACCGTCATGTACGGCCTCGACGGCGTCCGCGGCATCGTCAAAACCCGCCTGCTGGCCTTCCTGCTGTTCCTGGTCGCCCTGCTGATCGGCTCCGTCGCCCTGCCCCTCATGGTGGCCGGACCGGACGCCGTGGTGCGCATCGTGCCCTGGTCGACCACCGTGGTGCAGGTCCTGTACTGGCCCGTCGTCATCCTGCTGTCGGTCGCCTTCCTCACCACGCTCTACCACGTGTCCGTACCCGTGCGGTCGCCCTGGATCGAGGACGTGCCGGGCGCGCTGGTCGCCCTCGCCATGTGGGTCCTCGGCAGCTTCCTGCTGCGCCTCTACCTGAGCAACACCGTCGAGGGACCCACCATCTACGGCTCCCTCGCGGCGCCCGTCGCCGTGCTGCTGTGGATCGGTGTGTCCGCGTTCGCGGTCCTGGTCGGGGCCGCCGTCAACGCCGCCATCGACCGGGTCTGGCCGGCCGCCGCCACGGCCGCCGCCCGCGAGGCCAACGAGCGGATGCGCCAGGCGCAGGTCGCCGAGTACGTCGCCCGCACCACGGTCACCGCCGACGACGGCGAGGCCGACCCCGACATGCCCTCCGAGTTCCCCGAACGCTGGTCCCGCTTCCTCCCCCCGGAGGACGTCACCGCCCGGCTGCGCACCCACGCCAAGTCCGGCCACCCCCCGAAGCACGGAACCGACACGGACGACGACGACACCCGGCCCGACCGCTGAGCCGGACCCCGGCGCCGGGGCGGTCGGGCGGGGGGCACGGAGTAGGTCGCCCCTGCGATCCGGCGCGGGGTCGGGCGGAACGGGTGGCGTGGGTCGCCCGTGCGATCCGGCGCGGCCGGTCAGGGGCCGTCCTGCCGCCCCTCCGGCCCCCGGGCCCGGGGGATGCGCGGCGGCTCCGAGGTACGCGGAGAGGTACGCGGGCCGGCCGGCAGCTCCCGCGTCCGTGGGCCTGCCCGCGCGTCTACGCTGACCGCATGGACGTCCTCACCGGTCTGCTGGAAGGTCCGCGCGCCCGCGGGGCGTTCCTGATCAGGGCCTGTTTCGACCCGCCCTGGGCCGTCCGGATCGAGGACCGTGCCCCGCTCACCGTGATGCTCGTGGTGCGCGGTGACGCCTGGATCGTGCCGGACCGCGGCCCACGGCTGCGCCTCCGCCCCGGCGACCTCGCCCTCGCCCGCGGTCCCGCCCCGTACACCTGCGGCGACGACCCGGGCACCGCGCCGCAGGCGCTGATCCTGCCCGGCGGCGAGTGCCACCACCCCGACGGACGCCCCCTCAACGGCGTCATGGACCTCGGCGTCCGCACCTGGGGCGACCGGACCGACGGCGCCACCGTCATGCTCATCGGCACCTACGGGCGGCGCGGCGAACTCGGCGGCCGTCTCCTCGACGCTCTCCCGCCGCTGCTCTCCCTCACCGCCGACGCCTGGGACTGCCCGCTCACCCCGCTCCTCGCGCAGGAGATCGTGCGCGACCGCCCCGGCCAGGAGGTCGTCCTCGACCGGCTTCTCGATCTCCTGGTCATCGCCGCCCTGCGGGCCTGGTTCGACCGCCCCGGGGCGGAGCCCCCCGCCTGGTACGCGGCCCTGGGGGACCCGGTCGTCGGCCCGGCGCTGCGCCTGCTCCAGAACGATCCCGCCCGCCCCTGGACGGTCGCCGACCTGGCCGCGAAGGCCGGGGTCTCCCGCGCCTCCCTCGCCCGCCGCTTCACCGCCCGCGTCGGTGAACCCCCGATGGCCTACCTCACCGGCTTCCGCCTGGCCCTGGCCGCGGACCGGCTCCGCGACACCGACGACACCCTCGGCGCCATCGCCCGCCGGGTCGGCTACGGCAGCGCGTTCGCGCTCTCGGCCGCCTTCAAACGCGCCTACGGCGTCAGCCCCCAGGACTGGCGCACGGCGCGGGACGGACCGGAGGATGCCGGACACCCCCGGTCCGCCGGGCTTCGGTGAGGGCTGCGCGGGGCGGTACGGCTCCGGGCGGGCGGTGCAACGGAGATCCGGCACGCCGCTAGGGGGTGCCCGGGCGCGGGCGGGTACCGGAGGGCAGGGCCGGCCCACGGGGCTTCCGTGGGGCGGGCGCCCGCGCGGGTCGGTGTGGCGGGGCCCGGCGACCTCCCCGGCCCGGGCGTGCTTGATGCGTGCCCGGTGCGTGTCAGGGGCTGCCGGGGACGTTCCGGCCACCGGAACCGGCAGGTCCGGCGCCTGGTTGGCGCGTAAGGTGAACGGCGAGTGGGAGGTGGCGCACGTGTACCGCGAACGGGCGTCGCGGCTGCCGGGGGCGGTCGTGTGGCGCAACACCCTCTCCGGCGACGAGGGCAGCGGCCGGGTCCTGCCCGACGGCTGCATGGACCTGCTCTGGCACGAAGGGCGCCTGCTGGTCGCCGGCCCCGACACCCGCGCCCACCTCACCGCCGGCGGGCCCAGCACGTGGACCGGCATCCGCCTCCGGCCCGGCACCGCTCCCGCCCTGCTCGGCGTCCCCGCCCACGAGCTGCGCGACCGGCGCGTCGACCTCGCCGACCTCCGCGGCGCCGCCGAGACCCGCCGGCACACCGCCCGCCTGCGCGCCGCCCCCGACCCCGTGACCGGCCTGGAGGACCTGACCCTGCGCCTGGCGGCGGCCACCGACCCGCCCGACCCGGTACTGCGGTCCCTGGCCGCAGCCCTCGGCGCGGGTCGGCCGGTCGGCGCGGTGGCCGACGAACTCGGCGTCTCGGCCCGCCAGCTGCACCGCCGGTCGCTCGTGGCGTTCGGCTACGGCCCCAAGACCCTCGCCCGCATCCTCCGCCTGCACCGCGCCCTCGCCCTGGCCCGCGCCGGCACCCCGGCGGCCGAGACCGCCGCCCGCACCGGCTACGCCGACCAGGCCCACCTGTCGCGTGACGTACGGGCGTTGACGGGTCTGCCGCTGCGGGAACTGCTGGGCGGGGGCGGTCGATAGACGGGCGGGGGCAGCACAGGTGGCGACCCGCCGGCGTCGCCGAGCCCGCGTGCCGGGCCGTGGCACCCATGCCTGCCGGTGCGTGCGCCGAGCCCTCCGCAGCGCCCGGGGCTCCTCGAGCCTCCCGTTCCACTCGATTCGGGGTGGACACCGGCGCCCTGAGACAGCGCGATGCCCCACGGGTCGCCCCTACGCCGCCCCGCCGCCCTGGGACGGTGCGAAGAGGTCGACCCCGTTGCCGTCCGGGTCCTGCACCACGGCGTACCGCTGGCCCCAGACCGCGTCCCACGGCTTCAGTTCCCCGTGGTACCCCTCGGCGACCAGTTCCCCGTAGAGCGCGTCCACCTCGTCGGGGCTGTCGCACCGCAGCGCCAGCGAGGCCCGGCCGCCCCCGGAGGGGGCCTGCCACTCGGGGTGGAAGGAACGGACCACCTCCTCCGTGTCCAGCAACAACCGCAGGCCGCCCGGCAGTTCCGCCTCCGCGTGCCCCTGCTCCGCGGCCCCTTCGGGGAACGCGAAGCCGAGCCGGCGGTAGAAGGCGACCGAGGCCGCCATGTCCGAGACGACCAGTCCGATGGCATCGAAACGTGCACTCATGGGCCCCACGGTAGGGACGGGGCAGGGACCCGGTCTTGAAGAAATCGGACCCGCTCGCCCGGCCGCCGTGACCGCCGGGCTACTCGGGCCGCGAGGTCTGCCGGACCCGCGCCTGGTGCCGGCGGGCCTTGAGCCGGTTCCCGCAGGTCTTCATGGAGCACCAGCGCGCGGTGTTGGCGCGACTGCGGTCCAGCAGGAACAGACGGCACTCCGGGTTGCCGCAGGGCCGCAGCCGGCCGGGCAGGCGCTCCTTGACGTCCGCCCAGGTGAGGACCAGCTCCACGGCGAGCCCGCGCCCGTCCGGCACCTCCAGCTCCCACTCGACGCCCGAGGAGCCGGCCCGCGGCACCTGGCGGACCCCGGCGAGGACCCGGCGCAGACCGCCCCCGTCCGAGGTGCCCGACTCCACCGCCCGCAGCGCGTCCCGGGCGGTGCGCAGCCACCGCCGTTCCGCGTCGCCGGAGACCTCTCGGCCGTGGTCCCGGGCCCACCGGTCCACATCGTGGTCGTCGCTCCACAGGTCCTGGGGCCGGCCGTCGAGCACCGGGGTGCTGTTCAGCGCCTCCAGCAGGGCCCGCTCGTCCAGCACGCCACCCGCCACCTTTCCGGCTAACTCCATCAACGCGTTTGACAGGTTACTCCACCGGGGGTCTACTGGCAGCAAGGTAACCATCAAAACCTGCCTAAGGGGTTAGTAATGGCCGAGATCCGCCACCAGTACGCCACCGTGCGGGGGCACCGCGTCCTCTACCGCGAGGCGGGGCCCCGGGAAGCCCCCACGCTCGTGCTGCTGCACGGCTTCCCCACCAGCTCGCGCATGTTCCGCCACCTCGTCCCCGCCCTCGCCGACCGCTTCCACGTCATCGCGCCCGACCACCTCGGCTTCGGCCGCTCCGACACCCCGGCCGTGGACGAGTTCACCTACACCTTCGACGCCCTCACGGACGTCACCGAGGCCCTCCTGGCCCAGCTCGGCGTCACCCGCTACGCGATCTACGTCCAGGACTACGGCGCCCCCATCGGCTGGCGGCTCGCCCTGCGCGCCCCGCAGGCGATCACGGCGGTGATCACCCAGAACGGCAACGCCTACGAGGACGGCTTCGTACCGGACTTCTGGAAGCCGGTCTGGGCGTACGCCGAGGACCCGGGCCCCGCCACCGAGCCCGCCGTCCGGGCCGCCCTCTCGCTGGACGCCATCCGGTGGCAGTACCTGCACGGTGTGGACCGGCCCGAACGCGTCGACCCCGACACCTGGACCGCCGACCACCGGGACGTCAACCGCCCGGGCAACGACCTCGCCCAGCTGGCCCTGTTCCGCGACTACGCCTCCAACCGGCCGCTCTACCCCCGGGTGCACGCCTGGTTCCGGGAGCGCCGGGTCCCGCTCCTCGCGGTCTGGGGCGCGGGGGACGAGATCTTCGGCCCGGACGGGGCGCGCGCCTTCGCGCGGGACCTCCCGGACGCGGAGATCCGCCTGGTCCGCGGGGGCGGCCACTTCCTGCTGGAGAGCCACCTGGACACCGTGGCCGGCCACCTGCGCGGATTCCTCACGACCGCCACCGCGTCACCGGCGTGAGCGGGCCGGGGGAGGGGCGGGCCGCGCGGCGGCGCCCCTCCCCGCCGGCCCGTCCTCCGTGCGCCGGCGCCGCGCGGGCCGACCCGGGGCGCCCTCCCGGCGGACGGAATACCGCGTGCGAGGAGAGTGCTCTTGTGTTACCGGTGGGTTCAGCGGCGCGCGTGAGCGCGGCGCGGAAGGGCTGGTGGCAGATGACGGCAGACCAGGCGCATCCCGTGACCGCCACACCCCACGGTGCCGTCCGCGGCCGGTGGGAGCGCGGCGTCGCCGTGTACCGGGGCATCCCGTACGCGGCGCCCCCGTTCGGTCCGCGCCGGTTCCGCCCGCCCGTTCCGCCCGAGCCGTGGGACGGGGTGCGCGACGCCGGGGCGTTCGGGCCGACGGCCCCGAAGCCGCCGTACTCCGAGGCGTTCGCGCAGTACCTCTCCGACCCGTTCGTGGCGGGCGACGGCTGCCTCAACCTCAACGTGTGGACCCCGGACCCGTCCCCGCACGCCCGCCTCCCCGTCCTGGTCTGGCTGCACGGCGGGGCCCTCACCCGGGGCTCCTCCGCCGTCCCCGTGTACGACGGGCACGCCTTCGCCCGGGACGGCGTGGTGTGCGTATCGGTCAACTACCGCCTGGGCGTGGAGGGTTACGGCCTCTTCCCGGACGCCCCCGCCAACCCGGGGCTGCACGACCAGCTGGCGGCCCTGCGGTGGGTGCACACGGCGATCGGGGCGTTCGGCGGTGACCCCGGCCGTGTCACCCTGGCCGGGCAGTCCGCCGGGGCGATCAGCACGGGCGTCCTCCTCGCCGCACCGCAGACCCGGGGCCTGGTCCGGCGGGCGATCCTGCAGAGCGGGCCGCCCGAGACGTCCGACCGGGACAAGGTGCGGCGGATGGTGCGCCGCATGGCGGGCCGCCTGAAGGTGCCCGCCACGGCGGAGGCGTTCGCCGCGGTGGACCCGGCCCGCCTGCTCCGCGCCCAGGCCGAGGCCGGCCGCCTCAGCAGCCCGGTGCTCGGCGGCCCCGCCTTCGGCGTCGTCGTGGACGGTGACCTCGTCCCGGGCGATCCCCTCGACGCGCTCACCGACGGGGGCGCCGCCCGCGGGGTGGACCTCCTCATGGGCTGGACACGCGACGAGTACCGTCTGTGGCTGGTCCCCGGCGGCCTGGTGGACCGCGTCGACCGTCTCGGCCCGGTCGCCCTCGCGGGCGCGATGGCCCGCTGCCGCTGCGGCGGCGAGGTGCCCCGCGGCTACCGCGAGCTGCTCCCCGGTGCCGGTACCGCGGAGATCGTCGGCCAGATGGTCACCGACCGCCTGCTGCGCGTGCCGCTGCACCGTCTCGCCGACGGCCGGACGGACCCCAGCTTCGTCTACGAGTTCGCCTGGCCGTCCGGCCTGCCCGGCATGGGAGCCTGCCACGCCCTGGAACTGGGCTTCGTCTTCGACACCGGTGACCGGCCCGAGGCGCGGAAGCTCGCCGGGGACGACGCTCCCGCTGACCTCGCCGACGCGATGCACGGGGCCTGGGTCCGCTTCGTCACCGACGGCACCCCCGGCTGGCCCCGCTGGGACGCCGACCACCCCGTCCACGTCTTCGGCGACGGCCCCCCGCGCACCGTCCACGGCCCCCGCGACCGGGAACTCGCCCTGTGGGCCTCCTCCGGCGACACGCCCCCCGCTCCCGCCGAGTCGCCCGAACTGCGCCGCGTGATCGGCCGGTTGCGGCGCATCGGCGTGCCGCGGCGCACCTGACGCCCGCCCGGCCACGACGTCCCCGGCGGCAACAACCGGGAGGCCGCGCCGCCGCTGCCGCCGCCGGCCGGAGGAGCACGGACCGGACGGAGGCCCGCGACGGCCCTCAGCCCACGGGGGCGAGGGTGAGGTAGGCCAGTCCCATGACCTCGCGGTAACTCCGCAGCCAGCGGGAACGCTGCCGGTCGACGCGCTCGCGGGTCTCCTCGGCCAGCGGATGACCGGGGTGCGCGGCCAGCCACTCCTCCACGTCGGACCGGTAGGCGGACTCGAAGTCCTCCCACTCGCCGGTGCTCGCCGTCTCGATCCACACCGGCCGGAACCCCGAAGCGACGGCGAGGTCCACGAGCCCGGTGAGGTCGGGGAGTTCGCCGACGGTGGCACCCGGCCACATCGCCGACAGCTCTCCGGGAGCGGGCGGACGGTGCCAGAAGCCCTCGCCGAGGACGACCCTGCCGCCCGGGGCCACTAGGCGGCGCAGGGCCCGCAGGGCGGCGCCGATGTGCCCGGGCGGCGGGGCGTCGCTGAGGGCGTGGGAGGCGCCCAGGCAGAGGACGAGGTCGGCAGGGCCGCGGGTGGTGTCCCGCGCGGATTCCCGCAGGAAGCGGACCCGTCCGGCGAGTCCCCGGGCCTCGGCTGCCGCGCGCCCGCGGGCCAGGTCCTCCGCGTCGACATCGATGCCGACGCCGGTCGACCCGGGTGACGCCTCCAGGAGGCGAAGCATGAACTCCCCCCAGCCGCAGCCGATGTCCAGCACGGTCCCCGGGGCGACCGGGGTGTCTGGGGCGACCGGGGTCTCCGGGATGTCCGGGGCGACTCCGGCACCCGGGGCGGTTTGCGCGGTCAGGCGGCCGATCATCCGGGCTGCCCGGTCCTCGGAGAGGGGCCCGTGGAAGGTGAGCCGGGTGTGCCGGGGCGGAGCGGAGGTGTCGTCCATGGACGCGAACTGTAGGGACGCGCGGGCGCCCGGCGACACCGGTTTTCCCGGCCGCACCGCCCGCCGGGTCGTGCCGACACCAGCCGGTCCCCGGCCGTACCCCATGACCCCCCCCGGCCGCGCACCCGGCAGCCCTGGCCACCCGGGCCACCACGCCGAAGCCGGCCACCGCTCCGAACCCCTCGGCAGTCCGGACCCGGCGGCGTTCCAAGCCCGGCCGTCCGTTCCGGGCCTGGCCGTCCGTTCCCGACCCGGCCGTCCGTTCCGATCCTGGCCACCGCCCCGAGCCCGTCGGCAGCCCGGGCGGCTGCCCCGTCGGCGGCGTCGGGGTCCGGGCGGCCTGCGCTACCGCCGCACGCGGTAGCGCAGGAGCACGAACTTCGAGCCGAACGGGCGGGTCTCGACCAGGTCGAGGTCCACCCGGCGCTCGTCCCGGGCGAAGTAGGGGAGGCCCCCGCCGACCAGGACCGGGTACACCATGACCCGGTACTCGTCGATCAGTCCCGCGGCGGCGGCCTCCGCGGCGAGCGTCGCGCCGCCGATGGCGATCTCTCCCTCGCCCGGTTCGGCCCGCAGCCGTTCGATCTCCTCCGCCACGGTGCCGGTGGCCAGGCGGGCACGGCCCCGGACGTCCGACAGCGTGGTGGAGAACACCACCTTGGGGAGCGGGTTCCACAGATCGACCCACTCGCGCTGGGCGGCGTCGAGCGACGGGTCCTCGGCCGCGGTCTCCCAGTACAGCATCGTCTCGTACAGGTTCCGGCCCAGCAGGTGGACGCCGACGGTGCGGAGGTCGTCGATCCAGAAGCGGAAGACCTCCTCGTCCGGTTCCGACCAGTCGAAGCCGCCGTCCGGTCCGGCGATGTAGCCGTCCAGGGAGACGTTCATGGAGTAGGTCACGTCGCGCATGGGGAATCCTCCTCGGTTCCGGGTCCGACCCTATGACCGCGGGGCGCCCCCGAACTCATCGCCACACGACCGTCCCGCCGGGCAGGCGTCCCCCGGAGGGAGGGCGCCGATCGGGCCTGCCGCGCACGCGCCGGAGGGGCCGGCCGGCGGGTGCGACCGCCCGCGCACCGCCGAGGAGGTACCGGGAGCCCTCGTGAAGCCGCCGGACAGGGCAGGTGCATGATGAATCCGGCGACAACAGGGGGCGGTAATGGCACAGTCGACTTTGCCACGCGACAGGACGGCACCGGCGGGCGCCGAGGGGGTCGGCGGAGGGGGCTGGATCTCCGCCTGGCTGACGGGGGCCGTGGCGCTGGTGGCGGAGGGCACGCTGGCCCTGATCGTCTTCGTGATCGTGGCCCTCCAGGGGGAGGACGCCCACTTCGCCGGGGCGGGGGCGCCCCTCGGATGGATCCTCGGAGCCGTGCTCGGCGTGGTGGCCGGCGCACTGGCGGGGCTGACCGGCTCGGCGGCGGTGGTCCTGCCGGTGCTCCGGCTCTCCCGCCGGTCCGCCCGCCGGGCCGGCCGGACGGACACGGCGCTGTGGTGCCTGGCCGTGTGCGCGGTGCTCGCCGTGGTGACCGGGGCGGTCGCCGGCGCGGTGGGGGCGGTCCGTGGCGGCGACGTGGCCCGGCTGCTGCTCGTGGCCCCGGTGGTCTTCCTCGTCCTGACCCCGGCCGTGCTGTGCGCGCGGGCCGCGACCGTCGCGCGCGGCACCGGTGCCCGGGTCGCGGTGCCCGTGATCGTCGGCGCGGCGGGCGGGGCGGTGGCGGCCGTCACCCTCACGGCCGGCGTGGTGGCGTACGCGACCGGAACGCTGGAGCTGTACGAGCCGCCCGGGCTCACCGAGGAGCAACTCGTCGGCACCTGGACGGACGACCGGGGAGGCACGCTGACCCTCCGGGCGGACGGCACGGCGGTGGCCGACGGCCTTGGGGCGGAGGAACGGTGCAGTGCGTCCGGCACCTGGGACCGCACGGAGCGGGGGTCCGAACCGGAGGTCCGGCTGCACGGCGACGGCTGCCTGGAGGAGAGCTACGCGTTCAGCGGTACGGCCGAACATCCCAGCCTGTACCGCCTGTTCGGCGACGTGGAGGCGCCCGACCGGTACGTCCTGCGGCGCGACTGACCGGTGCACGGCACGGCGGTGCGGCGCTACGTCAGCCGCGGCCCACCGCCGCCGCCACGTCCGCTATGGCCTCCGGACCCACCCGGCAGCACCCCCCGATCAGGCGGGCACCGGCCTCCCGCCAGCCGGCGACCCGGCTCGCGGTGAACGTCGGGCGGCCCGTCCAGGCGCGGGCGGTGGCGTCCCAGGTCTCACCGCTGTTGGGGTAGACGACGACGGGCTTGTCCGTGACGCGGGCGGCGAGGGCGACGGCGTGATCGGCGTCCTCGGGGGTGCAGCAGTTGACGCCGACGGCGATCACCTCGTCGGCGTCCGCGGCCAGCGCGAAGGCGTCCTCCAGCGGCTGGCCGGCCCGGGTGCGGCCGCCGGCGGCGGAGTAGGACAGCCAGGCCGGCACGCCCAGACCGGGCAGGACGGCCAGGAGGGCCGCCGCCTCGTCGATGTCGGGGACGGTCTCCAGGGCGAGGACGTCGGGGCGGGACGCCGCCAGGACCTCCATCCGGGGCCGGTGGAAGCGTTCCAGCTCCGCCACGGTCAGGCCGTAGCGGCCCCGGTACTCGGAGCCGTCGGCGAGCATCGCGCCATAGGGGCCGACCGAGGCGGCGACGTACAGGGGACGGGCGGTGACGGCGCGCTGGACGGCGTCGCGGGCCGCCTCCACGCTCACGGCGAGCAGTCCGGCGGCGCGGCGGCGGTCGATGCCCTGCCGGGCGAAACCCTCGAACGTGGCCTGGTAGCTGGCGGTGATCGCCACGTCGGCGCCCGCTTCGAAGTACGCGAGGTGGGCGTCGGCGACGGCCTCGGGGGCGTCGGCCAGCAGCCGGGCCGACCACAGCGCGTCGCCCAGGTCGTGCCCGGCCGCCGCGAGCTGGTTGGACAGACCACCGTCGAGCACCAGTGTGCCGCCCGCGAGGGCGTCGGCCAGGTTCGGTGCGGGCGAGGGCTGCATACGACCGACGGTAGCCGGACCGCCGCGACCCCGGCCACCGACGACCGGGCGGGACGGGCCGGGCGGGCCGGCCGGCCCCGGGCGCGGGGAGCGCGCGGCGCGCGGTCGGCCGGCCCGTCCGGTCCGAGGCTGCGAACGGTCCGACAGCCGTGGTGGGCCCGGCAGCCCTGAGGACGCGCGGGGACGTCCGTTCCCACGGGCGGGTCCGGGACGTCCCCGCGGGTACTCGGGGCGTCGGCGCGACGGGCGACCCGTGGGGCCCCGAACGAGTGGAACGGAGACGAGGGCGGGGAGGAAGGCGGGGACGAAGGCGGCGGGGACGGCGACCCGCGGCACCCCGAACGGCGTGATGCGGACGTGAAGCGACACGAGAGGACCCTGTGCGATGTGCCGATGGCTCGCCTACTCGGGAACCCCGATCCTGCTCGACAGCATCCTGTACCGGCCCGCCCACTCGCTGATCGACCAGAGCCTGCACTCCCGGATGGGGATGGAGACCACCAACGGCGACGGCTTCGGCGTCGGCTGGTACGGGGAGGACAACGGCACCCCGGCCGTACTCCGGGAGATCGGCCCGGCCTGGAGCAACCGGAACCTGCGCGAGATCGCCGGCCACGTCCGCTCACACCTGTTCTTCGCCCACATCCGGGCCTCGACCGGTTCCGCGGTGCAGCAGACCAACTGCCACCCGTTCCGCCACGGCCCCTGGATGTGGATGCACAACGGCGCGATCGAGGGGTTCGACCGGATCCGGCGCGACCTGCTGATGGCCGTGGACCCCGCACTCTTCCCGCACATCGAGGGCTCCACGGACTCCGAGACGTTGTTCTACCTGGCGCTCACCCTGGGCCTGGAGGAGGACCCGCCGGCCGCCGTCGCCCGGATGGCCGGCCTGGTGGAACGCACGGGCAGGGCGCACGGCATCGAGGACCCCTTGCAGATGACGGTCGCCGTGACCGACGGTGAGAGCCTGTGGGCGTTCCGTTACTCGAGCATGTGGAAGTCCCGGTCCCTCTTCTACAGCACCCGTGTGGAGACCCTGCGCTCGCTCCACCCCGACCTGGAGTTCCTGCGGGGCGTGGCCGAGGGCACCCGCCTGATCGTCTCCGAGCCCCTCGGCGACATGCCGGGAGCCTGGAACGCCGTCCCCGAGAGCACCTACGGGGTGGTGCGGCCGGGCGGCGACGAGATGCACTCGTTCGCGCCCGCGTGAGGCCGCCACCCTTCGGCCGGATGCCGAGTTCGGGCGAGAGCCGGAGCCGGAGCCGGAGCCGGAGCCCGTCCCCGAGCCGCCCCGCCCCCGCCCCCGGGATCGCGTCCGAGCCCGCGTACCGCGCCTCACGCCCCCAGCAGTGCGTCCGTGAAGGCGTTGCGGAAGACCCCCGCCCCGTCCAGGTCGGCGGCCAGGGCGCGGAAGTCCGCCAGCCGGGGGTAGCGGTCGGCCAGCTCCGCGCCCGGGACGGTGAACACCTTCCCCCAGTGCGGCCGGGGCGCGAAGGGCGCCAAAGCCTCCTCCACCCGCCCCACCACCGGCAGCACCGCCCCGGCCTCGGCGATCCAGGTGAAGTGGAAGGCCACCGAGTCCCGGCCGTGGGCCGGGCTGAGCCACTGCTCGTCCGCGGCGACGGTGCGGATCTCGCAGGTCTGCAGGACGGGGGCGATCGTCGCCCGGATCGCGTCGAGCGCGTGCAGCGCCTCGACGGCGTGGCCGCGCGGCACCAGGTACTCCGACTGGAGTTCCTCCCCGCTGCTCGGGGTGAACTCCGCCCGGAAGTGCGGCAGCCGCTCGTGCCACGGCCCCGGCACCCCGAACTGCTCGGTGCAGTTCACGGCGGGCATGCCCGGCACCGGGTGCATCTTCTCCGTCGCGGGTTCCGCCCACGGGAACGGCGGCAGCGGCCGGTCGGTACGGCGCTTGAGCCACACCTGCCGGAAGCCGGGCGCCCGCCAGTCGGTGAACAGGCTCACGCTGTACGCCGACGCCATCACCCGCTCGAACGTCTCCGGGTCGAGCACGTCGAGCGGCAGCTCGGTGAAGACGTGCTGCTCCACCTCGTAGGCCGGTTCCAGGTCCAGGGTGAGCGCGGTGACGACGCCCAGGGCGCCGAGCGAGGTGACCACGGCGCCGAACCGTGCGTCCCGCCGGCCGATCCGCAGCAGGTCACCGGCCGCCGTGACCAGCTCCACCTCCCGCACCGCCGAGGCCAGCGGGCCGTTCGTCACCCCGGAACCGTGCGTGCCGGTCGCCACCGACCCGGCGACGGAGATGTGCGGCAGCGACGCCATGTTCGGCAGGGCCAGGCCGTGCGCGTGCACCTCGCGGGCCAGCTCGGCGTAGCGCACCCCGCCGCCGGCCACCACGGTGCGCGCGCCGGGGTCTACCTCGATCCGCCGGGGCATGGCGTCCAGGGACAGCAGCACCCCGCCCTCGCCCGGGTCGGCGATCCGGTTGAAGGAGTGCCCGCTGCCCAGCACCCGCACCCGCGAGCCGCCCCGCACCAGCGCCCGCAGTTCCTCCGGGCCGCGCGGGCGCCGCAGCTCCGCGCCGGTGTAGGTGATGTTGCCCGCCCAGTTGGTGACGCTCCCGGCCATGACCTGCCCTCCCTGACGTGAGGGACGCGGAAAGTCCCCCGCCGGAAGGTATCCCGGGGAGTGGGCCGCGCCACGTCGGGGGACCCGGCACCACGGTTCCCCGAGCGGGGGCATACCGTGAGGAGTCGTACGTCGAAGCCGGGAGGAGACACGGGATGGGCAGCCGGACCGCGCTGGTCGAGGATCTGATGGAGCGGTTCCCGCACGTGCCGCGGGAAGCCGTCTTCAAGGAGGACCTGCTGCGGGGCGGTGTGGCCTTCGACCCCTCCGCCCTCAGCGACAACGAGGACGGCGAGGTCAAGCCGAAGTCGTACTTCATCTTCTCCTTCGACCACGGCACCCTGCCGGAGCTGGGCGAGGCCGCCCTCCGGCGCCCGCCGGAGGAGATCATCCTCACCGGCGGCCCCTACGACCTGCGCCGCACGGTGGTGTCGGTGCGGGTGAACCCGGCCTCCCCCTACCGGGTGGCCGCCGACCAGCACGGCGTGCTGGGCCTCTACCTCGACGGCAGGCGGATCTCCGACGTCGGGGTGCCGCCCATGCCCGAGTACTACCGGCACACCCTGTCCAACGGGAAGTCGGTCATGGAGGTGGCGCCCACCATCCAGTGGGGCTACCTGATCTACCTCACGGTCTTCCGGGTCTGCCAGTACTTCGGCGCCAAGGAGGAGTGCCAGTACTGCGACATCAACCACAACTGGCGCCAGCACAAGGCCGCCGGCCGGCCCTACACCGGCGTGAAGGACGTCGAGGAGGTCCTGGAGGCGCTGGAGATCATCGACCGGTACGACACGGCGAAGGCGTCCACCGCCTACACCCTCACCGGCGGGGCGATCACCAGGACCGTCGCCGGCCGTGACGAGGCCGACTTCTACGGCCACTACGCCAAGGCCATCGAGGAGCGCTTCCCCGGCCGCTGGATCGGCAAGGTCGTCGCCCAGGCGCTGCCCAGGGACGACGTGCAGCGCTTCAAGGACTACGGCGTGCAGATCTACCACCCCAACTACGAGGTGTGGGACGAGTACCTGTTCAAGATGTACTGCCCGGGCAAGGAGCGCTACGTCGGCCGCGACGAGTGGCACCGGCGCATCCTGGACTCCGCGGACGTCTTCGGGGCGCGCAACGTCATCCCCAACTTCGTGGCGGGCGTGGAGATGTCCCAGCCGTTCGGCTTCACCACCGTCGACGAGGCCATCGCGTCCACCACCGAGGGCCTGCGCTTCTTCATGTCGCACGGCATCACGCCCCGCTTCACCACCTGGTGCCCGGAGCCGACGACCCCGCTCGGCAAGGCCAACCCGCAGGGCGCGCCGCTGGAGTACCACATCCGGCTGCTGGAGGCCTACCGCGCCACCATGGACGACTTCGGCCTCGCCTCGCCCCCCGGCTACGGTCCGCCCGGCCCCGGCCGCGCGGTCTTCTCCGTGAGCTCCTTCATGGACAGCCTGCCCGCGCAGGAGCCCGTCGAGGCCTGACAGCCCGGCCCGCGGGCCGACGGACGACAGTCGAGGCCTGACAGCCCCGCCCGCGGGCCGACGGACGACATTCGGGAAGGCCGGAACCGAGACGTTCCGGCCTTCCTTGCGTATGGTCCCGGCGAGGGGTGCGGCGACCGGCGGAAGTGAAGACGGCGCTTGTCAGTTGCGGCGAGGACGTGAAAAGGTCGTCGTCTGCCGCGAGGCATCCCTCAACTCGTCCGCCCGTGGGGCGAGTTGACCTCGTTCGTGGATGCAGGAGACCCATGCCCGACGTGCCGAGCCCCCAGGACGTCAGTGAGACGGCCCTGTTCTCCGAGTGCTGGGACGCGGTGCTCTCCTACGCCGACCTGTGCACGGCCGGCACGGACGCGGGCGCGGAACTCGCCCGGGAGGCCTTCGCGGACGGCATACGCGACCTGCGCGCCGCCGAGGCGGCGACCGTCCGCGGCGCCGTCCGCCGCGCGACCCGGCTGCCCCGGATCCCGCTGCTGCTGACCGCCGTCCGCACCGCGGTGACCCGCTGGGAGGCCGACGGCCGCCGCCACAAGCTCGACCCGGACCTGCGGCTGTGGCTCCACTCCGACCGCGCCGCCCGCTACACCGGCCCCCCGCTGGAGCGCCCCGTCGCCCTGCGCGGACTGCGCGACCTCCCCCCGGCCGACGCCGAACTGCTGTGGCTCGCCGAGGTGGAGTCCCTGCCGCTGCCGGTGGTGGCCCGCCGCCTCCGCCTCGACCCGGGCACCGCGCACGACGAACTCGACCAGGTGCGACGGCAGTTCCGGGACCGGTGCCACCGCAACCACCTCGACTCCCCGATGGACGCCCGGTGCCGCAGCTACGCCCGGCTCCTCGACGCCGTCACCCGCTCGCCCGCCGCCGACACCCCCGACGACCTCTCCCGCCACCTCGCCACCTGCGTGCGGTGCGCCGAGGCCGCCGCCTGCCTGCGGCTGGACGACGGCGGGCTGCCCGGCGCCCTGGCCGCCGGCGTGATCGGCTGGGGCGGACCGGCCTACCTGGAGCGGCGCCGCCGGGCCGCCGACGCACGTCTCGGCACCGGGCACACCGGCCCGGCCGCCGCCCCCTCGGGCGACCCCACCGAGGGCGGTCCGCGCGTCGCCCGCAACAGCCTGCTCGCCGCCGCCGTCCTGGTCTCCCTGCTGGCGCTCGCCGCCTCGCTGATGCCGTTCGGTGGCGGCGACGGCGGCGTGGCCCGCGCCGACGACGCCCGCCGCCCGGCCGCCGGCCCCGGGGTGTCCCTGCCGCCGCCGCCCGACACCCCGTCCGGCACCGCGCCGGCGGCCGGTACGGCGCCCGCCCCCTCCGCCCCGGGCCCGTCCGCGGACCGGACCACGGCGCCGGTGCCGGAGCGCGAGGACCCCGACCCCGAGCCGCAGGGCACCTCCTCCGGCACCGCGGGCCCGCCGCCGCCCGCAGCGAGCAGCGACGGGCCCGCCGCCTGCCGCGTCGCCTACGACCTGGTCAACCAGTGGCCCGACGGCTTCCAGGCCACCCTCACCGTCACCACCCGGCAGGCCCTGGACGCCTGGCGGGTCGCCTTCTCCTTCCGCGACGGCCAGCGGGTCCGCCAGATGTGGGACGCCACCCACGACCAGAAGGGCGCGCGGGTCACGGCCACCGCCGCCTCCTACAACGGCGACGTCCCCGCGAACGGCCGGATCGCCTTCGGCTTCATCGCCTCCTGGGACGGCACCAACACGCCGCCGCACGACATCACCCTCAACGGCCGCCCCTGCACGCCCGCCTGACCCGCCCGCGCGCCGGCCGCTGCGGGGACCGGGACGGGAGACGGTGACGGGAGACGGCGGCGGGAAACGGTGACGGGAAACGGCGAAGGGAAGCGGCGAGGGGGTGGTGACGGGTCGCGTTGACGGGAAACGGCGAGGGGGTGTGGTGACGGGTCGCGGGGACGGGAAGCGGTGACGGGTTCGGCGGGTGGAAACGGCGGCCGGGCGCGGTGACGGGACGGGAGCGGAAAAGGAGTTGACGTGCCGGGAGGGCCGCCGACTAGTCTGACCGGCAGATCCACGGTGGCCCCGCGCCGCCGTACCGGAGCGCCGCCCCGCGGCGCGGAACGAGCGAGGAGGTGTCGACCGATGGCTGCGATCGTCATGGACGTCGTCCGTACTCAGCACTCCGTCAAGTCCACCTCCGTGGCCGCCGGCTGATCCACGACCTTCCTTCCGCCCTCCCGGGTGTGCGCGAGCACGCCCGCCCGGGCGCCGCCGGGGCCGCTCCTTGTGAAGGGTCATCCCCTTGAGTTCGCTCTCTCTTCCCTCCGGCTCCGCGCTGACTCCCTACGGCTGGGACGACGCCTGGGCCGGGACCTTCGCCCCGCACGCCACCGCGGGCCTGCTGCCCGGACGCGTGGTCCGGGTCGACCGCGGCCAGTGCGACGTGGTCACCGACGACGGCACCGTGCGCGCCGACACCGCCTTCGTCACGCCCCACGACCCGCTGGAGGTCGTGTGCACCGGTGACTGGGTCGCCGTCGAGCCGGCGGGCAGCCCGCGCTACGTACGGGCCGTGCTGCCGCGCCGTACCGCCTTCGTACGGTCCACCTCCTCCAAGCGGTCCGAGGGACAGATCCTCGCCGCCAACGTCGACCACGCCGTGGTCGCCGTCTCGCTCGCGGCCGAGCTCGACCTGGCCCGCGTCGAACGGTTCCTCGCCCTCGCCTGGGAGTCCGGCGCCCGGCCCGTGGTCGTGCTGACCAAGGCCGACCTGGTCCCGGACGCGGTGACCCGCGCGCACCTGGTCCAGGACGTCGAGACCAGTGCGCCCGGCGTGCCGGTGATCACCGTCAGCGCCCACGACGGTGACGGCCTCGACGTCCTCACCGCCGTGGCCGCCGGCGGCACGTCCGTGCTGCTGGGGCAGTCCGGCGCGGGCAAGTCCACCCTCGCCAACGCCCTCCTCGGCGCGGACGTGATGGACGTGCGGACCGTCCGGGACGTCGACGGCAAGGGCCGGCACACCACGACCACCCGCAACCTGCTGGTCCTGCCCGGCGGGGGTGTCCTCATCGACACCCCCGGCCTGCGGGGCGTCGGCCTGTGGGACGCCACCGACGGCGTCGGCCAGGTGTTCTCCGAGATCCGGGAACTCGCCGAGGGCTGCCGGTTCCAGGACTGCTCCCACGACCGGGAGCCCGACTGCGCCGTCCTCGCCGCGATCGAGGACGGCGCCCTCGCGCAGCGCCGCCTGGACAGCTACCGCAAGCTGCAGCGGGAGAACCGGCGCATGGTCGCCCAGAAGGACGCCCGGCTGCGCGCGGAGATCCGCAAGCAGTGGAAGCGCCAGGACGCCCAGGCCCGGGAGGCGATGGAGATCAAGCGGGGCCGCTGGGCGTAGTCCGGTGGCCGGGGGGCCGGTCCGGGACGCCGACGGCGCCCGCGCCCGGCCTTCCGGCCCGTTCCCGCGCCCGGCCTTCCGGCCCGTCCGCACGACCGGCCGGGTGGGTGTGCCGTCCGCCCACCCGGGGGTCGGGCTGCATGTCCGATTCCCGCCAGCAGGGCCCGTCGCGCGGGCGCAGACTGGACGGTGTGATGGACGACGACAGCAGGTACCAGGCGGTGTGCGGCCGGGACGGACGGTTCGACGGGGTGTTCTTCTTCGCCGTCCGGACGACCGGGATCTACTGCCGTCCCAGCTGCCCCGCGGTGACGCCCAAACGGGCCAACGTGCGGTTCTTCGCCACGGCCGCCGCGGCCCAGGGGGCCGGGTTCCGGGCCTGCCGGCGGTGCCGTCCGGACGCCGTGCCGGGCTCCGCCGAATGGAACGTCCGGGCCGACGTGGTCGGCCGCGCCATGCGGCTGATCGCCGACGGCGTGGTCGACCGCGAAGGCGTCACCGGGCTCGCCGCCCGGCTCGGCTACAGCGCCCGCCAGGTGCAGCGCCAGCTCACCGGCGAGGTCGGCGCCGGACCGGTCGCCCTCGCCCGCGCCCAGCGCGCCCACACCGCCCGGGTCCTGCTGCAGACCACCGACCTGCCGGTGACCTCCGTGGCCTTCGCGTCCGGCTTCGCCAGCGTCCGGCAGTTCAACGACACCGTCCGCGCCGTCTACGCCGCCACCCCCAGCGCCCTGCGGGCCGCGGCCCCCGGCGGCGGCCGGACCTCCCGCCGCACGGCCGCGCCCGCCGCCGGCATCCCCCTGCGGCTCGCCCACCGTGGCCCCTACCCGGCCGAACCCGTCTTCGACCTGCTGGAACGCGAGGCCGTCCCCGGCGTCGAGGACGTCCATGGCCCGCGAGGAGCCCGCACCTACCGCCGCACCCTGCGCCTCCCGTACGGCATCGGCATCGCCGCGGTGCGGGAGCGGCCCGGAGCCGCCCCGGGAGGGCGGGGTGCCCGGCCGGGCGGCTGGCTGGACGCCCGCCTCCACCTCACCGACCCCCGGGACCTCACCACCGCCGTGCAGCGGCTGCGGCGCCTGTTCGACCTGGACGCCGACCCCTACGCCGTCGACGCCCGGCTCGGCACCGACCCCCGGCTCGCCCCGCTGGTCGCCGCGCGCCCCGGGCTGCGCTCGCCGGGAGCCGCCGACCCGGAGGAGTGCGCGGTGCGCGCCCTGGTGGGGCGCGACCGGGCCGCCCTGCTGGTCCGGCGGTACGGCAAGGCGCTGGACGCCCCCTGCGGGACCCTCACCCACCTGTTCCCCGAGCCCGCCGTGCTCGCCGGGGCCGAACCGGGCGGGGCCCTGGGCGCCCTCGCCGGGGCGCTCGCCGACGGCACCCTGCGACTGGATCCCGGCGCCGACCGGGACGCCGCCGAGACGGCCCTGCGCGCCCTGCCCGGCCTGGACGACCGCACGGTCGCCGTGATCCGCACCCGGGCTCTCGGCGACCCCGACGTGGCACCGCCAGCCGCCGGCGTGCCCGACGCCTGGCGGCCCTGGCGCTCGTACGCCCTGCGCCACCTGGAGGCGGCGGGGGAGACGGCCCTCACCCGCGTGGCGTGAGCCAGCCCTCACCCGCCGGCGTGAGCCGGCCCCGCGCGGCCGGACCTCCGCGCGGGGTGCTCCCGGCCTCAGCGTGCGGCTGCCGCCGGTCTCCGCCGAGGGGGCGCAAACGGTCGTCGTGCGAGGGTTCCGGGCCGGGCGTCCGTGCGAGGGTGCGGGGCCGGGCGTCCGTGCGGGGTGTGGCCCGGCCTCCGGGGGAGGGTGCCGCCGGTCTCCGTGCGGGGGCGCGGCCGGTCTCTGCGTGGGGCGCGCCCGGGCATCCGCGGGGTGCCCCGCCGATCTCCGTCCAGGGGCCGCGAACGGTCCTCGTGCGGGGCCGCGGTCACGGGTCAGCCCCAGAACACCGCGCCGATCCAGGCGGCCGTGATCAGCTGGCAGGTGAACAGTTCCGCGAGCAGGCTGGAGCCGCCCGAGCGCAGGGCCGTGCGGACCGCCGCCACCGCGTCGCCGTGCCGGCCCAGGAGCAGCCGTTCGTAGAGGTAGATGCCGCCGAGGAAGCCCGGGACCGCGCCGAGCACGGGCAGCAGCACGAAGCCGAGGAACGAGCCGATGCCCGCGTACGCGATCATGCGGGCGTCGGTGCCGTGCGCGCGCAACCGGCGCGGGGGGAGGGCCCAGCGCACCACCTGGGACAGGAACAGCAGGACGGTCGCGCCCACCAGCACCCACCAGGCGACCGGCCGCGGGTCCTTCAGCGCCCACCAGGCGACCCCGGCCCACACGAGCCACGATCCGGGGACCCCGGGCACCAGCACTCCGCACAGGCCGAACAGGATCACCAGTCCGGCCAGCAGGAGGTCCCATGCTCCCATCCGTCCAGGGTGCAGGAGGGCGGGGGACGCCGCAGTCCGGCCGGACCGGCCCGGCGGTCCACCACACCCTCCCCGTGTCGCACGCTTGTCCCACCCTTCACCCGACCCGGCTCCCGATGGGCACGGCGGGCGTGGATTTTGCGGATGCCCCGTTTTCATCCCGCCCGAGCGGTGGACAATCGGGAGCATGAGCCAGCAGGGGGGAAGGCCCACCGGTCACGAGGACGACTGGTGGCGGCAGTTGTACGACGACTCCACCGGCGACACCGGGCCCGCGCCCGCCCGCGACTCGCTGGACGACCGCTTCGCCTCGGCGTCCGGCACGGTGCGGGACGGCGGGCGGGACGGCCCGGCGGCAGAAGACACACCCCCCGCCGCCGTCCCGCCCCCACGCCCGGAGCCGGACCAACCCCCCGGCCCCGCGGCCTCCGGCCCGGTGGCCTCCGGCTCAGCGCCGACCCCCGACTCCCCGTCTTCCGGCCGCCCCGGCCGCCCCGGCCGCCCCGGGCGGGCCGGCTCCGCGCCGCTCCACGGCTCTCCGCCCTCCCGGGGCGCCACGCCGCCCCGCGCGCCCTGGGAACCGCCACCAGCGGCCCCGCCGGGACCGGTCACCTTCCCGTCCGCGGCGGCCCCCGGACCGCCCTGGACCCCTCCCGCCCCGGCCGGCGCCCCTCCGCCCCCTCCGCCCCCACCGCCCCCGGCCTCCTCCGCGCCGACACCGCCCGCCGCGCCGCCCCCGGCTCCCCCGAGCACGCCCGGCACCACCCCGCCCCCGGACCACGCGCCCCCGGCCGCCCCGCCCCGGCGGCCCGCAGCCCCCGGGGACGCTCCGGAACCCGCCCCGGAGTACGCCCCGGCCGGCACCACCGCCACCGCCCCCGCGCCCCCGCCGGTCCGCGGCTACGTCGGCACCCGGCCGCCCACCTACGACGCCGAGCCCACCGCCCTGCCGTCGGCCGAGCCCGACGCCCTCGACGACCTGGTCCCCGACACCGTGCTGGACGGTGCCCGCTACGGCGCCTGCACCCTGCGAGCCGCCTCGGTGCGCGGCGACTCCGCCCGCTACCGGGGCGAACCCCGCCGGGACGCCCTGCTCACCGCCCGCTTCGGCAGCGGTGAGCGCGCCCTGGTGCTCGTCGCCGTCGCGACCGGCACGCGGACCGCGCCCCGGGCGCACCGGGCCGCCGACGAGGTCTGCCGGTGGATCGGCCGCGCCGTCGGCCGCAGCCACGCCCGCCTCGTCGACGACATCCGGGCCGCCCGCCGCGGTGACCTCAAGTCCGGGCTGAACCGGCTGACCGACCGCAGCCTGGGCCGGCTCCGCGCCCACGCCGTCGAACAGGGACTCGAACCGGACGCGTACGCGGCCAGCCTGCGCTGCCTGCTGCTCACCGGCGACCCCGAGTGCCGCACCCGCGTCTTCTTCGGCGTCGGCCCCGGCGGGCTGTTCCGGCTGCGGGACGGGGAGTGGCAGGACATCGAGCCCCGGGTGAGCGACGTCCGGGGCGAGCCCGTCGTCGGCTTCGGCTCCCCGCCCTCCGAGACCCCCGAGGGCGACCGGCTCACCCTGGACCTCGGCCTCCCGGCGCCCCCGAGCCCGTACGAGCCCGCGCCCACGCTCGTCGACCGCCCGGAGCCGCCCCGCGAACCCTTCCGTTTCCGCACCTCCGTAGCCCGGCCGGGTGACACGCTCCTGATGTGCAGCGCGGGCCTCGCCGATCCGATGCGCGGCGAGGAGGAACTGCGCGCCCACCTCGCGGGCCGGTGGTCACGTCCCGGGCCGCCGGGCCTGGCGGCGTTCCTCGCCGACACCCAGGTGCGGGTCAAGGGGTACGCCGACGACCGTACGGCGGCCGCCGTGTGGGAGGCGTGAGGGTGGCCGGTGTGCCTTGATGGAAACCGGAGGGTCCACCCGGACACGAAGGGGCACACGAGAGCCATGGCCAAACAGAACGTCGCGGAACAGTTCGTCGACATCCTGACCCGCGCGGGAGTCAAGCGCCTCTACGGCGTTGTCGGCGACAGCCTCAACCCCGTCGTGGACGCCGTGCGCCGCAGCCCCGCCATCGACTGGATCCATGTCCGGCACGAGGAGACCGCGGCCTTCGCCGCGGGTGCGGAGGCCCAGGTCTCCGGTCGGCTGGGCGCCTGCGCGGGCTCCTGCGGACCCGGCAACCTCCACCTCATCAACGGCCTGTACGACGCCCACCGGTCCATGGCGCCGGTGCTCGCCCTCGCCTCGCACATCCCGTCGAGCGAGATCGGCCTGAGCTTCTTCCAGGAGACCCACCCGGACCGGCTGTTCAGCGAGTGCAGCCACTACAGCGAGATGATCTCCAGCCCGCAGCAGATGCCCCGGCTGCTGCAGACCGCCATCCAGCACGCCATCGGCCGCTCCGGCGTCAGCGTCGTCACCCTGCCGGGCGACATCGCCGACGAGCCCGCCCCCGAGCAGACCGTGGAGACCGCGCTGGTCACCTCCCGGCCGACGGTCCGGCCCGGCGACGCGGAGATCGACCGCCTGGTCGACCTGATCGACGGCGCCGAGAAGATCACCCTGTTCTGCGGCGCCGGCACCAGGGGCGCGCACGCCGAGGTCATGGAGTTCGCCCAGAAGATCAAGTCGCCGGTCGGGCACGCCCTGCGCGGCAAGGAGTGGATCCAGTACGACAACCCGTTCGACGTGGGCATGAGCGGCCTGCTCGGCTACGGCGCCGCCTACGAGGCCACCCACGAGTGCGACCTGCTGATCCTGCTCGGCACCGACTTCCCGTACAACGCCTTCCTCCCCGACGACGTGCGGATCGTGCAGGTGGACGTGCGGCCCGAGGTGCTCGGCCGGCGCTCCAAGCTGGACCTCGCGGTGTGGGGCGACGTGCGGGAGACGCTGCGCTGCCTGACGCCCCGTGTACGGGCCAAGGACAACCGCAAGTTCCTCGACCGGATGCTCAAGAAGCACGCCGACGCGCTCGAGGGCGTGGTCAAGGCGTACACGCGGAAGGTCGACAAGCACGTCCCGATCCACCCCGAGTACGTGGCCTCCGTCCTCGACGAGATCGCCGACGACGACGCGGTGTTCACCGTGGACACCGGCATGTGCAACGTCTGGGCCGCCCGCTACATCTCGCCCAACGCCCGCCGGAGGGTGATCGGTTCGTTCTCCCACGGCTCGATGGCGAACGCCCTGCCGATGGCCATCGGAGCCCAGTTCACCGACCGGGGACGGCAGGTCGTCTCGATGTCGGGCGACGGCGGTTTCAGCATGCTCATGGGCGACTTCCTCACCCTGGTCCAGTACGACCTTCCGGTGAAGGTCGTCCTGTTCAACAACTCCTCCCTGAGCATGGTCGAGTTGGAGATGCTGGTCGCCGGACTGCCCTCGCACGGCACCGGCATGACCAACCCCGACTTCGCCGCCGTGGCCCGCGCCTGTGGTGCCCACGGGGTGCGCGTGGAGAAGCCCAAGGACCTCGCCGGTGCGCTCAGGTCGGCGTTCCGGCACAAGGGTCCGGCGCTCGTCGACGTCGTCACCGACCCCAACGCGCTCTCCATCCCGCCGAAGATCAGCAAGGAGATGGTGACCGGGTTCGCCCTGTCCGCCTCCAAGATGGTGCTGGACGGCGGCGTCGGCCGGATGGTGCAGATGGCCCGGTCCAACCTGCGCAACGTCCCCCGCCCCTGACGGAACGTCCCGCCGGGCGCGTCACCCGGACCGCGGCACCCAGCGGCGCCCGGAGGTGTCGTACGCGTAGTGCGACAGCCCCTGGACGCCGCTGGTGCGGAACGGCCGGCCGCGGTCGTCCACCCGGACGGTGCCGCTGCGGCCCTGCGAGGACCAGTCCAGCTCCAGGTACCAGCGGCAGTCGCAGCCGCCGGTGCGGGCGGTGACCCGCAGCACCTCCGGGTCCGTCGCCGAGACCCGGTAGGGCAGGCGCACCGCGGGGATCGGCGTACCCGCGTCGTTCCCGGCGACCGGGCGGGCCAGCGGGCGGTCCTTGTCCAGGTCGACCGCGAAGTACCGAGGGGTGAGCGCGCCGCCGCACCCCTCGTCCACGGCGTAGGCGTTGCCCCGCGCGGGGGCGCCACGTCCGACCACGCGCACGCGCAGCGCCGTCAGGACGACGGCGGTGTCCGAGGTGCCCTGCACGGACAGTTCGACGATCGTCTCGCCCCCGTGCACGGCCCGCTGGGCCCTCGCCCAGGCCCCGGCGTCCTGCGGCGCCGGGGGCGGGGGCACCCGTTCCGGAGGGGCGTCGACGACGTAGTCGTGGCCGCAGCCGTGCGCCCACACCTGGTCGTCGACGGTCCAGGTCAGCGGCGGGCCGTCGGGGGCGGTGGCCCGCGCCGGGCCGGTCGCCGCGGGGGAGGAGTCCCGGCGCGTCCCGGGGGAGGGGGACGCGGCGCCGTCCGCACCGGCCGGCGCGCCCGGGCGTACCTCGACCGCCCGATCTGATACGCCGTCAGGAAGCGTGCCGGCAGGAGCGTCCGGAGTGAG